>DASXCX010000321.1:0-36421 GCA_036490955.1 Allostellaceae bacterium | reverse complement strand
CAGCGGCTACTTCTTCGACATGAAGAAGACGATGTTCGATCCGGAAGGCGCCTCGCTCGTCGGCGAGCTTCTCTGCGATCTCCTCGCCAACGAAAGCGAAATCAAAGCAGTCGGCGGCTTGGAAATGGGCGCCGTGCCGATAGCGCTCGCGATCGCGATGAAGAGTAACGAGCACGGCCGGCGGCTCGACGCCTTCTTCGTGCGCAAAGAGGTGAAGGATCACGGCACCGCCAAGTTGATCGACGGCAATTTCGCTCCCGGCAGCAAGGTGATCGTCCTGGAAGACGTCACCACCACGGGCGGCTCGGCGATGAAGGCGGTCAAAGCCGTGCGCGATCAGGGCGGCAGGGTCGAGAAGATCGTCACCATCGTCGACCGCCTCGAAGGCGCGCGCGACAATCTTAAGAAGGAAGGCCTGGAGCTGATCTCGCTCTTCACAAACGACGATTTCAAGCGATAAAGCGGCCGCCGCATCTCGCGCAGGCTGCTTCATCCGATCGTCATAATCCAAACGTAATGTGCGTAGCGGCTCGGGGGCGTTCTTTAAGATAGGGACTCGAAGGACATTTTAGGGGGATGCGTTTGATCACATTCGGCCGAGCAATTCATGCGCTGACGCTCGCCTCGACGATGGCGCTCGCGGCCTGCAGCAGCGAACAAGCAAACATGGCACCGACACTTGGTCCAGGCGAAGTCCTACTCGACAAATCTTTCAATGTGGCTTTCTTCGTCTTGCCGAAAAAAATTTCGCTAACGATTTTGACGCGCGCTTCGCAAGATATCGCCGCACCGCAGTTCTGCTCGGCGATCTTTTATACCTCGTTCGAACAGCCTTTGGATGTGCTGCGGATCGAAGTGCAAACGGCCAGCGGGACATTGTCGTTGGACGGGTCCAACGCCGCCTTCGAACCCACACAAAAAGGTGAGCCAATCGATTTCGTCCGTCCCAATAAGAAGGCGAAATGCACGCAAGCATTGCCGCCGCCGGGCTTCGTCTCCGGCCTGAAGACGGCCACCTTACAGGTCATTTCGATCGGCGATGCCCCCCTCACAATCCACAACGCTACCCTTACCGCCGCCGGCGGTTCGGTCACCAAGATTAATGTGCGGTGACAAATAGTCGGAGAACACCTCGATTAGGACCGGCAGCTCGTCTGGGTCTTTACCCACGATGATTTCAAACGGTAACGACTGAACCGTCCCCGGCACAATGCCGCGGCGTCCGTTATGGTAACGCGCGCCGCGCTATCATTTCTATGTAGAGCCGCTACGCATAACCAGCGCGTTGCCTTGGTGACAGGCGCCAATCAAGGGATCGGACCTTCAAATGGCAATCGAGCTTCAAGACGCCAAGATCGAGGTTCATGCCGCCTGCCCCCGGTTTCACAGCCACCAATCTCAATAACTATGCCGGTGCGCAGACGTTTAAGAGGACGCCCGCGAGGCCGTACGACACGCGTTGCCGGATGCTGAGGGCTCAAAGGGACGCTCTCAAGCGCCAACGGTCCTATCATATGCGAATCGTTACGAGGTCGCGAGGTCGAAACATGACCGAGTTAAAAACGTCGGTTGACGCTCCGGATTGGTCGACCATCCCGGCGCCCATCGACGATGGAGCGACGCGTCACCTCCTCGGCGCAAAGATCGCTCCGGTTTCCATGCCGGCGACCGATGGCCGTCGCGTCGATCTCGCGGCGCTTACCGGCCGCACGATCGTCTACGCCTACCCACGCACGGGGCGACCCGGCATCGATAACCCGCCGGGCTGGGACATGATTCCCGGCGCGCGCGGCTGCACGCCGCAAAGCTGCTCGTTCCGCGACCATTCCGCCGAATTGAAAGCGCTAGGCCTCGCGCAGCTCTTCGGCCTATCGACACAGGATCCGGCCTATCAGCGCGAAGCCGCCGAGCGCCTCCACCTTCCCTTCGCCATTCTCTCGGACGAGAGCCTGCAACTCACGCGCGCAATGACGCTGCCGACCTTCGAGACGAACGGCATGAAGCTCTTGAAGCGCTTCACGCTGGTCATCGATGACGGGATCGTGACGCATGTCTTCTATCCGGTCTTCCCGCCGGACCGCAGCGCGAGCGATGTCATCGCCTGGCTTTCCGCGCATAAACGCTAGCGCGCGGAATGGCCTGCGCGGCGTTTCGTCTCACGACGACCGAGGCGGCGATGCCGCTTACGCAGGCCGCCGCCGCAAGTTGACCGCGGCGCATTTACAAGGCTTAGTAGCGCCCTAAGGGAGGCAAGGTTCCGGTATGTGGGAAGCCGCGTGGCAGGCGTTGTTGCTCATTTTAGAGCCGGAGCGCCTGGCGATCATGACTGCGGGCGTGGTTCTGGGCCTCAGCCTCGGCGTCATTCCGGGACTCGGCGGTGTGGTCGGCCTCGCCATTCTCATCCCCTTCACCTATCACCTCGACACATTCTCGGCATTCGCCTTGCTCTTGGGCATGGCGTCGGTGACGACGATTTCCGATCTCATCCCCGCCGTGCTCTTCGGCGTGCCCGGCACGGTCGGCGCCGCGGCGACCATCCTCGACGGCCACCCGCTCGCCCGCCAGGGCCAGGCGGCGCGGGCTTTTGGCGCCGGCTACGGCGCCTCGCTGATCGGCGGTATCTTCGGCGCCATCCTCCTCGCTCTCGCGATTCCGGTGCTGCGGCCGGTGGTGCTCTACCTCGCCTCGCCCGAGTTGTTGTCTTTCTGCATCTTCGGCCTGTCGATGGTCGCCGTGCTCTCGGGCAAAGCGCCCTTGAAGGGCCTCACCGCTGCCGGCCTCGGCTTGATGCTGGCGATGATCGGCGGCGACGCGCAAACCGGCACGCTGCGCTGGACCTTCGGCTCGCTCTATCTTTGGGACAAGCTGCCGCTGGTGCCGTTCACGCTCGGCATTTTCGCCATTCCCGAACTCATCGACATGGCGGCGACGCGCAGCGCGATCGCCAGCCCCGATAACGGCGCGCGCATCGACCTTCATGGCCAGTGGCAAGGCTGGCATGATGCGGTGAAGAATTGGTGGCTGATCCTCCGCTGCTCGACCTTGGGCGCGTTCCTTGGCGCGGTGCCTGGACTGGGCGCGGCAGTGATCGACTGGATCGCCTACGGCCATGCCATCCGCACCGAGAAGAATACCGAGAATTTCGGCAAGGGCGATATCCGCGGCGTGATCGCGGCCATCGCTTCCGACAACGCCAAGGAAGGCGGGCATCTGGTGCCGACGATCGCCTTCGGGGTGCCCGCCGGCGCGTCGATGGCACTGCTGCTCTCGGCCTTTCTCATCCATGGTCTTGTTCCCGGACCCGAGATGCTGACCAAGCATCTCGACGTTACCTATTCAATCATCTGGACGCTGACGCTCTCGCATGTGATGGGCGCGGTGATCTGCATCGCCGCGAGCGGGCTTTTTGCCCGGCTTGCCATGGTGCGCGCCGCACTGCTCGTGCCGCTGGTGCTGATGGTGATCTTCCTCGGTGCCTTCGAAGGCTCGCAGGCGTGGGGCGATCTCTATTCGCTGGTGCTGTTCGGCGCGCTCGGCTGGATCATGAAGCATCTTGGCTGGCCGCGCCCGCCGCTGATCCTCGGATTCGTCCTGGGCGGCATCTTCGAGCGCTATTTCTTTATCTCGACGCAAATCTACGGGGCCGCCTGGGCGCTCCGGCCTGTGGTGCTGGTCGTCTTCGCCCTCTGCCTCTGGGTCGTACTGCCGCCGATGAAGAAGCATCTCACCGGCACGGTCGCGGCGTTCCGCGATTTCCGCGTCGCCTCTTTGCGTTTCGGCCGCGACGCGTGGTTCAGCACCGCCATCATCGCGACCATCCTCGTCGCGATGTGGTTCTCGCGCGTCTGGCCACCGGCGGCGAAATTCGTGCCCGGTGCTTCCTGCTACATCGCGCTGTTTTTCGCTGCGCTCAACATGCTGACCGAGGTGTTCGGCGATCCCGCCGCCAAGCTCACCGGCCCGGCCGAAGCGCCATCAGAAGCAAGCGCGGCCACGCATGAAGCGATGCCGGTCTTCACCAAAGCGATCGAGCTGCGCGGCGTGCGCTGCTTCGCGTGGCTGGTCGGTTTCCTCATCGTCAGCGCGGGTATCGGACTACTGCCCGCCCTCTGCGCGCTGACCGTCCTGCTGATGCGCTTCGAATTCGCCGAGCGCTGGTGGCTTTCCACAGCCTGTGCCACGGTAGCAACGATCGCGATCTATCTCGTCTTCGATCGCATCTTCGCCCTCCCTTGGCCGCAATCCCTGATCGGCGACCTCTGGCCGAGCTTGCGCGACGCCACCGGCCTCGTCTAAGTCGCTGGCTCATAGCAAAGGATCAGGCAGCAAAGGACAAGCATGCCCGCCACCGCGCTCGATTCCGCGATCTTCCGCGACATCTTCTCGACCGAGACTATGCGCCACGTCTTCTCGGACGAAAACCGCATCCAGAAATATCTCGACATCGAGGCCGCGCTGGCCAAGGTACAGGCGCGGCTCGGCATCATCCCGAAAGACGCAGCCGAGGAGATCGTCCGCCATTGCCAGGTCGCGGAATACGACATGGCGCTGCTCAAAAAGCAGACCGAGCGCATCGGCTACCCGGTGCTGCCGGTCGTGCAACAGCTCGTCAAGAAATGCGCGGGTGGTGTCGGCGAATGGTGCCATTGGGGCGCGACGACGCAGGACATCACCGACACGGCGACCGTGCTCCAGATCCGCGAGGCGCTTGATCTGATCGAGGGCGAGCTCAAGGCGATCGGCAAGGCGCTCGTCGGCCTCGCCCGGAAATATCGCGACACGCCGATGGCCGGCCGCAGCAACTTGCAGCAGGCCGTGCCGATCACCTTCGGCTTCAAGGCCGCGACCTTGCTCGCGGGCTTCGACCGGCATATGGCGCGCCTCAAAGAGCTGCGCCCGCGCGTTCTGGTCGGCGAATTCGGCGGCGCTGCCGGTACCCTCGCCTCTTTGGGCAAGGATGGGCTGAAGGTCCAAGAGGGCCTGATGAAAGAGCTCGGCCTTGGCCAGCCCGCAATCGCCTGGCATACGATGCGCGATGCCATCGCCGAGACAGGCTGCTTCCTCGGCCTCGTCACCGGCACGCTCGGCAAGATCGCGACCGACGTGAAGCTGATGATGCAGACCGAGGTCGAGGAGGTGTACGAACCTTTCGCCGAAGGGCGCGGCTCGTCCTCGACCATGCCGCAGAAGCGCAATCCGATTTCGTGCAACTACATCGTCGCCTGCACTTCGATGGTGCGGCAGAACGTGGCGGCGCTTCTCGATGCGATGGTCGAAGATCACGAGCGCTCGACCGGGCCCTGGGAGATCGAATGGATCTCGGTACCGGAGATTTTCTGCCTCGCCTCGGGCGCCCTCAACCAGGCGCGTTTCCTGATGGAGGGGCTCGAAGTCGATCCCGAGCGGATGCGCGCCAATCTCGACCTGACGCGCGGGCTCATCGTCTCGGAAGCGGTGATGATGGGGCTCGGCCCCATGCTCGGGCGCCAGCGCGCGCACGATCTCGTCTACGACATCTGCCGCAAATCGATCACCGCGAAGGAATCTTTCCTCGATCTGCTTGCCGCCGATCCGGATATAGCGAATCACATGAATCGCGACGAACTGGCGAAACTCGTCGATCCAGCGAATTACCTCGGAGTCGCCGGCGAGATGATCGATCGCGTGCTTGCAGGACGTCGATGACCGGCCGCGTGCAGCTCACCCTCGCCTGCGGCGATTACGAGATCCATCGGGGCCTCAAAGAGGGCGCGGTTTCGGTCGACGGTGTCGATCTCACCGTGCTGATCGACATGGATTCATCGACCCGGCATTGGCGCTTCCTGCGCAACCGCGAATTCGACATCGCGGAATGCTCGTGCAGCTCCTACATCATCGCACGTGACCAGGGCCTGCCGTTTCGCGGCATTCCAGTTTTCCCGCATCGCCGCTTCCGCCACGGCTTTGCCTTCATCAACACGAGCAAGGGGATCACCAAGCCGGCCGATCTCATCGGCAAGAAGATCGGCGTCAAATCCTTTCAGGTGACCGCGATCAATTGGCTGCGCGGCATTCTCGAGAGCGAATACGGCGTGCCGCATCGCTCGATCGATTGGTATGCCGAGATCGACGAGGATGTGGAGTTCACGCCGCCGCCCGGCTTGAAGCTGACACGGCTGCCGCATGACAAGGGCGTCGAGGCGATGCTTGCCGAAGGCGAGCTCGACGCAGTGCTGCATTCCGATCTGATCGAGCCTTTCATTAGGAAAGACAAGCGCGTCGCGCGGCTCTTCCCCGATCACAAGGCTGAAGAGCAGGCCTATTTTCAAAAGACCGGCATCTTCCCGATCATGCATATCGTCGCGCTGCGCGAAGAGGTCGCCGAGAAATTCCCCTGGATCGCGATCAATCTTTTCAAGGCCTTCGAGCGCGCGAAAGCCGCGGCGATGAAGCGGATGGAGAATCCGCGCATCGCGCCGCTCGCCTGGTATCGCGAGGCCTGGGAAGAGCAGCAAACCATCCTCGGGCCCGATCCCTGGGCGAACGGGCCAACGGAGCAAAACATCAAGACAATCGACACCCTGCTGCGCTATTCGCACGAGCATGGGTTGACCAAGCGCTTGCTTGCCTGGAACGATATGTTCCTCGACGTCTCGGAAGGCCGCAAACGCGGCGGCTTTCGCATCTGATTTTTCCAATAGGTGAGGTTCGATGAAAGTCGGTCTTTTCGATCATCTGGAGCGCGCCGACCGGCCGCTCGCCCAGCAATACGACGAGCGGCTGGAGTTCCTCGCCGCTGCCGACGATGCCGGCTTCTATTGCGCGCATGTCGCCGAGCATCACTGCACACCGCTCAACATGGTGCCGGCGCCAAGCGTCTATCTCGGGGCGATCGCACGGCTCACGAAGCGCATCCATCTCGGCCCCCTGGTCTACCTGCTGCCGCTCTATTCGCCGCTACGTCTCGCGGAAGAGATCTGCATGCTCGATCATCTGAGCAAGGGCCGGCTCGAAGTCGGCGTCGGCCGCGGCGTCTCGCCTTTCGAGCTCAAATTCAACCACGTCGAGCACGCCGATTCGCGCGATATCTTCTTCGACGCCTATGAGTGCCTCACCGCGGCGCTGAGCAACGACACCTTCTCGCATCAGGGAAAATACTTCACCTATGGCGAGACGCCGATGCCGATGCGGCCTTATCAGAAGCCCTATCCGCCGCTCTGGTACGGTTCATCCAACACGATCGGCTCGATTTGGGCCGGCGAGCAAGGACTGCATTTCACCGCCAACGGCCCGACCGCGCAAGCCAAGCCCAACATCGTCGCCTTCAAAGAGGCGTTGGCGAAGCGCGGCAGCGCGGTGATGCCGAAGGCTGAATTCAAAGGCGGCGCCGCGATCGGCATCCTGCGCCACATCGTCGTCGCCGAGACCGACGCCGAAGCGCAGCGCATCGCCAAGCCGGCTTTCGAATATCATTTGAATAGCCTCGAATGGTTGCGCGATCGGGCGCGCGCCGCCGGCGGCTCCGATCTCCTCACCCGGCTCAATGTGCGCCGCGGCTCGAGCTTCGAGGAATGTCTCGGCAACGGGATGATCCTCGCCGGTGCGCCGGAAACCGTGCGCGCCGCAATCGAGCGCGAGATGGCCGAACTCGGGACCAATTACTTAATCGGTTATCTCTTCTTCGGCACGCTCAGCTATGCCGACGCGAAACGCTCGCTCGATCTCTTCAGCAAAGAGGTCATGCCGCACTTGGAGAAGATCTGACGCGGTCCCGCGACGGACATCCGCGATGATGACGTGGCTAAGTTCTCAGTCCCAGTCCACGGGCACACGATCAACGGTCACCGTGCCCACCGGGGACAGCGTCACCAGATTGACGGTGAGCGCATAATCGGGCGAGCCGGAGTAATAGGCCGCAACCTTGTCGCCGCCGACGCGGACATGGCGGTTCCAGTGACCGAGCGCGACGTAATCGGCCTCCGTCGCCGCAATCTCGTCATCGCCGATCAGCCAGCCGGGCCGGAGATTGGTCGAGCGATCGGCCACTGGCGCGTAGTGGCCGTGCGCGACCGCGATCTGCCAGAAGCTGCGCCGCGGCTGCGGCTCGCGCAGGGGTGCGCTGTCACCATAGTCGCGATGGGCGTTGCCCCAGATTTCGAGGCCGAGTTCGGGAAACGAAACCACCGTTTCGTCGGTGACGCCAATGACTCGGACGTTCCGCGGCACGGCGATCGCGCGATGAAACACCGAATCCGCGATCGCCGGATCGTGATTGCCGGGGAGGATCACGACGGGCATATCCGCGTCCGCGAGCAGAGCGGCCGCGCGTTCGAGCAATGCCGCCGAAAGGCGGTTATGCTCGAAGGTATCGCCGGCAAGGATCACGGCATCGGCTTTCGCCGCGCGCGCCGCGGCGAGCACGACGCGCAAGCCAGCGGTGCCGTCGCCTTTGTGCAGCGGCTCGGTGAAGCCCTCACCGACATGGAGGTCGGAGCTATGCACGATGCGCAGTGCTGCGCGCGGCAGCGCGAAGTTGCGCTGCGATGTTAACGTGATTTCATGCGCCATGGTCGCGCGGCGCTATAGAATAGGACTGGCAGTGGCGTCAATTGCCGCAGGTTTCAAGGCTTTGCGCGTTGTGCGGATCGGAGTAGAGTCGCTCCTGTCCCGCGCGGCATACGAAGGGATCACGAGACATGCGTTTCGTCGTCGATGCGCCCAACGATAAATCCTGGTTCCGGCTCGAAACCGAAGGCGAAGCCGTACAGGAATCGCAGCTCATGCGTCATGCCGTCGAAAAATATTTCCGGATCGAGAGCGAGAAGGCGATACAGAGCTATCAACCCGCCTCGAAGAGCTTCATCGAGCAGGATATCGGCCTCAAGGCGCATATCCAGCGTGCCATGCCGCTATTCCTGACGCTGCGCGATCAGGACGGAAAAGCACACGTCACGGCGATGCTGCCGCCGGGCGGCAAGACCGATGCCGGCGCGCGCTGCATCATCGTCGGGCCCGGCAATGCCGATCCCTATCCTGGCGAGGGCGAGGCCATCAAAGCGCTGGCCAATCATTTCGGCCTGACGCTCGAACGCGAGCGCTGCTATCCTTATCAGCGGGGCTAAGGAGGAGGACACTCGATGAGCTTGACACTCGAGCAATTCGCGGCGGAGTGCCGGCGCACCTTGCAAGCCAATCCAGGCGTCGAAGGCCGCCGTCAGGTTTGCGCGCTGGTCGAAGAGGCGTGCAAGGATCAGGTTTTCGTCGCGGCGCATTACGGGCCGAACACCGGCCAGCGCGACATTCTCTACGAGGATCCCGAGCTCGGCTTCTGCATTTGTGCGCATAACTACACCGATGCGCGCGAGAGCCAGCCGCATGATCATGGTCCGGCCTGGGCAATCTACGGCCAGGTCGCGGGTGAGACGGTGATGAGCGACTGGACGCTGCTCGAGCCCGCCGGCGAAGGTAAGATGGGCAAGGTGGCGTTCGCCCGGAACTACACGCTCACGCCGGGCAAGGCGCATCTCTACAACGAGGGCGATCTGCACTCGCCGCGCCGCGACGGTCCGACGCGGCTCTTACGCATCGAAGGCCGCAATCTCGACAAGGTGCGCCGCTTCGGCTACCGCGCCGCCTGACACGATCTCGGCGCGGAGGATCGGTCTTGAGTCCGCTTTTATTCGCGCGTCGCTGTGCTGCTCGATGGCTGCTGGCGATGAGCGTGGCGGCGATAATCCTGCCGCCGGCGGCGATGGGCCAGGCACAGCAGCTTACCATCGTCGTCGCCGGGCAAGGTTCGCTGCCGAGCGTCAAAGAATCCGATCTCAACACGTTTCTTGCCGGTGCGATGAATGCCGGCGTCGAAGGAGCGTGGCGCTTCGCCCCAGCCGCCCGGGGCGCTCCGCCCGCGCCGAACCGTATCGAATGGGCGATCAAGAACATGGCATCGGCGCAAGGCACGGTGCGCAATTTCGGCTTCACCCGCGCCGCGATCGACCGGATGATGGGGGCGCATCAGTTCCTCAGCATCGAGGTGACGCTCTATCTGGGCGGTCAGTACCAGACCGCCTCGCATAGCGAAGTCACCGCGACCAAGGAAGCGCAGAATCCCGAGCTGATCGCCGATATCGTGCGCAGCACGCAACAGCTCATTGCTTATGAGGCAATGGATACGACGAAACCCGCTATCCCGAAATAGCGTATCCACTGCGCGCCCTCGCCGACACGGAAACGTAACAATTCCGTGCCACGTTCCGCCGCGTAAGGGGGGACCCTTCAATTCAAAAAGCTGATACTTTTTGCGACGGCAGGGCAGTGCCGGTTGTTTGGCTGGCCGCGGCTGCGGTCGCTCTCGCGCTCTGCGGCAATGCCGCGGCACAGGAGGCCTCCCCTCACGACGGCGATCTGACGACTCGCGATGCGCTGACCGGCGATTGGGGCGGCATGCGCAGCATGCTCGAAGACAAAGGCATCGCTCTCGGCGGCGATGTGATCGACGAGGCGCTGGGCAACATGACCGGCGGCACCAAGACCGGCGCAATCTACGATGGACGCATCGAGCTGTTCGCGACGCTCGATCTCGACAAGCTCCTTGGCTGGTCCGACGCCACGTTTCACGTCAACGCCTATCAGACGCATGGCCGCGGTCTTTCGGCCAACAACCTCGGCGGCAATTTGATGACCGCCAGCAATATCGAGGCGGCGCGCTCGACGCGGCTCTTCGATCTCTGGATCGAGCAGCTTTTCTTCGATGGCGCGCTATCGATCCGCGGCGGTCAGATCGCCGCCGACGACGAGTTCTTCACCAGCAACTACGCCGGCAATTTCATCAACGGCACGTTCGGCTGGCCGGCGATCATGGCGAGCGACCTGCCGAGCGGCGGACAAGCCTATCCGTTGGCCACGCCAGGACTACGCATCGCCTATGCGCCGGCCAAAGAGATAACGCTCGCCGCGGCGATCATGAACGGCGATCCGGCAGGTGGCGGCCTCACCAATCCGCAGCAACGCGACGGCGACGGCACCGCCTTCCGCTTCAACGACGGTGCCTTCGTCATCGCAGAGGCGCGTTATGCCGTCAACCAGGCGAAAGACACCGAGGGTCAGCCGGCGACTTACAAGCTCGGCGCCTGGTATCACAGCGGCGCCTTCGATGACGAGCGCTTCGACAGCAACGGCCAATCGCGCGCCGCGCCGACCAGCACCGGCGTGACACGCAAGCATTGGAACAATGTTGGCTTCTACGCCGTCGCCGATCGCCAGCTCTGGCACGACAGTGACGCCGATCGCAATATCGGCGTCTTTTTCCGGCTGGGTTTTGCGCCGCTCGGCGATCGTAATCTCGTCACGCTTTACGCGGATGCCGGCGTCAATTTCAAAGGCCTCATCGCCAGCCGCAGCGACGATGTCTTCGGCGTCGCCATGGCGGTGGCGCAGGTCGGCCGCGCGGCGCGTAGCCTCGATCGGGATCAGCGGCAGTTCAGCGGTGTCGCCTCACCGATCCGCGACAATGAGAGCATGATCGAGGTGATGTATCGTGTGCAGGCGACGCCGTGGTGGACGCTGCAGCCGGATCTGCAATTCATCCGCCATCCCGGCGCCGACGTGCCGCTGAGCGCGCAGCCCACCAAGCCCGTGCCGAGCGCACTCGTGTTCGGGCTGCGATCCGCGGTGCTGTTCTAGTCGAACCAGCGATCGCCGAGGATCACCGGCACCGTCTTGTTGGCGGCGGAACTGCCGTCCATCGGCCTGCCGTCGCTATCGATCCGCGCGAGCGCGTCTTTCGCCGCATCGACCACGGCGCCGATCCGTGCCATCACCAGGGGTTCGTCGCCGATCGCCTTGAACCAATAGAAGGTGCCGCGCGGCAAGAGGATGCCGTCATGCTTTCTGACGCGCTTCAGCTCGCCTTTCGGCCCGAAGAACTCGGCCTCGCCTTCCAGTACAAGGAAGACGTGGTCTTCGTTCGGATGCGCGTGCAGTTCGTTCTCGCCGTCCGAGGCATAAGTCTTGAGCACGACCCACATACGGTCGGTTGCCGCCATCGGCGTGTCGGTGCGGCCTTGACGCGGCAATTGTGCGCTCAGATGGAAGAATGTCGGCTGGCCTTTGACCGCAGCCTGTGCCCCGATCTGGGCACGCATATCCTCGGTGCCTTGAACGATATGGCCGGTGGCCGGCGAATCCATGATCGTTTCTCCGTTTAGCGGCGCACGCCGCCGGGCACGGCGGAAGCGCTCGATGAGCCCCAATTGACGATATAAGCCTCGCCGCGCTCGAGAAAGGACGAAACGATACGCAACAGCCGACCCGGCTGATCGGATTCGAGCACATGCGCGGCGTCGTAGACATAGGCGAGATGCGAGCCGGCGATCGCGCCTTTCAGATAGCGGCCGGTCTCGGGCGGGATGATCTCATCCTTCGTGCCCATGAGAATGAGCGTCGGCGCCTTGATCTCGGCGACGCGGCCCGACAGCGTACCATCGGCCAGCGACACCGCGCCGTAATGATCGAGCATGCGGCGGTTGCCGTGGATATGCTCCATGGGTTTGGTCATCGGCGGGGCGCGATCCGGATAGGCGAAGAGCTTCCGGCGGAGTTCGGCCGGATCGCTCGGCAGCCCGCCCTTGCCGCCCGCCGGCACACCGGCCGGCGCTTCGAGCACGAGGTGATCGATCTTGTCGGGATGCTTCACCGCGAGCCAGAGCGCTTCCCACCCTCCGAAGGAGGCACCAATCACGTCGCAACGCTTGCCGATCGCGACATTGATGAAGGACGCGGCGACATCAGCCAACGCCTCCATCGATCTGATCGAGTCGTGCGACGCTGTGCCGTCGAAGCCCGGGGTCACCGGCAAATAGACGGTACGGCTCTGCGCCAGCGCCTCGATCGGCGCGCTGATGCCGATACCGGCGGCGGGATGAAGGTAGAGCAGCGGCTCGCCTTGGCCGCCGACGAAATAGCTGATCGGACCGGAGCCGGTTCGGGTTTCCTTGCGCTCGAATGCCATATCGCGCTCCTTCACAGGTCCTTGAGCGCGGGCTGCACCCGCTCGCGGAACAATTCCATGCCGCGCCGCACGACTTTGTCGGGCATGTTGCCGACCTTCATCGTGAACTGCTCGACGCCGTGGCCGAGCGCCTTGTGCACGCGCTTGATCTGCGCGATCACCGTCTCGGGGCTGCCGCAATAGATCGAGCCGGATTCGATCTGCTCTTCCATGCTGCGCGCGCGCAAGGTCGCGAGCCGCGCCTCGAACCGGTCGCTCGAGCCTTCGCGCTGGTAATAGCGCGTCTTCTGAATGACGAGCTGCTGAGCGCTGCGCTGCGGCCGCATCAGGATGTGATGGAAATAGTCGAGGCCTTTGCACATGTGTTCGCGCGCCTCTTCGTCGGAGTCGGCGATGCAGGTGTGGTGACCGATGAGGATATCCTCCGGCGTGGGCTCCCAGCCGTAAGCACGCGAGGTCTTATAGTAGTGATCGATATTGCCGCGCGCGACGTTGAGATCGGCGATCAGCACGATGCCGAGCTTAGCGCGGTGCTCGGCCACGAACTCGACCGATTCCTCGTTCGTGCCCGACATTAAGAGCCGCGGATAAGGCTTCTGATAAGGCCGCGGCCAGATCGAGACCGAGGGGAATTGATAGAACTCACCCTCCCAGCCGAACGGCTCGGGCTCGGTCCAAGCCTTGATGATGAGCGCCACCGCCTCGCGCAGCCGCGCGCGCGAATCCGATGGCGGCACGTTATAGGCGATATATTCGTGCGGGATGCCGCGCATCATGCCGGCGAGTACCCGGCCACCCGACATCACATCGAGCATCGCATATTCTTCCGCGACACGGATCGGATTGAGCAGCGGCACGAGATTGCCGAGGATCGCAAGGTTGACGCGCTTGGTGCGATAAACGAGCGACGACGCGATCAGGTTCGGGTTCGACATCAGGCCGTAGGGGCTGAAATGGTGCTCGTTGCAGCCGACCGAATCGAAGCCGCATTCCTCGGCATAGGCCATCGTGTCGATGTAATCCGAATAAAGCTGGCGGCCGCGCTCGGCGTCGAATTCCCTGTTGCTGACCGGCCATTCCTGCGGCTCGCGCGGATAGTCCGGCCACGGCATGAGATGAAAGAAATTGAACTTCATGGCGCCCTCTATTTTATGGAGCGAGTATGCGTCCCGCCCGGCGCGCCTTCAACTTCCGCCACGCACGGACTAAGCTCCGCCCTTGCCCATATCCCTGGTGAATTCCCATGCCCGATGCCTCGCGTGATTTGGCCCCCCATCAGCCGATCTGCCTCGCCGACTATCAGGCGCCGTCTTTCCTCATCGACGCCGTCGATCTCGTTTTCGAACTCGGCGAAGAGAAGACCGGCGTCAAGGCGCGGCTATCGGTGCGGCGTAATCCCGCGTCGAGCGAGCCTGCTGTACCCCTGAAGCTCCATGGGCGCGAGCTCGAGTTGGTCTCGCTCGCGCTCGATGGCGAGGCGTTGGGGCCGAACCGCTATGTCGTCGACGACGAAGCGCTGACCATCGCCTCGGTGCCGGACGAATTCACCCTCGACATCGAGACACGCATTGAGCCGCAGAACAACACGGTGCTGTCCGGCCTCTACAAATCCGGCGGTAATTTCTGCACTCAATGCGAGCCGGAAGGCTTCCGCCGCATCACCTATTTTCTCGATCGGCCGGATGTGATGGCGCGCTTCACCACGACCATTCTCGCCGACAAGACGCGTTATCCCGTGTTGCTGTCGAATGGCAACCCTGCCGATCAAGGCGAAAGCAGCAACGGCCGGCACTGGGCGAAATGGGTCGATCCCTTTCCCAAGCCGTCTTATCTCTTCGCGCTCGTCGCCGGCGATCTCGTGTCGTTCCGCGACAGCTTCAAGACCAACACCGGCAAGATCGTACCGCTCGCCATCTGGGTACGGCGCGGCGACGAGGACAAATGCGCGCACGCGATGGAGTCGCTGAAGCACGCGATGCGTTGGGACGAGGAGAAATTCGGCCTTGCCTACGATCTCGACGTGTTCAACATCGTCGCCGTCAGCGACTTCAACATGGGCGCGATGGAGAACAAGGGCCTCAACATCTTCAACACGAAATACGTGCTTGCAAGGCCGGAGACCGCGACCGACGTCGATTTCCAGGGCATCGAATCGGTGATCGGCCACGAATATTTCCATAATTGGACGGGAGATCGCATCACCTGCCGCGACTGGTTCCAGCTTTCGCTGAAGGAAGGTCTCACCGTCTATCGTGACCAGGAGTTCTCCGCCGATATGGGCAGCCGCGCGGTGAAACGCATCGGCGATGTGCGACGGCTGCGCGCGGCGCAATTCCCGGAAGATGCCGGGCCATTGTCCCATCCCGTACAGCCGGCCCAATACATCGAGATCGACAATTTCTACACCGCGACCGTCTATAACAAGGGCGCGGAAGTGGTGCGCATGATCGAGACGCAGCTCGGTACAGCCGGCTTCCGCAAAGGCATGGACCTCTACTTCAAGCGCCATGATGGCCATGCTGTGACGATCGAGGATTTCGTCGCCGCGATGGCCGACGCCAATGGAACCGATTTCTCGCATTTTCTCGCCTGGTACAAGCAAGCTGGTACGCCAGAAATCTCGGTCGAGGATCGTTACGACGCCACGGCCAAGACCTATGAGCTCACACTGTCGCAGGCAACGCCGCCGACCCCGGGCCAGAACGAGAAGCAGCCGCTGGTCGTGCCGATCGCGATGGGGCTGATCGGCGCCGACGGCAAAGAGCAGGCAACGCGGCTGGCAGACGAGAGCAAAGCGACGCTGGGCACGCGCGTGCTGGTGCTTGGCGAAGGCAAGCGTACCTTCCGCTTCGTCGACGTGCCGAATAAGCCGACGCCATCGCTGCTGCGCCGCTTCTCCGCGCCGGTGAAACTGAAAAATATCCCGCTCGAGCGCCAGCAATTCCTCGCGCTCAACGACACCGATCCGTTCGCGCGCTGGGAAGCCGGGCAACAAGTCGCGACGCATCTACTGATCGACATGGTCGCGGCGCATCGTCGCGGCGACACGCTTACGCTCGACGCCGCGCTGCTCGACCAAATGCACCGTACCCTCGCCGCGGCCGATAGCGATCCGGCCTACGCGGCGGAACAGCTCAGCCTGCCGTCCGAGTCCTTTCTCGCCGATCAGATGGATGTCGTCGATGTCGATGCCATCCATGCGGCGCGCGCCTTGGCGCGGCGGCAGATCGGGGCGGCGCTCGCCGGCGATTTCGCTGCACTTTACGACCGATTGACCGATCGTGGGCCTTACAGCGCCGACGGCGCGGCGATCGGCAAGCGCACGTTGCGCAATGTCGCCCTGGGCTACCTCGCTTTCGGCGATGGCGATATCGTGCGCGCCAAGGCGCAATTCGACACCGCCAGCAACATGACCGATGTGCTCGCCGCGCTGTCAGTGCTCAATGAATTCGACCAGCCGGCCCGCGCCGAGGCTCTCGCGAGCTTCTTTGAGCGCTGGAAGGGCGACGAACTGGTCGTCGATAAATGGTTCAGCCTGCAGGCGATGTCGTCCTTGCCGGGCACCTTGGCGCGCGTCAAGGAGTTGACGCACCACCCGGCTTTCACGATCAAGAACCCGAATCGCATGCGCTCGCTGGTCGGCGCCTTCACGCAGGCCAATCAACTGCGCTTCCACGATGCGAGCGGCGCAGGGTACGCCTTCCTTGCCGATCAGGTGGTGACGCTCGACAAGCTCAATCCACTGATGGCGTCTCGGCTGATCCAGCCGCTCGGTCAATGGCGACGCCATGATCCGGGACGACAGGCGTTGATGAAGCGCGAGATCGAACGCGTTCTGGCGCTGCCGGCGCTTAGCAAGAACACTTACGAGATGGCGTCGAAAAGCCTCGCGGCTTAAGCCTTCGGTTCAACATCGAGCCGCATCACGGCACCGACGAGATCGGCGCGCGCCGCCGGATAGAGCTTCGCGACCAGCGGATCGTGGCCCGGCACGATATGCCGCGGCGAGGATGCGAGCCGCCGCAAGGTCGCATGGCCTTCCAGCATGTCGGCGACATTGTAGACGACCGGATAGGCACGTCCTTCTTCGAGATGCGCATAAAGATGCGCCGCATCCGAAGCAAGCACCACCGCACCTCGCTTGGTCATCACGCGCACGCTTTGCAGCCCCATCGTGTGCCCGCCGATGAAATGAAGGCTAAGGCCGGGGGCGATCTCTTCATCACCGTCATGGAAGCAGACCCGGCCGGCGAATACTCGCCGCACCATGCCGATCACGTCGTCGACCGCGAGCGAATGGCTGAAGGCGGGATGACACATCGGCCGGCCAGTCGCGAAGACCATCTCGCGATCTTGAATATGGAAAGCCGCGTTCGGGAAGAGATCGAGACCGCCGGCGTGGTCGTAATGCATGTGGGTAATGATCACGTCGTCGACCTTGACCGGATCGACGCCGATCGCCTTCAGTCCCTCGGCAGGCGAGCGCAACAACTCGCGCTTCCTCAGCCGCGCCTGTTCTGCGCCGAAACCGGTGTCGACCACGTAGGTCCTGCCGCCGCCGATGATCACCCAGATGAAATAGTCGAGGGGCATCGGCGTGTCGTGCGGATCGCCACCGATGAAATTCTCCGCCGCGCGCCGCTGGTGATGCGCATAGCGGATGGCGTAGACCTCGTATTCCATTGCCGTCTCCGCTAATTCCCCGCCTTCACTTCGACGCCGGCCCAATCTTCGATCACGCGAACGATCTCGGTGAAATCGGACCGCGGCCCGAGCTCGCTATTGGCGAGTTGCCACATCATGCGCACCGCACTGCCGACCCACATCGGCACTTGCAGCGCCTCGGCCTCTTCGCGGCAAAGCCGCACGTCCTTGTACATGAGCCCCGTATAGAAGCCTTGGGTGAAGCGGCGGGTGATCACCTCATTCGGAAATTTCGTCTCCGTCGCGGTGTTACGACCGGTTCCGGAATTGATGATCTCGAGCATCAGCGTTGGGTCGAGCCCAGCCTTAACCCCCATCACCATCGCCTCGGCCGTCACCGCCATCGAGGTCGCGGAGAGGATGTTGTTGCAAAGCTTCATCGCCTGGCCCATGCCCGGCCTCTCGCCGACATGGAACACTTTGCCGAAGACCGCGAGCAACGGTCGTATGCGCTCGATAAGTCCAAGCGAGCCCGAGGCCATTACCGCAAGCGTGCCTTTCTTCGCGCCGGCGACGCCGCCCGAGACCGGCGCATCGACAATCGAGATGCCGCGCTCGCTCAGGCCCGCGACCACGCGCGCCGTGGTACGCGGTCCGGTCGTCGACAGATCGACGAATATCTTGGTGCGCTTTCCCGCGGCGATGCCGGCCGCGCCGAGCGCCTCGCCCTCGACGTCCTTGGGCTCAGGCAGGCTGAAGAAGACGATATCCGTGGCATCGGCGACAGCGCGCGACGAATTCATCCGCACGGCGCTCCGCGCAACAAGCGGCGCCATCGCTTCCGCGCGGATGTCGTAGATCGCGAGGTGATGGCCGGCATCGATCAGGCGATTGGCCATCGGCCCACCCATATTGCCGAGACCGACAAAGCCGATTTCTTCGCCCATCGCTGTCCTCCCGCCACGGGTCTAATATCGCAGCATGAAGCTTAGGGCTTTCGACCTCGCCGCCCTACTGGTTTTCGCCCTCGTCTTCGCGGGGACCGTCGCGCGCGCCCAAGTGCCGGCCCCGTCGGGATCGGGAGCGCCGGTCGATCTCGCCCTCGTCCTCGCGGTCGATGCCTCGGGCAGCGTCAACCAGACACGCTTCGATCTGCAGAAACACGGATACGCGGAGGCCTTTCGCAGCCGCCAGGTGATCGAGGCGATCACGGCGGGCGCGGATCACGCGATCGCGGTGGCGATGGTGCAATGGACCGGACCCAGCCTCCATATCCAGGTGATCGATTGGACGCGCGTTTCCGACGCCGCCTCGGCGCAGGCGCTGGCCGATGCGATCGACGCGGGCCGGCGGCGGCTTTACGGGGGCGGCACCTCGCTCAGCGGCGCCATCGATACGGGCGTCGCGATGCTGGCGACGAGCCCGTTCCGCGGAACAAGGCGCGTCATCGATATTTCGGGTGACGGCTCGAACAATGCCGGACGCCTCGCCGAGACAGCGCGCGACGAAGCGGTCAAGCAGGGGATCACCATCAACGGCCTGCCCATCACCTGGATCGAGCCGGGCCTCGACACGTATTACCGCAGCAGCGTTATCGGCGGGCCCGGCGCCTTCGTCATCAGCATCGATAGCTATGACAATTTCGCCGATGCGATCCTCCAGAAACTCGTGACTGAAATCTCGGACCTGGCACCGCCCAGCCTTGCCTCCAACGCCGCACGATGAAATAGTGGTCCGAACAAAAATCGGAGGCACGCGTGAAGCGGCAAATGCTGAAACTCGGGGAGGTCGAACTCGATCTCCAGGAGAGCGGCTCGGGCTCGCCGTTGCTTTTTCTGCATAGTGGCGCGGGGTTTTCGCCGGACGATGCTTTCGTCGGGCTGCTAGCTGCGCACCATCGCGTCATCGCGCCCTCACATCCCGGTTTCGGCTATTCGAGCCTGCCCGATTGGATCGATAGCATCGACGACATCGCGCATGTCTATCTCGAGCTGATCGACCGGCTGGAGCTGCAGCGCGTGACGGTGGTCGGCGCCTCGATCGGCGGCTGGATCGCGGCGGAGATGGCGACCAAAGCGCCGGCACGCTTCGACAAGCTCGCGTTGATCGGTCCGGTCGGCGTGAAGACCGGCGGACCGAAGCAGCTCGATATTCCCGACATCTTCGCGCATTCGACCGATGCGCTCGACCGCATGCGCTTCCACGATCCCGCGAAAGCGAAAATCGATCTCACCAAGCTCTCGGAAGAGCAGATGCGCGTCATCGCGCGCAACAACGAGACGCTCGCGCTGCTTGTATGGGAGCCATACATGCACAATCCGAAGCTGATGCACCGGTTGCATCGCCTGGCCATGCCTGTCCTGTTCATGCGCGGCGCGAGCGATGGACTGGTGTCGGCCGAGTATCTCGAGCGCTATGCCAAGCTCGTGCCCGGTGCGCGCATCGCGACAATCGCCGAGGCGGGCCATCTGCCGCATATCGAGCAGCCGCAGGCCTTTGCCGCGTCCCTCGCCGCTTTCCTTGGCCAAGGAGCCTGACCGTGCGCGCCTGGCATTTCAGCGAGAACGCCTATCCCTTCCTGCCGCCGCAAGATCAATTCGATTCGATCCGCGTCACCTTGCCGAATCGGCTCTACGATCCCAAGAAAGGCGCCGAGCTTTACGACCGCTTCCTCAGCGAATGGCAGATCGCCGAGGAGGAGGGCGTCAACATCATGCTCAACGAGCATCATCAGACGGCGACCTGCGTCGACCCGGCGGCGCCGCTGGTGCTCGCAGCGTTGGCACGACTAACGCACAAGTCGCGGCTGTTGATCCTCGGCAATCCAATCGCCAATCGCCGTCAGCCGGTCCGCGTCGCCGAGGAGATGGCGCTAATCGACGTGCTGTCGAAAGGCCGACTGGAGGCTGGCTTCGTGCGCGGTGTTCCGACGGAGATCCTGCCGGCCAACAGCAATCCCGTGCGCATGAACGAGCGGCATTGGGAAGCGCTCGACCTCATCGTCCAAGCTTGGACCAGCAACGACGGACCGACGAGCTTCGAGGGCCGCTTCTTTCATCACCGCAACATCAATATCTGGCCGCGGCCTTATCAATCACCGCATCCGCCGATCTGGGTCTCGACTACAAGCCCCGGCGGCGCCAGCCAAGTTGGCGCGCATGGCTATATCCAGGCGACGTTCTTGACCGGCTTCAAAGGCACGCCTGCGATCTACGATTCCTATCGCAAAGGCTGGCGCGATGCCGGCAAAGGCCAGGCCGTACCGGTCAACCGCCTAGCATATGCGGCGATGGTCTATGTCGCCGATAGCGACGCCAAAGCGCGCGCCGGCGCCGAGAAGCTGCTTTGGTACATCACCGCGAACAAAGTCTCGCCCTGGTTCCGCAATCCGGCGGGCTACAGCCCGATCGCGCTCAATGTAAAGATGATGCTGGGCGACGCAGCGGGCGGCGGCTTCGGCAATTTCGGCGCCAACACGACGGTCGATGGCGCGATCGCCAACGGCACGATGTTCTGCGGCACACCCGACAATGTGTTCGAGCAGATCAAGGCCTTCTACCACCATGTCGGCGGCTTCGGGAATCTGTTGCTGATGGGTCAGGCGGGGCATCTCGAGCACGAGGAGACCGTCGCCGGCATTCGCTGTTTTGCGCGCGAGGTCTATCCGCGCCTCAAAGAAGAGTTTCCGGATAGTGCGATTTCGGGGCGCGATGTCGCGGCCGCCGAATAACCAAGAGGGGAGAAGAAAATGAAACATATACTGCTCGGTGGCGCGGCGCTCGCGGCGCTTCTTGCAATGACGCCGGTCGGCGCGCGAGCGGCAACGGATGAGCAAAAGAAGGATGCCAACGCGGTCGTCGACAAGAACGCGCAGACGATCTGGGATATCGGCGACTCGATCTATTACTTCGGCGAAATGGGCATGCAGGAGTTCGAGGCGACGAAGCTCCTGAAGGACACGATGGAAGCCGCCGGCTTCAAGGTCGAGCTCGGCCAAGCCGGCATGCCGACGAATTTCTGGGCGACCTATGGCTCGGGTCATCCCTATATCGTGATTGAAAGCGAGATCGACGCCCTGCCCGGCGGCAACCAAACGCCGCTCGAATTCGAGCATAAGCCGATGGTGCCGGGCGCTCCGGGCCACATGGAAGGGCACAACACGCATGGCGGCGTCGCTACGGCCGCAGCGTTCGCGGTGAAACAGGTCATGGACAAGTATCACTTGCCCGGCACGATCGCGGTCAATTTCGGCCCCGCCGAAGAGGAGATCGCCAGCCGCCCCTTCATCGTCCGCTCCGGCGCGTTCAAGGATGTCGACGCGAACATCTATCTCCATATCGGCGAGAATTTCGGCACGGGCTATGGCTTGCAGAATTACGCCGCGATCGGCGTGCAATTCGCCTTCCACGGCAAGACGGCGCATGCCGCCGTCGATCCGTGGGACGGCAAGAACGCGCTCGATGCGCTCGAGCTGATGGATGACGGCGTCGCCTTCCTGCGTCAGCAGATGAAGCCGACGTATCGCATTCACCGCTCGATCATGGCGGGCGGCATCCAGCCAAACGTTATCCCGGATTTCACCAAAGTTTGGTACTTCGTGCGCGACGCCAACATGCCCGACGCCAAGGCGACTTACGACAAGCTGCTCGATATCGCCAAAGGCGCCGATCTGATGACCGGCACAACGCATGACGTGATCTATCAGGCTTCGGCTTGGCCCGCGTTGTCGAATAAGGCGCTCGCGCAGGTCGTGCAGAAAAATTTCAAAGCCGTTGGCCTGCCGAAATGGAGCGACGAGGAGCAGAAATTCGCGCGCGACTTCCAGGCGGCGGAAAAGTATCCGGTCGTCGGTCTCGCGACCAGCGAGCCCGACGTGGCCCAGAAACCGCAATCGACTTCGTCGAACGATAGCGGCGATATCTCATGGGTCGTGCCGTCGGTGGTCTATACCTTCCCGGCCAGCGTTCCCGGCATTCCCTATCACAATTGGGTCGCCGCGGTGACGCCGACCAGCACCATCGCGCATAAAGGCGAAGTCGCCGGCGCCAAGGCGCTGGCGGATTCGGTCCTCGACTTCATGACCTCGCCCGATGTCCTGAAGGCGGCGCACGACGAATTCGAGCAGGCGACGAAGACAACGCCGTACTTCTCGCTCGTGCCGGACGGCGCCAAGCCGGATACCGATCTCGACAAGGAGATCATGGCGCAATACCGTCCCGAGATGAGCAAATTCTACCTGCATAAGACGCCGCGTTATCAGCCGTAACGCGGTTGCCCGCCGGGAGAAGGAAACCCCATGAAGATCTTCAATTTCCATCTCATGCCCTATGCCGACGCCGATCTCGACGCGATCGCCAAGAACGGCACGGCCTGGGTGACCTTCTCCAACAGTCAATACGATCCGAGGAAAGGCGCCGAGCTCTACAATCGTTACCTCGACGAGCTCGAATACGCCGACAAGCTCGGCTTCGACGGCGTGGTGCTCAACGAGCACCACCAGAACGCCTACGGGCTGATGCCGACGCCCGGTGTGCTGGCTGGGGCGCTGGCGCGGTCGGTCAAGAACGCCAAGATCGCGATCCTCGGCCGCGCGCTGCCGCTTTTGCACAACCCGCTGGCGGTGGCCGAGGAATACGCGATTCTCGACAATCTGACACGTGGCCGCTTCATCGCCGGCTTCGTGCGCGGCATCGGGGCCGAATATCACTCGATGGGCATCAATCCAACCTTGAGCCAGGCGCGGTTCGATGAAGCGCATGAGCTCATCATCAAGGCGTGGACGCAACCGGGCCCATTCCGCTATGCCGGCCGCCATTTCGAGATCAACTACGTCAATCCCTGGCCACGGCCTTACCAGAATCCGCATCCGCCGATCTGGATTCCGAGCCAGGGCTCGACCAGCACGATCCAATGGGCAGCGAAGATGCGCTACACCTATTGCCAGACCTTGTCGCCTATTGCCGTAGTGGCGCGGTTCTTCCAAGCCTACCGCGATGAGGCAGAGAAGAACGGCTACACCGCGACGCCCGAGCAGCTCGCCTGGTCGAATTCGATCTATGTCGCCGAGACCGACGCGAAGGCGATGAAGGAAGCCAAGCCGCATCTCGAAGCGTTGGCCAACAGCTTCCTCGGCATGCCGGTCGAGATGCTGCTGCCGCCAGGCTATTCCACGATAGAATCGATCAAACGCGTCGCCGCCATCAAGGGACGCCAAGCGGGCAAGATCCAGACGGCCGAGGATCTCGTTGCGCAAGGCGTCGTGATCGTGGGCTCGCCAAGCACCGTGCGCGAAAAGCTCGCCGAGTATCAGGATCTTGCCGGCTTCGGCACGAGCCTGACCAAAACGCAGTTCGGCACCCTGCCACGCGATATGACCCGAGCGAATATGGAAGCGATCGCCGAGGAAGTGCTGCCGTATTTCCGCGAACGTGCGCCGCAAAAAAAAGACACGAAGGTCGTCGAACCGGCGAAGTGACGGCCGAAGGCCGGCATCTCCGCAAAGGCGGGGATACCGTCTCTACGCCTTAGCCGTTGAGAAATGCCGCCTCGAAAGCGGACGAGATCGCGGCTTTGCTCTTGCCGGCTTCGACAGCGTCGCCGATCGCGATCACTTTCTGCACGGGCCTTGCGAGGTTTTTAAAGGCAGGCGCGGTTCCGGCACGGGCGCGGTAGTAGAACCAGTCGCGAAATTCCGGCCGCTCAAACAATTTGCGAATCCCCGGCCAGCGGGCCGCGCCGCTCGCCAGCATCGCCCGCGCGATCGGCCCGAGGCCGAAGCGATAGCGCGCGCCGGTCGCGATCACGATGCGATCGAAATCTTGCAGCAAATGAGGCTGGTGGACAATGTCAGTACCGAATGCGAAGCGCACCCGCTTGGCGAGACAGGCCTGATAGAGTTGATCGATGTAGCGCGTGAAGGATTCTTCGTTCGCCGGCACGCCTTGAAAGAACGGCGCCTTGCCGACATGACGGAATGCGCCGCCCGGTTGCGCCAGGCGCTCGAACACCGTGACCTCGCTGCCGTCCGCGACCAGCGAGGCATAGGTGAGGCCGGCCGGTCCGGCACCGATGACGGCGATGCGCTCGCCCTGCGGCGGTCTCGCATCCTCGAATAAGGCCTCGCGGCCCGCGCGGCCGTTCACCACGCAGCCGATCCGCGCGCCGCCGCGCATTTCGTCGACGCAGGTGTTGCAGGACAGACAGCGTCGCGGCGGCTCATTGTGCGCCAGCTTCGCTACCCACTCGGGCTCGGCAATCTGCGTGCGGCCAAGGGCAATGAAATCGGCCTTGCCGCCATCGACGACACTCGCCGCCAGTGCCGGATCGCCGAGCCGGCCGACCGCGATCACCGGCACTCTCACCGCCGCTTTGACGCCAGCGGCATAGTCGAGAAATACACCGTCGGGATATTCCATCGGCGGAATCTGTCGCGCCGCCGAGGGCAGCGAACGATAATGGCCGGCAGCGATATGGAGCGCATCAGCTCCCGCCTCAGCCGCCCAGATCGCGACTTGCCGGCCTTCGGACCACGGCATGCCTCCCGGAAAATAATCCTCGACCGAAAGACGAAAAATCACGCCCGCACCGGGGACGGCCGCTTTCACCGCGCGCAGCACGTCAAGGCCGAAACGCGCGCGATTTTCGAGCGAGCCGCCATATTCATCGTCGCGACGGTTCTCGAACGGCGTCAGGAATTGCGAGATCAGATAGCCGTGGGCAGCATGGATCTCGACGCAATCGAAACCCGCGCGCTGCGCCCGCGCCGCGGCACCAGCAAAAGCCGCGATGCAGTCATCGATCCGCGACTTCGACATCGCTTCCGGAATGATCGTCTCGAAGGTCGTCTCGAACACCGGATGCGGAATCGCAGAGGGCGCGACCGGCATCTCGCCGCAGATGTCGCGGCGGGTATGGCCGCCGCCATGGCCGAGCTGGATCGAGACTTTGGCACCGCCCGCGTGCATCGCAGCGACGAGCTTTTGCAGCCCAGGCAGGAAGCGATCGTCATAGATGCCAAGCTCGCGGCGGCGATGTCGGCCGGCGCGCTCGGGCGAAGCCATCTCGACGGTGATAAGGCCGGTGCCGCCGCGCACCCGCGCCATATAATAGGCGACGCTTTCGTCAGTAACGAAGCCTTCGTCATCGGCGAGCCGTGTCGTCATCGGCGGCATGACGATGCGGTTCTTGATCTCGACCGGCCCGATACGGGCCGGCGTCAAGAGAACATTCACGAGGGATGAGCGGCAGACGCTATTTTGATTTCGACGGGGATCGTCCCTTTGCTCCCCATGCCCAGCGCCTTGGCAGCGGCCGGCGAGAGATCAATCACAAACCGCTTCGTATACGGACCGCGATCGTTGACGCGCACCGTTGCCTCGCGGCCGTTACGCCGATTGGTCACGGTCACGACCGTACCGAGAGGCAGTTTGAGGCTGGCGGCGGTCATATGTTCCATATCGAGCCGCTCGCCATTGGCGGTGCGACGCCCGACCAGGCTGCGCGCATACACGGACGCGATGCCGCGCGAGACTTGCGAGCCTCCTGAGCTCTTCTTTTCGAGAGGCGCGACGCCGCGCGATACTTGCAGGGATTTCGAATGCTTCGCATGCCTCGCCTGATCGGCGACGGCGAAATTCGGTAACGATAAAGCCCCCACCAACAACGCCGTGGCGATGGTTCGCATCCACCCCCCTTTCGCGCTTCGTTGAGCGCAACGAGCTTCGGTCTAATCGTTGTGGCCTCATCTTAGCAGTCGAAGCGCGATCCGCAAGCATGTCGCGCGGCGTTCGTTGACCCGCGTTAACCTCTCCCGCGAGCATCTCGCTGCCCGCACGGACTCCGTTCTTGGATAAGAGAAGGATTACGACCGCAGCACGGATGCGGCGGACGATGGGCGATTGCTTTGCCCTCGGTCGCGCCGGCCATTGCGATACCACGCCCGAAAGCGCGTCCCGCCAGGGCAGATTGGACAGCATTTTTTTCGCTGCCCCAGGTGCTAGACTGGCGCGCGAGCGGCGCCGGGGCAGCGCCGAAGATGGGAGAGGATGATCGATGCTCACCGCCGAGAACAACAAGATCCTGACCGAAACGAGCGCCGGCACGCCGATGGGAGATCTGCTGCGCCGCTATTGGTACCCGATCGCCGCAGTCGGCGAACTCGAAGAGAAGCCGACCAAACGCGTGCGCCTGCTCGGCGAAAATCTTGTGCTCTACAAGGATCTCGGTGGCCGATACGGTCTCGTCGACCGGCATTGTCCGCATCGCCGCGCCGACATGACTTTCGGCTACCCCGAGGAATGCGGACTGCGCTGCCACTATCACGGCTGGCTCTTCGACGAAACCGGCAAATGCATCGAGCAGCCTTTCGACGACACGGTCGATCCGAAATCGACCTATAAGGAAAAGACGCCGATCAAGGCCTATCCGGTCGAAGCGAAAGCCGGCTTGCTCTGGGCCTATATGGGACCACAACCCGTACCGCTGGTGCCGGATTGGGAGCCGTTCAATTGGAAGAACGGTTTCGTGCAGATCGTGTTCTCGACCATTCCCTGTAATTGGTTTCAGTGCCAAGAGAACTCGATCGATCCGGTGCATTTCGAATGGACTCACGCCAATTGGTCCACACGGCTCAAGGGCAAGCGTGGCCCCTACGGCGCCAAACATATCAAAGTCGGCTTCGACGAATTCGACTACGGCTTCGTCTATCGCCGTATCCGCGAGGACACCGACGAGAACAACCCGCTGTGGTCGGTCGGGCGCGTCTGTCTATGGCCGAATTGCCTCTTTACCGGCGGCCACTTCGAATGGCGCGTGCCGGTCGATGACGAGACGACGCTCTCGGTCGGCTGGTTCTACAACCGCGTGCCGAAGGATCGCGAGCCTTATGTGCAAAACTCGATCCCGCATTGGTATGGCCCGGTGACCGACGCGAAGGGCGATTGGTTGACCGGCGGCGTGATGAATCAGGATTTCGCCGCCTGGGTCGGCCAGGGCGCGATCGCCGATCGCAGCCAAGAGCATCTCGCGCGCAGCGACCGCGGCGTCGTCATGATCCGCAACCGCTTCTTCGAGGATATGGAGACCATCGCCAAAGGCGGCGATCCGAAAGCGATCGTGCGTGACGCGAAGATCAATCAATCGCTACCGCTGCCGATCGTCGGCAAGAAGCAATTCATCGACGGCTTCACCCGCGAGCAACTGATGAGCGCCAGCGTCTTCGACAACGTTTCGCCGACGCGCTTCGTCTTCCAGCAAGGCCAGCCGCAGGCGGTGAAGCGCGCCTATGAAGAGGCGATGGGCCTGAAGATGGACGACGATTACGCGCTTTCGGATGCGCTCTCGGGCATCAACCGTACCGTGCGGCCGGACGGCACGCCGCTGAATTAACGACGGCGCATTACCGCGCTGCCGTCGCTTCCTGCAGGCCGACGAGCGAGGCGAGACGCTCTCGATCGCCGGCGAGATCGGGGCTGGTTCCGTGCCAGACGATCTGGCCCTTATCGAGAACGAGCGCGCGCTCGGTCAATTCCAGCGTGACGTCGACCTGCTGCTCGACCAATACGGTGGCGATATGGCTTTCGCGCTTCAGGCGCATCAGCGCCTCGGCGAGCGTATCGATGATCACCGGCGCCAAGCCCTCGAAAGGCTCATCGAGCAACAGCACTTTCGGATTGCTGACCAGGGCGCGGCCGACGGCAAGCATTTGCTGCTCGCCGCCCGAAAGCTGATTGCCGTAGTTGCGCTTGCGTTCGGCGAGGCGCGGGAAAAGATCGTACACGCGCTCGCGATTCCACTCGCCCGGCATGGTCGCGACGCGCAGATTCTCGTCAACCGTGAGCGACGGGAAGATCTCGCGCTCCTGCGGGACATAACCAATGCCGGCGCGCGCACGGCGATGCGTCGCAAGGCCGGTGATCTCCTCGCCAGCGAGCTTGATGCTGCCGCCGCGCAGGGAGGTCAGGCCCATCACCGTCATCAGCAGCGTCGTCTTGCCGACGCCGTTGCGGCCGAGCACCGCCCAGCTTTCTTGCACGCCGACCGCCGCCGAAACGTTTTCGAGCACGACGGTATCGCGATAACCGGCGGTCACATTATCGAGAGCGAGCAGGTCAGCCATGATTGCGGCTGCCGAGATAGATGTCGCGGACACGCCGATCGCCGCGGATCTCGCTCACCGTGCCTTCCATCAGGATCGCGCCTTCGACCAGCACGGTGATGCGCTGCGCGAGGCGGAAGACGAGGCTCATATCGTGCTCGATGACGAGGATACTGAGCCCTTCGGGCATGCGCAGCAGCAGATCGAGCAGCGCGCCCCGCTCGGCCGCGGCGAGTCCCGCCGCCGGTTCGTCGAGCAGTAGGGTCTTTGGTTCGAGCGCCAGCACCAGCGCGATCTCGACAAGGCGGCGCTGGCCGTACGGCAGATCGACGATGCGCCGCGCCGCAAGTTCGAGCAGGCCGAGCTTCTGCAAGAGAGCCGCCGCGCCGTCGACGATCTCGGCATGGTTGGCGGTATTTCCCCAGATGCGCCGGTCGAGCCCATGCCGCGCTTCGAAAGCGAGGCCGATATTCTCGGCGACGGTGAGATGCGGGAAAAGCGAGCTGATCTGAAACGTGCGCGCGAGGCCGAGACCGACGCGGCGCTCCGCCGCCAAATGGGTTATATCGACACCGCCGAGCCGGATCGTGCCAGCCGACGGCGCCAGCAGGCCGCTGACCATGTGGACGAGCGTCGTCTTGCCGGCACCATTCGGCCCGATCAGCGCGTGACGCGCCCCGGCCGGCAAGGTCAGCGTGACATCGCGCGAAACGCGCAACCCGCCGAAATTCTTGGAAACGTTCTCGATGGCAAGCGCCGGAACGTCGCTCATCGTGCCCGCCTCGTCCGCCAACGCCGCGACGCCTGCTCGATCAGCCCGACGACGCCTTGCGGCGCGAAACGCACCGCGAGGACCAGGACCAAGCCGATGGCGAAGAGCCAGTTGAACGGATCGATCGCGGCGGCGCGATCGGAAAGAACGACGAAGATCGTCGCGCCGATGATCGCGCCGTAAAGATTGCCGGTCCCGCCGAGAATCAACATCACCAGCGCATTGCCCGAGAGCAGGAAGCCGAGACTGTCGAGGCCGACCAGCTTTGTCACCTGGGCGGAGAGGCCGCCGGCAATGGCCGCGAGCGCACCCGAGATGCAATAGAGGGTGACCAGCCGCGCCGTAACGTTGACGCCGAGCATGCGCATGCGCACCGGGTTCTCGCGGATGCCGCGGATCGCGAGCCCAAAGGGCGAATTAACGATGGCCTTGCAGGTGAAGAATACGAAAGCAACGACGCCGAGCGCGTACCAATAGCCGGTGTGGCCGCGCAGATCGAAGGAAAAGGTGCCGAAGACCGGCGCGATCTTGAAGCCGAAGAGCCCGTCGGCGCCGCCGGTGACCGGTTTCATCGCGCTGGCATTCGCGAGCTCTTGCAGCATGGTGGCGACGGCAAGCGTCAGCATCACCAAGGTAAGGCCGCGGGTGCGCAAAACGAGCGGCCCGGTGATAAGGCCGGTGACCGCACCGATCACTGCGGCGGCGGCAAGGCCGGAGATCGGCTCGCTCGACACGTACATGGCGAAGAGACCGGCGGCGTAGGCGCCCATGCCGAAGAAGGCGACATGGCCGAGCGAATCGATGCCGCCATAGCCGAGAGCGAGATCGAGAGAGAGCGCGAAGGCGATCTGGATCATCACCTGCGTGCCGAGCGCGAGATAGCGGCCGAGGAAGAAGTAGACGAGCGCCGCGAAGATGAACGGCAGAAGATCGAGCCAGGAAAAGCCGTGCCGCGCGAAACCGGCCCGCGTCGTCTCGATCACTTGCCGATCGGTCGCTTGTTGATTAACCGGGACACTCATGTAGAGGCCCGCGCGAAGACGCCTTGCGGGCGCCAGAGCAACAGCATTACCACGGCGAGATAGATCACGAAAGCGCCGGCCGCGGGAAGATAGTAGCGGCCGAACGTGTCGATGATTCCGAGCATCAGCGCGGCATAGAACGAGCCTTTGAGACTGCCCAGTCCTCCGACCGCGACCACCATCAGCAGCGGCACGAGATATTCGAACGCGTACCACGGCTCCAGCGGCATGATCTGGGTGCCGAGGACACCCGCCGCCGCCGCAAGGCCGCACCCGACCGAGAAAGTGATCGAAAAGATCCGTGGCACGTCGATCCCGATGCAGCGGGCCATGCGCGGATTGTCGACGGCGGCACGCAGCCTTGCACCGAAATCGGTGAATTCGAGAATCGCCCAACACACCGCCGCGATCGCGACACTGACCGCGATGATGAAGCTGCGATAGGCGGAGATCGCGATCGCATCCCAGCTCCAACTACCGTTCAGCCAGTCGGGCAGGCCGATGGCGTGCAGATTGGAGCCGAAGAACAAATTGCCGGTGGCAACGACAATGAAAACCAGGCCGAGCGTCATTAGGATCTGGCCCAGCTGGCCGGTCGTATAGACCCAGCGATAGACGCTGCGCTCGGCGAGCGCGCCGAGGATCATCGTCCCGGCGACGGCGAGCGGCAGGGCGGTGAAGAGGCTGAAATAGCCGGTCGAGACCAGGGCGAAAGCCATATAGCCGCCGATCATCGCGAAGGCACAATGCGCGAGGTTGGCGATCCGCATCACGCCGAGCGTGATGGTGAGCCCGACCGACATCAGGAAGAGGATCATCGCATAAGCGACGCCGTCGACCAGCAGCGCGACGAAAGTTGCCGCAAGCTTTAGCACCGCGAGACAGCCTCCCTATGCGCCCGCATGATACCGCCGCTGACGAGAACGCGACGAAATTGCATTACGCGCAACCCTGATATAGCGTGGTTGGCCAGGCGGCAATGAAAAAGCTGCAATCGCTACGGGAGGGGAGGTCAGTCACATGGGACGCATTTCCCACTTTATTTTAGCATTCGCGGTGACACTTGCAGTGGGCATTATTTCCCATGCGCAAGCGGCCGATAAGGTAAAGCTCGGTATCCTGGTCACGACCACGGGCCCGTACGCCAACTGGGGCAAGAGTTATCAGCAGGCGATCGAGCTCTATATGTCCCAGCATAATGGGAAAGACGGCAATCCCGACGTTGAAATCCTCTATCGCGACGTCGGCGGCGACAATCCGCCGCGCGCGCGGCAATTGGCGCAAGAGTTGATCGTCAACGAAAACGTCGCGGCGCTCGGCGGGCTCGAATTTACGACCACCGCGCTTGCCATGCCCGACGTGATCAACGAGGCAAAGATTCCCTTCGTCGCCTTCAACACCGCGACATCGGTGGTGACCGACAAATCGCCCTATCTCATCCGCTCCGGCTTCACGCAATGGCAAGTGCTCTATCCGCTGTCGCAATGGGCGATCGAGCAGAAATTCAAGACCTGCGAGATGTTCGTCGCCGACTACGCGCCCGGCGCCGACGCGATCGCCGCCTTCACCTACGGCCTCACCAAAGGCGGCGGCAAGATGCTCGATCCGATCAAGGTGCCGATGAACACGACGGATTTCTCGAGCTACTTCCAGCGCGTGCATGACGAAGCACCGAATTGCCTCGTTGCCTTCATGCCCGGCGGGCCGATGTCGGCCGGCACGATCAAGGGCTTCGCCGATCGCGGCTTCGCCAAGCAGGGCATCCAACTCATGGGCTCGGGCGAGACGCCGGAATACGATCTTCCCGCCGTGGGCGACGCGGCGATCGGCACCGTGACCGCGCTCCATTACGGGCCCTATCTCGACAATCCCGAGAACAAGGCCTTCGTCCAGGCGATGGTCGCGAAATACGGCGACCAGATGGCCGGCGGCCTGCCGAGCTTCATCCACGTTCAGGCCTGGGACGGGATGGAGATCCTCTTCCACATGCTGAAAGCCGGCGGCGACGGCGACAAGAAGATGGCCGCGGCGAAAGGCTATGCCTGGAAAAGCCCGCGCGGCCCGGTGTCGGTCGATCCCGAGACCCGCGAACTGGTCCAGAACATCTACATCCGGAAGGTCGAGAAGATCGACGGCAAGTACGAGAATGTCGCTTTCAAGACCTATGAGGCGATGAAAGATCCCTGGCACGAATTCCATATCGGCCAGCAGCCGGCGAAGTAACGCAAACCTGCGGCAACGTGCTTGCCGCGAACCCTATCGGCAACAAGGAAGGAAGCCATGAAGCGGCTTATCCAGTTCGCAATCGGTGTATCGGGCTTGGCATTAGCGACGGGAGCGGCGCTGCCCGCCTTCGCCGCCGATCCCATCAAGGTTGGTATTCTCGGCACGACCTCGGGGCCCTACGCCATCTGGGGACAGAGCTTCCAGCAGGCGATCGACGCTTTCCTCGACCAATATAACGGCAAGGACGGCAACCCCACCGTTCAGGTGATCTTCCGCGATGTCGGCGGCGACAACCCGCCGCGCGCGCGTCAGCTCGCGCAAGAGATGATCGTCAACGACAATGTCGCGATCATGGGCGGGCTCGAATTCACGACCACGGTCCTCGGTGTCGCCGATGTGATGACCGAGGCGAAAATGCCCTTCGTCGCATTCAATACGGCGACGGCCGTGGTCACCGACAAATCGCCCTATTTGATACGCGCCGCCTTCACGAGCTGGCAAACCTATGTCCCTCTTGCTCAGTGGGCGCTGGAACAGGGATACAAGACGTGCGAGATGTTCATCGCCGACTATGCGCCGGGCCAGGACTCGATCGATTCCTTCGGCTATGGCTTCGCCAAGGGCGGCGGCAAGATGCTCGACCCGATCCGCGTGCCGATGAACACCACGGATTTCTCGTCCTATTTCCAGAAGGTGCACGACAACAACCCGCAATGCCTGATCGATTTCATGCCTGGCGGACCGATGTCGGCGGGGACGATCAAGGGCTTCGCCGATCGCGGCTTCGCCAAGCAGGGTATGGTGCTGGCCGGCTCGGTCGGTACGCAGTTCGACTTCCCGGCGACCGGTGACTCTGCGCTCGGCGTGATCGCCTCGACGATCTACGTGCCGGATCTCGACAATCCCGAGAACAAGGCCTTCGTCAGCCTGCTCAAGGCCAAATACGGCGACAAGATGGTGAGCGGCCTGCCGAGCTTCATGGATGTCGAGGCCTGGGACGGCATGCAGATGATCTTCCACATGCTGAAGGCGACGGGCGGTAAGGCCGACGGCGAGAAGATGATGGCGGCGATTAAGGGCTATTCCTTCAAGAGCCCGCGCGGCACGGTGACCGTCGATCCGAACACCCGCGAGCTGACCCAGACCGACTATGTGACCAAGGTCGAGAAGGTGAATGGGCAGCTCAGCAATGTGGTCCTCAAGGGCTTTCCCGATGTGAAGGATCCCTGGCACGAGCTTCATCCCGCCGGCCAAGCCGCTAAATAGTGGGATTGAAAAGACGGGAAGCGCGTCCGCGTTATGCGGGCGCGCTTTTCTTTTGACGGCTGCCTGCGCTAGAAACAGCGCCCGCCGCGGCGTTTCGAACCATGGAGATTTTTCTTGCAGCGTAGCGATAAGCGTATCCTCACCACGCATGTCGGCAGCCTGATCCGGCCGCCGGAACTGATCCAATTCCTGCGGGCCAAGCGCAATCGCGATGCCTTTGACGAGGATGCCTATCAACGCTGCCTGGCCGACAGCGTCGGCGAGATCGTGCGGCATCAGGCCGAGATCGGCCTCGACGTGATCAGTGACGGCGAATTCGGCAAGTCGATCAGTTGGTCGCAATATGTGCTGGAGCGGCTCGCCGGCTTCGAAACGCGGCCAAGCGCCTCGGGCCACGACCCTTATGCTTATGGCGCCGATCGCCGGCGCTTCCCCGAATTCTACGAAGAGTTGGACGCGCATGATGGCGGCGCTCGCGGCGGCGACGTCGTCTGCGTCGGCCCGATTTACTACACGGGTCAGACGCAACTTCAGCGCGACATCGATAATTTCAAGGCCGCGGTCGCCAAGGTGGACGTCACCGAAGGCTTCCTCCCGGTCGCCGCGCCGGCAAGCGCGATCCCGGATCGCAAGAACGAGTACTACCAGAACGAAGAAGACATGGTCCTAGCCATCGCCGACGCGATGCGGACCGAATACAAGATGATCGTCGATAACGGCCTCTTGGTGCAGATCGACGATGCACGCGCGGCGGTCACCTTCGACCGTCAGGTTCCGCCCAAGACGTTCAAGGAGTATCGCGACTGGGTGGCGATGCATATGGACGCACTAAACCACGCGCTCGAAGGCATTCCCGAAGAGAAGATCCGTTACCATGTCTGCTGGGGCAGCTGGCCCGGACCGCACACGACGGACGTGCCGCTGAAAGACATCGTCGATCTCATCCTGCGCGTCAAAGCCGGCGCCTATGTGATCGAGGGCGCCAATCCACGCCACGAGCATGAATGGGAGGTGTGGAAGAGCGTCAAGCTGCCCAAGGGCCGCGTGCTCATCCCCGGCGTCATCAGCCATGCGACCAATGTCGTCGAGCATCCCGAGCTGATCGCGCAGCGCCTCACGCGCTACGCCGAGTGCGTTGGGCGCGAGAATGTCATTGCGAGCACTGATTGCGGCTTCGCTCAGGGACCGTTCATGCGCCGCGTCCATCCGAGCATCATGTGGGCGAAGCTCGAGGCGCTCGTCGCCGGCGCGCGGATCGCCAGCAAGAAGCTCTGGGGCGCACCGCGCAAAGCCGCCGCCGCGAAAGCGCCGGCACGCAAAGTCGCGAAGAAGAAAGCCGCGGCGAAGGTCGTGAAGCTGAAAACCGCGGCCAAGCGTCCCGCCGCCAAGGCCAAGCGCAGCGCGAAAGCCGCGCCCAAGCGTCGCCGCGCCCGGTGAGCCCTGCGCCTTCGTCGCCGCTGAGGTCTTCGATCTCGACGGCACGCTGGTCGATGCGCTGCCCGATCTCACCGCCGCCCTCAACCGCATGCTGGCGACACGCGGTCTTCAGCCGCTGACGCAAGCCGACGTGCGGCCAATGATCGGCGACGGCACGAAGAAACTGGTCGAGCGGGCCCTCGCGGCGCGCGGCGCGCCTTACGACGACGTGACCGAGCGCGCGATGGTCGCCGATTACACGGCCCACGTCGCGGGCGACAGCCGGCTTTATCCCGATGTCGACGCGACCCTCGGTCGGCTCCGGGAGGCGGGCTGGACATTCGCCATCTGCACCAACAAATCGACCGCCGCGACCGAAGCGCTGCTCGCGGCGCTGGATATCGCGCATTGGTTCGCGGCGCTGGGCTGCGGCGACAGTTTCCCGGTGCGCAAACCGAACCCGGGGCATCTGGCCGGCACGATCGACGCGGCCGGCGGCACCTCGGCGCGCAGTATCATGGTCGGCGACCACGCCAACGATATCGCGGTCGGCAACGCGCTGGGCTTGCCGACGATCTTCGCGGCCTGGGGCTACGGCAAGCCCGAGATGGGCAAAGGCGCAAGCGCCGTGGCCGAGCGCTTCACAGCGCTCGCCACGCTCGGTCCGAAACTCCTGCCTTAGGACTTACTCGGCGGCCGCGGCAAAGCGGCGATTGACGCGCGCGAGCATGCGCCGCGCATTGCCGTCGCGGATCGCCTGCTTCTCGGCGTCGGTGATGCGCGCTTCGGCGATCGCGTTGTTCGTCCAGTTCATGCCGAAATCGGTGCCGTCCGAACCGAACACGATCTTGTCGGCGCCGTAGACATGCACCGCGAGCTCGATGGCGCGGCCCGACAGCGAGTTGCAGTCGACGACGACCGGCGCCTTCTTGATCTTCTGCGACGGCAGCTCGTTGTTCGGCGTATCGCACATGTTGCGATGATCCATGCGA
>DASXCX010000320.1:0-16609 GCA_036490955.1 Allostellaceae bacterium | reverse complement strand
CGGCGAGGAAGAATTGCGTGAACCACACGACCGAGACCACCGCCGTCATGCCGAGGTCGGGCTGCTTGATGAGCAGCCCGACGATCAGCGCGTAAAGCGCGATCGCGATCGAATTACCCGGGAAGCCCGGCCGCTGCTTGGCTTGCGCGAAGAGCCAGGCCGAGACAACGGCAAAGCAGGGCTTGACGAATTCCGAGGGCTGGATCGATTCGCCTGGCAGATCGATCCAGCGGCGCGCGCCCTTGATCTCGATTCCGTTCATCAGTGTGTAGGCGAGCAGCACCAAGCCGATCGCGAGGCCGGCGATGGAGATCAGCCGGATCGCGCGCGGGCTCATCAGCGAGACCGTGAACATCAGCGCCACCGCCACGGGCAGGACGAGGAAATAGCGCTTGATGAAATGCAGGCTTTCGGCACCGATGCGTACGGCGACCGCGGGGCTCGCCGCCATCACCAACAGCGAGCCGAAGGCGATCAAGGCCAGGATGGCGACGATGGTCCAGCGATCGACCGTCCACCACCACTGCGCGACGATGCTGCGATCGGTACGGGCGAAAGTGCTGCGGGTATAGGTGCTCATGCGTGCGCCTTGTTCTGAAGGTCTTCGACGATGCCGCGGAACGCATCGCCACGCGCTTCGAAATCGCGGAACTGGTCGAAGGAGGCACAGGCCGGCGAAAGCAATACGGTGTTGCCGGGCTTGGCCATCGCGCGGGCATGGCGTACCGCCGTCGCGAGATCGCCGGAGCGCGTAAATGGGGTCTGGCCCGACAGCGTCTCGGCGAAAGCCGGCGCCGCTTCGCCGATTAGGAAAGCGTGCCGGATGCGCGGAAAATACGGTTCAAGGCCGGCGATGCCGCCCTCTTTGGCGACGCCGCCGGCGATCCACAAAATATCCTCGTAGCAGACGAGCGCTTTCTCGGTCGCGTCGGCGTTCGTCGCTTTGCTGTCGTTGACGTAGCGCACGCCGTCGATCGTCGCGATCAGTTCCTGGCGATGCGCGAGGCCGGGGAAGCTCGTGATGCCGCGTGCGGCGGCCTGGGCGGCAACGCCGAGGTAGCGCGCCGCAGCGAAAGCCGCGGCCGCATTCTGCCAATTATGCCGGCCGGGGAGGCGCGCCAGAGTCGCGAGATTGAGCACCGCGGCTTGCTGATGTTCGATATCGTCGATCAGATTCGTTCCCGCGACGTAGACGCCGCCGGGCGCGATATGCTCGGCCGAGATCGGCACGACGCGCTGGCCGCTGGAGCCGAGTTTGTCCGCAATGCGCTTGCAGATATCGTCGTCGAGACCGATCACCGCGGCCTGACGGGCGGTCTGGCCCACGAAGATGCGTTCCTTCGCCGCGATGTAGCCTTCCATCCCGCCATGGCGATCGAGGTGGTCGGGCGTGATGTTGAGCAATAGGGCGACATCGAAGACCAGGCTGTTGGTGAGCTCGAGCTGGTAAGAGCTCATCTCGAGCACGTAGATGCCGTCGCGGCCGAGCGGCGCGAGCGAAAGCACCGGCAAACCGATATTGCCCCCGACCGCCACCCTCATGCCGGCCTCGGCGAGGATGTGGCCGAGCAGTGCGGTGGTCGTCGATTTGCCGTTGGTGCCGGTAATGCCGGCGAAACGCGCCTCGCGCTCGCTGCGCGCCAGGAGTTCGATATCGCAAATTATCTCGATACCGGCGGTACGCGCGCGTGCCGCAACCGGATGCGGTTTGGGAAAGGTCGAGGGGATACCCGGCGAAAGCACGAGCGCCGCGACATTGCCCAAATCGGCGTTGGCGAGATCGACGACCGGCAAGCCGCGGGCGCTCGCCTCGGCGCGTTTCTCGGCGCTGTCGTCCCAGGCCAGCACGTCGGCGCCGCCCCGGCGCAGCGCTTCGGCCGAAGCAAGTCCCGAGCGCGCGAGACCCATCACGGCGACACGTTGCTGACGGAAAGACGTGACGTCGATCATCGTCCTCCTACCTCAGTTTCAGCGTCGAAAGGCCCGCGATCGCGAGGATCGAGGCGATGATCCAGAATCGGATGACGATGGTCGGCTCCTGCCAACCCTTTTTCTCGAAATGATGATGCAGCGGCGCCATCCGGAAGACGCGCCTCCCGGTCATCTTGAAGCTCGCAACCTGAACGATCACCGACACGGTCTCGAGCACGAAGAGCCCGCCGATGATCGCGAGCACCAGCTCCTGCTTGTCGATAACGGCGATGATGCCGAGCGCCGAGCCGATCGAAAGCGAACCAGTGTCGCCCATGAAGACCATTGCCGGCGGCGCATTGAACCATAGGAAGCCGAGCGCCGCCCCGACCATAGCGCCGCAAAACACGGTGAGCTCGCCGGTACCCGGCACGTGCAGCAGTTGTAGATAATTCGAAAAAACGACGTTGCCGACGAGGTAGGAAATCAGCATGAAGCAGCCTGCGGCGATCATCGTCGGCACGATCGCCAAGCCGTCGAGTCCGTCGGTGAGATTGACCGCGTTCGAGGCGCCGGTAACGACCAAGATGCCGACCGGCAAGAAGAACCACCCGAGCGGTATCAGCACCGATTTGAGGAACGGCACGGTGAGGCCGGTGGCGAGCGGCATGCGGGTGATCATCATCACGCCCAGCACGGCCAGGGTGGCGATGCCGATCTCGGCGAGCAGCCGCACCCTGCCGGGCACGCCCTTGTGCGAACGGTTGGCGAGCTTGCGGTAATCGTCGAGGAAGCCGATGGCGCCGAAGCCGATTGTCACGCCGAGGGTGATCCAGACGAAGCGATTGGTGAGGTCGGCCCAGAGCAGCGTTGAACTGATGATCGCCAAAAGGATCAGCGCGCCGCCCATGGTCGGCGTGCCCTTTTTCGTCAGCAGATGGGTTTCGGGGCCGTCGATGCGGATCGGCTGCCCTTCGCGCTGCACCGTACGCAGCCAGGCGATGATCGGACGGCCGCAGATGAAGCTGATGATCAGCGCGGTCACAATCGCGCCGCCGGTACGGAAAGTCAGATAGCGGAAAAGGTTGAATGGCTCGAATTTGTCGGCAAGCGGCGCAAAGAGGAGATACAGCATGCGCTAGGCTCCCGCCTTCGACGTTGCGGGCTGGCCGGCGAGCAACGTCGCGACCAGCTCGTAAAGCTTGCTGCCATGCGAGCCTTTCACGGTCACGACGTCGCCGGCACGGAGACGTTCGCCGAGACGGTTCGCGAGCTCTTCGACACTGCCGGCGTGACCGCCGCGCTTTGCCGCGGGCAGCGCGTCATCGAGCGCGCGCATCTCGTTGCCGAGGGTGAAAACGAGGTCGACGCCGGAATCAACCAGCGGCTGCGTGAGCGAGGTGTGCAGGTTCCGCGATTCCGTGCCGAGCTCGAGCATGTCGCCGAGCACAGCAATGCGCCGGCCGCCGGTCCCGGGCTGGGCACTGCCGAGCACCGCGAAAGCCGCGCGCATCGACGCGGGACTCGCGTTATAGCTTTCATCGATCAACGTGAAGCTGCCGCCGGCAACCGCGACACGATGACGCTCGCCCCGACCCGCCAGCGGCGCGAGGCTCGCCAGCGCTGCCGCGGCCGCTTTGACATCGCCACCAGCCGCGCGGACCGCCGCGAGCACGGCGAGGCTGTTCATGATCCAATGCTTGCCCGCGATGCCGATCGTGTAGTCGATCGTTTCGCCCATCACCGCGGCAGTGACGGTGCTGGCGTCGTGGCGCAACTCGTGATGGACGAGCCGCACCGCGGCTTCGTCATGCGTACCGAAGCCGATGATGCGCGCGATGCCGCAATCCTGCGCCGCCTTGGCGAGACGGGCGTAATGCGGATTGTCGCGGTTGAGGATAGCCGCGCCGCCGCGCTCGACGCCGCGGAAGATCTCCGCCTTGGCATCGGCGATCGCCTCGACTGAAGGGAAGAAGCCGAGATGGGCCGGCTCGATCGTGGTGATCACGGCGACATGCGGCCGGACCATGCGCGTCAGCGCGTCGATCTCGCCCGGATGATTCATGCCGAGCTCGAAAATCCCATACGCGCTGTCGGCCGGCATGCGCGACAACGACAGCGGTACGCCCCAATGATTGTTGAGGCTGCCCGACGATGCGAACGCGCGGGCTTGCTGGGCAAGCACGGTCTTCAGCGCTTCCTTCGTGCCGGTCTTACCCACGCTGCCGGTGATGGCGATGATGCGGCCTTGCGTGCGCGCCCGCGCGGCGCGACCGAGCGCCTCGAGCGCCGCTTGGGTGTCGGCGACGAGCAGCAGCTTCGCGGTGGCTTCGACGTTCGCCGGCTGTTTCGAGACCACGGCGGCCGCGCCGCCGCGCGTCAGGGCGCCGGCGACATAATCATGGCCGTCGAATTTCGGACCGGCGAGGGCGACGAACAGATCGCCGGCAGCGGCGGTACGGCTGTCGATCGAGACGCCATTCGCCTGCCAGGCACCGCCGGCATTGCGGCCCCCTGTAGCAGCGGCGGCGTCTTGCGCGGTCCAGAGCGCCGTCATTCGCCGGCCTCCGCGAGGATGGCGCGCACCATCGCGGCATCGTCGAACGGCAGTGTCTTGTCGCCGATAATCTGGCCGCGCTCATGACCTTTGCCGGCGAGGAGCAGGAGATCGCCTGGGTGCAACATCTTGATCGCGGCACGGATCGCCTCGGCGCGGTCGCCGATCTCGCGCGCGCCGGGGGCGGCGGCAAGAACGGCGCGCCGGATCGCAGCCGGGTCTTCGCTGCGCGGATTGTCGTCGGTGACGATGACGATGTCGGCGAGTTGCTCCGCGATCGCGCCCATTTGCGGCCGCTTGCCGGCATCGCGATCACCGCCGCAGCCAAAGATCACGATCAGCTTCCCGGCCGCGAACGGACGCAGTGCCGTGAGCGCGGTCTGCAGCGCGTCGGGCGTGTGCGCGTAATCGACGATCACCGGCGCGTCGCCGATGCGCTGCATGCGGCCGGGCACGCCGGTGAGCTTGCCGATCGCATCGAAAGCTGCGGCGGCCGGCGCGCCGCACGCGATCGCCAGTCCGACGGCGCAGAGCGCGTTCCAAGCTTGAAACGCGCCCATCAGCGGGATCCAGATCGTGCGCTTCTCGCCGAAGCCGGAGAAGGTGATGCGCTGGCCGAGGCCTTCGGGGATCGCGTCGGAGAGCCAGATGTCCGAGGCGGGGTTGCGGCCATAAGTGATCAGGCGCTGGCCGCGGCCTTCGCATAGGCGCGACAACCGCGCGGTCTGCGAGGCGTCGATATTGAAGACCGCGGTGCCGTTCGGCGGCAGCAGCTCGGTGAAGAGCCGCGCCTTGGCCGAGAAATACGCTTCCATATCCGCGTGGTAATCGAGATGATCGCGGGTGAGGTTGGTGAAGGCGGCTGCGGTGAACGCCAGCCCGTCGAGCCGGAACTGGTCGAGCCCATGACTGGAGGCTTCGAGCGCGACATGCTCGATGCCGGCTTTCGCCAGCATCGCGAGATCGCGATGCAGCGTCACCGGATCGGGGGTCGTCAGGCTGCCGGGCTGCTCGATGCCAGGCGCGAAGAGCCCGATCGTGCCGAGGCTTGCCGCTTTATGACCGAGCGCTGCCCAGATTTGGCGCAAGAACACCGTGACGGAGGTCTTGCCGTTGGTACCGGTGACGGCGGCGATTGTCGTGGGCTGGGGCGCGTAAAAGGCCGCTGCCATCCTGGCGAATTGCCGGCGGGGATTGGCGTCGGTGACGAGCGGCAGAGGCGCGTCGACGCCTTCGGCGTTGTCGACGAGCGCCGCCGCTGCGCCGCGCGCGATGGCATCGCCGATGAAGCGCTTGCCGTCGACTTTCGTACCGGGCAAGGCCGCAAACAGGAAGCCGCGCTGCACGGCGCGGCTGTCTGCGGTCAAGCCGGTGATATCGGGTTCAGGCGCCCCGGCGGGTAGGCGGAGGGCGGCTCCTCCGTCCATGAGGTCAGTTAGACGCAAATTTCCGCCCCGACGGCGACGGCAAGCCGACCATCAAAGAACGGCGAATTTCAGGCGAGTCTTCGTCGACCGGTTGAATTCCGAGCAGCGACGCCATTCGTTCGACGCTGCGCGAAACACCAGGCGCCGCGACCCAGCCGCCGGTCGCATAGCCGAAAGACTGCTTGTCGCCGTGCGGCTCGTCGATGGAGATCATGATGAAGTAGCGCGGATCGTTCACCGGAAAGACTCCGGCGAAGGACGAGATCAGCGAATGCGTGTTGTAATGCTTGCCGGATACCTTCTCGGCCGTCCCGGTTTTGCCGCCGACGACGTAGCCGGGCGCCTCGGCGAGTTTGCCGGTGCCTTTCTCGACAACGAGGCGCAGCAACTTGCGCATCTCGATCGAGGTCGCTTCCGACATTACTTGCCGTCCGGCGACGAGCTCGCCTTCGGGCCGCTTGATGATCGTGGCGCGATGCATCGTGCCGCCATTGGCGACGGTGCTGACCGCCGTCGCGATTTGCAGCGGACTCACGGAGATGCCGTGGCCGAAGCCGATCGTCATGACATTGATCGGCTTCCAAGCGCTCGGCACCAGCGGCGCCGCGAGCTCGGGCAGCTCGAAGTTCGGTGTCTTCAGCAGGCCGAGCTTGCCGAGGAAGTCGCGCTGACGATCGGTGCCGACATCGACCGCCATCTTCGCCGCGCCGATATTCGACGAGTACATGAAGATTTCGGGCACCGAAAGCCAGCGGTTCTGCGCGTGATCGTCATGAATGGTGAAGCGGTCGATCTGGATCGGATGGCTCGCGTCGTAGCCGCCGGCGAGGGAGGTGACGTGATCGTCGAGCGCCATCGCCACGGTGAAGATCTTAAATACCGAGCCGATCTCGTACGTGCCGAGGGTAACGCGATCGAAAAGATTTTCGGTCGGCGAATCGCCCGGGTCGTTGGGATCGAAATCCGGCAACGATACCAAAGCGACGACTTCGCCGGTGTTGACGTTCATGACGATGCCGCTGCCGCCGACGGCGCGGAACTCGGTCATCTGCTTGGCGATTTCCGAGCGCAGGATCGATTGGACGCGCAGATCGACCGAGAGCTGCAGCGGCTCGTGCCGGCCGCGCAGCGGGTCGTCGAAACTACGCTCGATCCCCGCAAGCCCTTTGTTGTCGACCCCGGCATAGCCGACGACATGCGCGAAGGCGCGGCCTTGCGGATAGATGCGCTTCTCTTCATCCTCGAAATCGAGCCCGGGAATGCCGAGGGCGTTCACCGCCGCCATCTGCCGTGGCGTCAGCTGCCGTTTCAGCCAGACAAAGCTCTTGTCGGAAGTGAGCTTCGCGTAGACCTCCGCATCGTTGAGATCGGGGAGGACCTGAACGATCTTGCGCGCCGCGGCACGCATGTCGATGCGCGCATCGACCATCGTTTTGGGATCGGCGTAGAGCGACGGCGCCTTCAAGGTCGTCGCCAGCAGCACACCATTGCGGTCGACGATATCGGCGCGGCCGGTCTCGACCCGCGCTGGCGCACTGGCATGCGCAACGTGCGCGTCTCCCGCCTTGAAGCCCGAGATTTCGACGAGGCGTCCCGAGATCACGACGAAAGCCAAACCCATCAGCGCGCCAGCGATGATGAGCCGCGTGCGGCTGGTTTCGATCCATTGCTTGGCCGGGCCTTCCTGCGGTTCCGGACCGCAAGGACCGGGGCGGAAATGACGCGGACGGCAAGGATTCGGATCGCGCGGCGATGAGGTGCTCATGGCTGGGACCTCGAAGTAACGGCGGCAAAATGCGGCGCGGCGGCAGGGATAATCGGGGCGGCCGGCGAGGCGGCAAGCGGCGCGCCGGCGTCGGCGCGCTCGGGGATGGCACTCAACGGCAGGATCTGCGTCGCGCTTATGCCATTCAGATGCAGAAAGCGCGCGCTGAGATCTTCTATCCGGTTTGGCCGCGTGAGGTAGCTCCATTCGGCGTTGAGGACGCGGATCTGTTCGCGGTCATCGATGATCTGCTTATTGAGGCCGGCGAGCGTTTGCTCTTGCTGCATCACTTCGTACTTCACCTGGAACATGGCGTAGCCGACGGCAACGACGATGCAGAACCAAACAATGGTGCTGGGACGGATCACGGTCATGCGGCGATCTCCCAGGCCGGGGCATCCGTGCGTTCGGCGGCACGGAGCCGAGCGGAGCGGGCGCGGGGATTGCGCGCGATCTCTTCTGCGCTGGGAGCGACCGGCTTGCGGGTGATGAGGCGGAAGCTTGGCGCGGGTCCACGCGTCGCCGGCGCATGGCGGCTAGCTTTCGGTGCATCGGCGCTGCGGCGGCGCAGAAAATCTTTGACGCGACGATCTTCGAGCGAATGGAATGCGACGACGGCAAGCCGGCCGCCTGGCTCGAGCAAACGCTCGGCGGCAGCGAGGCCGCGATCGAGCTCATCAAGCTCGTCGTTCACCGCGATGCGCATCGCTTGGAAGGTCCGGGTCGCCGGATCGATGCCGCCGGTCTCCGGCACGACGCTACGGATCGCGGCGGCGAGCTGGCTGGTACGATTGAGCGGCCGTGCGGCGATGATGGCGCGGGCGATGCGGCGCGCGAAACGCTCTTCGCCGTAATCGCGGATGAGCGACGCGAGCTCGGCTTCATCGGCGCCGTTGACGAGATCGGCAGCGTTGCGTCCCTCGCGCCCCATGCGCATATCGAGCGGTCCGTCGGCACGGAAGGAGAAGCCGCGTGTTGGATCGTCGAGCTGCGCCGAGGAAATGCCGAGATCGAGCGCGACGCCGGCAAGCTGCGTGGCCCCGAGCGGCGCGAGCAGCCGCGCCATTTCCGAGAAACGGCCTTCGGTCAGCGTCAGGCGGCCGGCGTAGAGCTTTGCGAGATCCTCGCCGCGCGCGACGGCGGCAGGATCGCGGTCAAGCGCAACGACCCGGCAAGCGGCACTGCGCAAGATGGCCTCGCTGTAGCCGCCGGCGCCGAATGTGCCGTCGAGATAAAGCGCATCGTCATGGGGCCGCAGCGCAATGATCACTTCGGCGAGCAGGACGGGGATATGGGCGCCCGGCTGCTTCATTTCGTGGGGCTCCGCGGCGGCAAGGTGTAGCCGCGCTGGCGGACGCGATCGCGCATCTCCTCGCGGTGCTGCTGGAATCGCGCCGGCTCCCAGATCTGGAAGCCACGGCCAGCGCCAACGAAGGCTACCTGCTCGCCGATCCCCGCATGCGCGATCAGCGCCTGGGTGAGGATGACGCGGCCTTCACCGTCGAAAAGCAGTTGCTCGGCCTCGCCGAGGACCGACCGCAGCGCTTCGTGCTCGTCCGAGAACTCGGGAAGTTCGTCGAGGCTCTTGGCGATGTCTTCAAGGCGGTCATAGCCCCCGCCGTCGAGCGCCTGGAGCTTGGGCGAGGGGAAGACGACGATGCCGGCAAAGCTCTGTCCATTCAACGCAGCGCGGAAAGGCGCCGGGACCGAGACCCGTCCCTTGCGATCTATCTTGTTGAAATATGTTGAAGAAAACAGCGCCAACGCAGGCCCCCAACCACGTGCGCGACAACCCACACCGTCCCGGGAAACCGCACGCACGCCGCCCTGCGCGCGCCCTCCGCGAATTGGGACTAATTGGGATACCATGGGAATTCATGGGCTGTCAAACCTTTACCTAGTAAAAATTGATCAAAAATCGGGACTTAGCCTGAAGTCGGTGGATAAATTCGCCGCGCTTGAGTAATCGGCCAAATCAAAATTTGTTCTTTATTTGTTCCACCGCACGTGATCTGCGTACAAAGTGGCCGAGGGGATTGAGGGGAATGGCCCAGTAAGGTGAGAGGATAAGCGCCAGACGGCCTGTAAGCCGGGTTCTGTCCTCGCCGAGGCGAGGGATGGCCATTCATCTGGGACGTCCGTTACCGGACGCCTCACGCGACCGACCCGGATAGCGGCGCGGAAACCCGCCTGAACCCGAAGGCTCTGCCATCCCTACTTGGTCTTGCTCCCGGTGGGGTTTGCCCTGCCGCTGCCGTTACCGGCCGCGCGGTGCGCTCTTACCGCACCATTTCACCCTTGCCGCCTATCGCAGCACGAGGCCGCGCGAGGTTTGGCGGTATGTTTCTGTGGCACTTTCCCTAGGGTCGCCCCCGCCGGGCGTTACCCGGCACCGCGCTTCCATGGAGCCCGGACTTTCCTCCCCCGCCTTGCGACGAAGGTAGCCATCCGGCCGTCTGGCTAGCCGATAAAGGCCTGGACCCGCGCCCGAGTCAAATACGCCAGCGGCTCCTAGCGTCAGCCCGTTTCTTGTGCGCGGATCGCGATCCGGCGGCTGGTCTCGGCGTCGAGCACGCCGTCGCAGCGCGCCGGCCGGAAATGGCGTTGGAAAGCGAGGATCGCGGCCGTCGTGACCGCGTCCAGGGCACCGCTTTGCGGGCAAAAATAGCCAATCGAGGCGAGTTTTTTTTGGATTTCGCGCAGTCCGGGCAACGTTGCCGCGGTTTGGCCGGTGAAATCTGGCCAGAAGCCGATGCCGGCGCGCGCGAGGCGCGCCCAATCGAAATGTTCGCCGGGGTCTTGCTTGCGCAGGGGCGCGACGTCGGAATGGCCGATTACGTTTCGCGCCGGGATCGGATGGCGTTCGAGGATGGCGTGCGCCAGTGCCTCCAGCACCGCCATTTGCGGCTCCGGAAAACGCCGATAGCCGAATTCGTGGCCCGGATTGACCAGTTCGATGCCGATCGACGCGCCATTGATGTCGCTGCGGCCGCGCCAGGAAGCGATTCCTGCATGCCAAGCGCGTTGTTCCTCGGCGACGAGCCGAGTGATCGTGCCGTCCTCGTCGATCAAGTAGTGCGCGCTGACCATTGCGGCGGGATCGCAGAGCCGATCGAGCGCCTCCTTCGCCGTCCGCATTCCGGTGTAATGCAAGATCAGCATGTCGACGCGGCCATCGGCGGGGCGCGCGTCGAAATTCGGGGAAGGACGCTCAACGATCTGCATATCTCCTCCATAGCACGAGGCGCGGCTTGCGCCCTATGCTCATCCCATGCATGACGGCCCGCCGCACGAGCACAGTCACGCCGGCCATCACGGCGTGAAGCGCTCCGGCGCCATGCTGGCCTTGCTGTCGGCGCTGCTCTTCGGCGTCACCACGCCGCTCTCGAAGCTGCTGCTCGGTGATGTCTCGCCTTGGCTCCTCGCCGGGTTGCTCTATCTCGGCTCAGGCGGCGGGTTGCTGGCCTTCGCTCTGACGCGGTGCGCGATTGGGGGCGCCTCGAGCGAAGCGCCACTGCGCCGCGCCGACGTGCCATGGCTTGCCGGGCTGATCCTCGCCGGCGGTGTTGCCGCTCCGCTCCTGCTGATGGCGGGGCTGACGCGCACGCCGGCCTCGACCGCTTCGCTGCTGCTCAATCTCGAGGGCGTGTTCACGATCGCGATCGCTTGGATGGTGTTCCGCGAGAACGTCGATAGTCGTATCGCCATCGGGGCAGTCGCGATCTCACTCGGCGCGGGGCTGCTCTCGTGGCAAGGCCATGTCGATGCGATTGGCTGGAGCGCCGCGGCCGTCGTCGCGGCCTGCTTCGGCTGGGCGGTCGACAGCAACCTCACGCGCAAGATCTCGGCTTCCGATCCTCTCCAGATCGCGACGATCAAGGGGCTCGCGGCCGGAATGGTGAATGTTGCGCTCGCACTCGCGTTGCGGGTCGAGTGGCCGCCGCTTTGGGCAATCGTGGCGGCAGCGGTGCTCGGCTTCTTCGGCTACGGCGTTAGCCTCACCGTCTATATCGCGGCGTTGCGCGCCCTCGGAACGGCGCGCACCGCGGCCTATTATTCGGTTTCGCCGTTCATCGGCGCGGTGATGGCGCTGGCGATCTTCAACGAGCCGGTAACGATCTCGCTGATCGCCGCCGGCGCGCTGATGGCGATCGGCCTCTATCTCCATCTCGCCGAGCGGCACGAGCACGCACATGCGCATGAGGCGATCGAGCATGAGCATCGCCATGTGCACGATCTGCACCATCATCACACGCACCGGTCGGCTGACCCCTCGGGCGAGCCCCACGCGCATCTCCATACGCATGCGCGGCTCGTCCATCGCCATCCACACTACCCCGATCTGCATCACCGGCACTCGCACTAGAGTTGGGTGCATTGAGCGCGGGCGGCCTGTCGTCTATTTTCGGCGTCGTCGCGATAAGGAGATGAACGCATGATTTCGCCGACCGAACGCATGATCGCCGAGATCGACGGGCCGATCGGCTGGATGGTGTTCAACAATCCCGCGAAGCTCAACGCCATGGCGCCCGACATGTGGGCGGCGATCCCCACCATCCTCGATCATTACGAGAACGATCCGGCGGTGCGCGTCGTTGTGCTGAAGGGCGCGGGGGAGAAAGCCTTTATCTCGGGCGCCGATATCAACCGCTTCGAGGAGCGGCTCGGTTCGGCGCAGGTGGGCAAGAGCGACGGCGACAATATGCGGAGCGCTCTCGACCGGCTCGAGCATTGCACGAAGCCGACGATCGCCATGATCCGCGGCTACTGTCTCGGTGGCGGGCTCCTGGTCGCGCTCCATACCGATATGCGCATCGCGGCCGACACCGCGCGGCTCGGTATTCCGGCGGCGAAGCTCGGCATCGCCTATACGCTTTCGGGGGTGCAAAAAGTGCTCGATCTCGTCGGGCCAGCGGGCGCCCGCGAAATGCTGTTCACCGCGCGACAATTCAGCGGCACCGAGGCGCAGGCGATGGGCCTCGTCAATCGCGCGCCGGCCGAGGCCGAGCTCGAGGCTTTCACGCGCTCTTATTGCGCGACGATGGCCGAAAACGCACCGCTCTCGATTGCCGCGTCGAAGAGCATCATCGCCGAGCTGATGAAGCCGCGTGGCGATACCGATCGCGCCAAATGCGACGCGATCGCCAAACGCTGCATGGAGAGCGAGGATTTCGCCGAAGGCCGCCGCGCTTTCGCCGAAAAGCGCAAGCCGGCCTTCCAGGGGCGCTGATCAGCCTCCGCGCGCGCCGAGTTGATCGAGCAACAGGTTGCTGCCGCGTTCGCGGCTGCCGCCATCGCCGCAGCCGTCGAGAAATACCGCCTGCTCGGCGAAGACGAGGCGCGGTGCTTTTTCTTCGGGCGGCGGCCGGCGGACCGCCCGAGAGATGCTCGCGGCCACCGATACGGAAATCTCGACACCTCCCGAGAGGCAACGGCTTGCCCACATCGTCACGGTGACGGTAGTCTTTATCGAAATCGCGCCGGGTTAACGGCGTACAAAACCGATTGCAGTGGGAGAAAACGTCATGGCGACAACACAAGCCATCGGCCCGCTTTCGGGCGTCGATCATGCGAGTGAGCTGCGTCGCGCGGTTATCGCCTCGACCGTCGGCACCACGATCGAGTGGTATGACTTCTTCCTTTACAGCACCGTCACCGGGCTGGTTTTCGCCAAGCTCTATTTCCCGAACAGCGATCCGCTGGTCGGCACACTCAATGCCTTCCTGATTTATTTCGTCGGCTTCCTGTCGCGGCCGATCGGCGCCGCGATCTTCGGCCATTATGGGGACCGCATCGGCCGCAAATCGACGTTGATCGCGACCTTGATGCTGATGGGCATCGCGACCTTTCTCGTCGCGTTCGTGCCGGGCTATGCCTCGATCGGTATTTGGGGCGCGGTCATCCTAACGCTGCTGCGTTTCATGCAAGGCATCGGCGTCGGCGGCGAATGGGGCGGCTCGGTCCTTCTGGCGATGGAATGGGCGCGGCATAACGGCCAGCGCGGCCTGGTCGCTTCCTGGCCGCAATTCGGCGTCCCGGCGGGGCTCTTCATCGCCAACCTCGTCGTGTTGGCGGTCAGCCAAATGTCGGGCGACGCCTTCGTCACCTGGGGTTGGCGCGTGCCTTTCCTTCTCAGCATCATCCTCGTCGGAATCGGTCTGTGGATCCGTCTTGGGATCAACGAGACACCGACTTTCCGACGTCTCGTCGAGCAGAAGAAAATCGAGCGCGCGCCTTTCATCGAGGTGATCAAAAAGCAGCCGGTCGAGATTCTGCTGACCGCTCTCGCGCGAATGGGCCAGCAGGCGCCTTACTATATCTTCACCGCTTTTATCTTCGCTTATGGCACCGGAACGCTGCACGCGTCGCGCGATCTGCTGCTCGTTGGCGTGCTGGTCGCATCGTGTATTTCGTTCGTCACGACGCCGCTCGCCGGCCATGTGTCCGATCTTCTCGGCCGCAAGAAGACATACATTCTCGGCGCAATCGCCACCGGGCTCTATGGTTTCGTCTATTTCGGCCTGCTCGACAGCATGTCGACGGTCTGGATTTTCATCGCGGTCGCGGCCTCGCTGATCGCCCATGATTTCCAATACGGGCCGCAAGCCGCGCTCATTGCCGAGTCGTTCACGCCGCGGCTGCGCTACAGCGGCGCCTCGATGGGCTATCAGCTCGCCTCGATCATCGCCGGCGGTCCCGCGCCGCTGATCGCGACCTGGCTCTTCGGCGTCTACCACTCGGGCCTGTCGATCGCGATCTACATGGCGCTGTGCTGCGTCGTCACGGTGATCGCAACCGCGCTGCTGAAGGATTACACCGGCAAGGATATCGATCAGGAATACGACCGCGCGGCCTGAGCCCGCTTGACGCCGTCCCCGCGCCTCGCTCATGAGTGAGGCGATGGACGGCAAAGCACGCGGCTGGCAGTTCTGGATCGATCGCGGCGGTACCTTCACCGACATCGTGGCTCGCGCACCCGACGGTGCGTTGCTGACGAAGAAACTCCTGTCGGAGAATCCCGGCCGCTATTGCGATGCCGCGATCGAGGGCGTTCGCCGGATTTTAGGCTTGGCGCCGGCCGAGGCGTTGCCCGCCGACGCGATCGACTCCGTGAAAATGGGCACCACGGTCGCGACGAACGCGCTTCTCGAGCATAAGGGCGAGCGCACGGCGCTGGTGATCACGCGCGGCTTCGGTGACGCGCTGCGTATCGGCTATCAGAATCGCCCGGACCTGTTCGCGCGGCAGGTCCTACTGCCGGAACAGCTTTATGATCGCGTGATCGAAGCGGGCGAACGGGTGAGTGCGCAGGGCGACGTGCTGGAGCCGCTCGACGCGGCAACGCTGCGCCGGGATTTGCAGGCGGCCTACGGCGCTGGACTTCGTGCCGTGGCGATCGTGTTCATGCATGGCTATCGTTATCCCGCACACGAGCGGCAGGCGGCCGCGTTGGCGCAGAACGTCGGCTTTTCGCAGGTCTCGGCGAGTCACGCGGTCAGCCCGCTGATGAAGCTGGTGGGCCGGGGCGACACAAGCGTCGTCGACGCCTATCTCTCGCCGATCCTCCGGCGGTATATCGACCAGATCGCAAGCGAGCTCGGCGGTGCGCGGCTGCTGTTCATGCAATCGAATGGTGGCTTGGCCGATGCGCGGCGCTTTGCCGGCAAGGACGCGATCCTGTCGGGCCCCGCGGGCGGCATCGTCGGCGCCGCGCGCAGCGCCGAGCGCACCGGCTTCAAACAAATTATTGCCTTCGACATGGGCGGCACTTCGACCGACGTGTCGCATTACGCCGGCGAATTCGAACGCAACGCGGAGACGCTGATTGCCGGCGTGAAGCTACGCGCGCCGATGCTGGCGATCAACACGGTCGCGGCGGGCGGCGGCTCGATCTGCCGCTTCGATGGTACGCGTTATCGCGTTGGGCCCGAATCTGCCGGCGCCGATCCAGGGCCGGCCTGCTATCGCCGCGGCGGGCCGCTCACCGTCACCGATTGCAATCTGATGCTTGGCAAACTGCGGCCGGAGCATTTCCCCGCGATCTTTGGGTCCGCCGGCGACCAATCGCTCGACCGCGCGGTGGTGGAGAAGAAATTTGCGGCGTTGGCGGATGAAATCGCCGCGGCGGCGGGCAATCGCCGCAGTGCCACCGAAGTTGCCGAGGGTTTCGTCGCCATCGCCAACACGACTATGGCGAACGCCATCAAGCAGATCTCGATCGAGCGCGGCTATGATGTAACCGCCTACACGCTCTGCTGCTTTGGCGGCGCCGGCGGCCAGCATGCTTGCGGCGTTGCCGACGCCCTCGGCATCGAGCGCATCCTCATCCATCCGCTCGCCGGTGTGCTGTCGGCTTACGGTATCGGCGTCGCCGACCGCCGTGCGATCAAAGAGAAAGCGGTCGAGCAGCCATTGGTGGACACGCAGCTTGGACCGCTCGCGGCAGCGCTGGACGCGCTTGCCGTGGAAGGCGTGGCTGCAATGGCGGCCGACGGTGTTGCGGTCGCCCATATCACCGTGATCCGCCGCGCGCATGTGAAATACCAAGGCACTGACGCGCCGCTCGGGGTCGAATTCGGCGACGCTGCGGCCGTTCGCGAGCGTTTCGAGGCGGCACATCGTCAGCGGTTCGGTTTTGTCACGCCCGAGAAGCCGCTGATCGTCGAAGCGGCTTCGGTCGAGATCGTCGGCGCCCCCGATATCGATCATGAACCCGCGGCAGACATGATTTCGGGAAATGCGACGCCGATCGGTGAGACGGCGATGTTCAGCGGCGGCATTTCGCATCGCGCCGCGATCTACGAGCGCGCAAGGCTCCGCCCCGGCGAGACGCTGGCAGGCCCAGCCGTCGTCATCGAGGCTAATGCGACGACGATCGTCGAGCCGGGCTGGCAGGCGCGCGTCGATGAACGCTGCAATCTCGTGCTCGATCGCGCGGCGAAGCGGCCG
>DASXCX010000319.1:0-3613 GCA_036490955.1 Allostellaceae bacterium | reverse complement strand
GACAGGCTGCTCAACCACTATGCCGATATGGTCTGCGCGCTGAGCAACCACGGCACGCTCGAGAGCATCATCGCGGTCAACGAGGCGCTCGCCCTGCACTACCCGCCCGATCTCCTGTCGCGCATCACGTCGCCGACCTTGATCATCGCCGGCACCAAAGATTTCAGCTTCAGCACGGTGCATGAGCACAAAAAACACATCCCGCAATCGGAGCTGCGCGTGATCGAAGGCGCCGGGCACGGCGTTCCGATCGAGGCCCCAGCCGAATACGACCGCCACACGATCGAATTCCTTTCCGCGACCGGGCTTTTTCCGGGCCGGGCGTGATGCGAACACGCGCTCTGTTCGGCGCGGCGGTCGCGGCGCTGCTCTTCACGGGTGCGGCGCGCGGCGACGAGCCCGTCACGTTGCGCATGGCGATCCCTGGCGGCGGCAGTTTCTCGCCGACCTGGTCGCAAATGCTGCAGCCTTGGATCAACGCAGTCGAGGCCGATGCCGACGGCACGCTGAAGCTGCAGCCCTTCTTCGGCAACGCGCTCGCCGATCTCTTCAATGTCTACGACCGCGTCGTCAGCGGCGTCGCCGATATCGGCAACGGCGTGCAAGGCGCGATCGGCGGTAAATTCCCCGGCTCGAGCGTCGTCGAGCTGCCTTCCGACATCAACGCGCGCGACGGCGCCGCGGCGTTCTGGAAGCTCTATCAGGATGGGCTGATCGCGAAGGAATATGACGGCGTCAAAGTCCTTGCGCTCTTCGTCTATCCGCAATCCTTCCTCAACGCGAACAAGCCGGTAGCGCGGCTCGAAGACGCCAAAGGCTTGCGCTTCGCGACCCTGACCAAGGCCGATGCGCGCATGGCGCAGCTCTTGGGCGGCGCGCCGCTCAGCACCAACCCGGCCGAGGTCTACGGCATCCTCCAACATCATGGCGCCGATGGCGTGATCATCGGCTGGCTCGGGCTCGTCGGCTTCAAGCTCGCCGAGGTGACCGATCATCATCTCGTTGTCGGCCTCGGCTCGGGCGGCGGTTTTTTGCTGATGAACGAGGACGCTTACGCGAAGCTGCCCGTGCAGGCGAAAGCCGCGCTCGACAAGCACTCCGGCTACGACGCCTCGCGCGACGCGTTCGGCGCGGCGCTCGATCGCATCTACGCCAATTCGCAAACCGTGGTGCGCGGCCAGTCGAACCACGCGATCTTGGCCCTGTCGCCGGCCGATCGGGCGGATTATCAGAAGACGCTGGTCGAGCCGCTCAATGCCGATTGGCAAAAGAGCGTGCCGAACGGCGCGGCGATCTTCGCCGCTTACCGGGCGGAGGCCGCGCGCGTGCGCCAGGAGCAAAAATGAATCGCGACGATCATCTGCTTCTCGCTGAGACCGGACCGGGCACGGCGATGGGCAACCTGCTGCGCCGGTATTGGACGCCGTTCATCCTGTCGTCGGAACTCGTTGCCGGCGGCGCGCCGGTGCGGGTCAAATTGATGGGCGAGGATTTGATCGCTTTCCGCAACACCGACGGCAACGCCGGCTTACTCGGCGAGCGCTGCGCGCATCGCGGCGCGTCGCTGTACTTCGGCAAGAACGCCGACTGCAAGCTGCGCTGCTGGTATCACGGCTGGCAATACGATCTCGACGGCAATTGCACCGACCAGCCGAACGAGCCGCCGCAGACGCAATTCAAGCAGCATGTGAAGCAGAAAGCCTATCCTTGCGTCGAGAGGAACGGCGCGGTCTGGACCTATCTCGGCCCCAAGGACAAGCAGCCGCCGCTGCCGGAATTCGAATGGCTAAACGTACCGGAAAGTCACGTGCATGTCGCCAAGCGCGTCCAGCATTGTCATTGGACGCAGGGCCTCGAAGGCGACATCGATTCATCGCATCTCGGCTTCCTGCACGGCCACGCGATCTCGCTGCCGGTCAATTCCAATCCCGCCGCCAATCTGCGCCTCGGCCAGGGCGCGCCGGAATTCTCGGTGCGGCTGACGCCCGGCGGTCTCGTGCAGGCGACGCGGCGCGTCGCGGCCGACGGCCGGGATTACTGGCGCGTCGGGCAATGGTTTTATCCCGGCTTCACCACGATCCCGCCGCGCGGCGGCGACCAGCCGCTGCAAGGCCATTCCTGGACGCCGATCGACAACGGCAATTCGCTCGTCTTCACCTTCACCTGGCACCCTGCGCGGCCTCTGAGCGACGAAGAACTGACGCGCATCAACGACGGCACGAATTTCCACGTGCATCTCACGCCCGACAGCTTCGCGCCGCGCGCCAGCAAAGCGAATGAATACGCCGCGCCCGGCTTCGAGAACGAGAAACAGCCCTGGATGCGCATCAAATATTTTCAGGACCAGGACATCTGCGTGACCGAGAGCATGGGCCCGCTCTACGATCGCACACAGGAGAATCTCGGGAATTCCGATCTCGTCGTCGCGCGCACGCGCGGTCGTCTCGTCGAAGCCGCCCGCGACCTCGCGCGCGGCGTAGAGCCCCCGGGCCGCGAGCCCAGCGACTTCCGCCTGCGGCCCGTCTCGGTGCTGCTGCCGAAAGAGACGCCATCGTGGTTCGACGCCGTCGGCGAAGCGATGGACGCGCGGCCGGGGACGTACAGAGAGGGCGTATAGTTCTTCTACAATAATAGGAAATCGTCATGGCCGGGCTTGGCCCGGCTATCTACGAGTTTTCCTTTGAGACAAAGACGTGGATGCCCGGGACGAGCCCGGGCATGACGAAAAAATAGGTACTGTATGCTGAGCCGCCCTCACATCCGCGGGAACGGCAGCAGATCCTTGTATTTCGCGATCATCGCATCGCGCTGGTCGCGGTCGATGCGGTTGACCATCGGGAATTTCTCGCGCCAGTGCCAGGGGCGCACGGCGTAGATCACGGCGCGCGAGCTCGTCCAATCGCCGCTCGCTTTCTGCGCCGGCGGCAGGCGCGCGTCGAGTGCGTTGGTCCGGGTGCCGTCGGCGATCTGGATATCCTCGCTCGGCAGCGAGCGCGTCGTCATCGCCCACAGCACCTCGTTGAGATTGGTCGCGTCGATATCGTCGTCGACGATCACGACGTAACGGCTGCCGGCGGATGAGTTGGCGCCGAGCACTGCGTTGCCGACCTGGCGCGCATGGCCGGAATACATCTGCTTGATCGAGATCGCGACGAGCCCCGAGAGATGGATGTAGACGCCCTGAATGCCCGGCACGCCGAGGCTTTCGAGCTGATCCCATAGCCCGCCCGCCTCGAAGCGCACCGAGTGATGCGGCGCGCCCGGCCATTGCGGCGACATGTTGAGGATGATCGGATCGTTGCGATAGTAGATCGCTTTGACACGAATGACCGGCTCGGCGCGGCCGGTGCCAAGCGTGCCGCCGGAGTAATAGCCGGTGTATTCGCCGAACGGCCCTTCGTTGCGCGCTTCTTCGCTGGGCGGCGGCACCTCGCCTTCGATCGCGATCTCGGCATGGGCCGGGATCGGCAGGCCGGTGAGCGGACCCGCGATGACATCGAGCGGATGGCCGAGCAAGCCGCCCACCTTGTCGAGCTCGGAAACGCCGTAAGGGAATTTCATATAAGAGAGCATGAAGACGAGAAAATCGCCGCCGACCGTCGCGACGATCGGA
>DASXCX010000318.1:0-12486 GCA_036490955.1 Allostellaceae bacterium | reverse complement strand
CATCGCCGATCGTTTCCGTCAGGGCCGTGTCTTCCTCGCCGGCGACGCGGCGCATGTCCATCCGCCGAACGGCGGCTTCGGCATGAACACCGGTATCGGCGATGCCGCCGATCTCGGCTGGAAGCTCGAAGCGGTGATCCGCGGCTGGGCCGATCCGGCGCTGCTCGACAGTTACGAGAGCGAACGCATTCCGATTTGCGAGCGCGTTATCGAAGAAGCAATGAAGGAGCTGCGTCGCCTCAAAGGCAATATCGACCTGACCGAGATCGCCGCAGCGACACCGGTTGGCGACGCGCTGCGCCAGCGCGTGCGCGAGCGGCTCGAAGGCGAATTCAGCGGCAGCCGCGTTTGGCATCGCTGGGGCATCCATCTCGGCGCGATCTACGAGAACTCGCCGATCACCATGCCCGATGGCACGCCACGCCTCATCGACGATACTTATGATTACACGCCGACGACGCGGCCGGGCTCGCGCGCGCCGCATCTTTGGCTACGGCCGGGCGTCTCGATCCTCGATCTCTTTGGCCGCAATCATGTGCTGCTGCGCTTCGGCGCCGATGCGCCGGACGCCGCGCCGCTGCGCGACGCCGCGCTCGGCCGCGGCGTGCCGCTCGACATCCATACCATCGAGAATGCCGAAGCGGCGCAGCTATACGAGCGCAAGCTGGTGCTGGTGCGGCCCGACGGGTATGTCGCATGGCGCGGCGACCGGTTGCCGGCGCAACCGCTCGCCCTCATCGATCGAATCCGCGGCGCGTCGGCGCCATAATACGCCAAATCACAAAGGGAGAGACGACATGGCGGAAACTCAAAAGCCGTTCGACCAGATCATGGCCGGGCTGCTGCACAAAGAGCTTTATATCGCGGTGACCGAGCCGCTGGGCGGGCCCGGGCTCGCCGGGGTTCTCGAAGAGCATATCCACGGCCAGATCGCGATGGAGCGCAAGCATATCCTCTTCGGCGCGGGCCCGCTGCAGGACGAGGGCAAGGACAAGCCGACACGCGGTATGTTCATCATCCGCGCCAAGTCGTTCGAGGAGGCCCGCAAAATCCTCGACGAGGACCCTTTCCACAAGAAAGGTTTGCGCACCTACAAGCTCTATCGCTGGAGCCTCAATGAAGGCTCGATCAACGTCACGATCAACTATTCCGATCAGACCGCCAAGATCGACTGAACCGTCCCGTCGCCGGGCTGTGCGGCGTCAGCTCTGCGTCAGCGCAAGGTAGTAGCGCCAGAGCGCGGCGGCGCGGCCGCTCGGCTTGTTGCCGGAGAGGCCCTCGTTGCGGCCCTTGCCGGCCTTCGCCATCTCGCGGAACGCTTCTTGGTCTTCCGGCAGGATCGGCCGCGGATTGCCGAGCAACTGCGCGCGATAATTCATTTCCGCGAGATTGTTAAGAGTGATCGCCTCGAGTGCCGCTTCCTCGACGCTGCGCCCGACGCTGGTGATGCCGTGACCGCGCATCAAGCAGACTTTCGAATCGCCCATCGCGGCCATGAGATCGTCGCCAAGCTTCGGATTGCTGATCAGGATGCTGCGCTGATAGGTCGGCACGCCGGCGAGCGCGATCTGCGCGCCCGAGGGATCGAAAGCGCCGTAGAGCGGCAGCAGCGGCTTGTCGCAGATCGTGAACAACACGACGGTCGGCGGATGGACATGCACCACCGACTGGATATCCGGACGCTTGCGATAGACGGCGGTGTGAATGAACACCTCGATCGGCGCCTCGAGACCCTGCCCGACATCGCCGGTCACCTTGCCGTCGAGCCCGACTTCGACCACCTGATCCGCCGTCGTAAAGCGCACGCCCAGTTCTCCCGGCCCGCGCGCGCGGATGAGAACGCGATCGGTGCCGGGAATGCGCGCGCTGATATGACCGGTCGCGGCGTCCGCGAGACCGAGCTTGCCGAGCACGCGGCAGGCTTGTGCGACACGCTCGCGGAGTTCGTCGGTCTCGCTCATCTTATGCTCCTTACTGACTGGCGGCGGGAATACTCTTGGTCGCGATATCCACGACCTGATCGCGAATCGGAATCTGATCTTCGGCCTGGAGATTGGAATAAGGCATGCCGGGCGGCGGCACTTCGCTCGGATTGCCTGGCGGCACATCGACGCGACGGCTGTTGCGCAACACCTTGCCCCAATCGGACTGGCCGGCCTTCGACAGCAGCCAATTGATATAGACCTTGGCCGCATTGGGATGTGGCGCTTTCTCCATCAGCGATACGGTGCCGAAACCGGTATCGCCGGAGAGCGCTTTGACGTCGCCGTTGAAGGGCTTGATGTTCTCGCCGAGGCCCTGCGCCTGGAACTGGCCGATCTCATCGACGGGCGCTGCCATGCCGATCGGCGTCGTGCCGCGCACGACGCCTTCCGCTTGCTGACGGCGGTTGGCGATGAAGACGATCTTTTGGGTCGAATAGAGCTTTTGCAGGAATTCGGCGCCGAAATTCTTCAAGAACACCTGGCCCGTCAGCAAGCCCTGCCCCGGCAGACGCGGATCGTCCCACACGATCTTGCCGGCAAATTGCGGCTTCATCAGGTCCGAGAAGGATTTGAGATCGTCGCGCGAGACGGCATCCCAATTGACCATCGCGAGAGGACTGAAAGTGTAATCGAAGGCGAAGGTGAATTTCTTCTCCTTGTCCATCCAGCCGGCATCGAAGCCGTCGCGCCAAGCTTTGTCGTCGGTGACCTCGGGCAGGATCAGCGCCGGGCGGAGCGGCGCGAAAGCGCCCGCGGGTTTCAAAGTCTGCAAAATCGACGGCGTGCCGCCGACATAGACATCCCATTTGTAGAGCCCCGCTTCGCGCTCGCGCATGATCTGCAGAATCACGTCACGGCCGCTGGTGCCGACGAAGACGAGCTTGATATTGGGATAGGCCGCTTTGAAGCCGGTGGTCAGCACCTGCTCATAGGATTTGCCGGGGCCGCCATGGACGTCGACCTCGCCTTCGGCGACCGCCACTTTGACAAACTCGTCCCAGCCCTGCTGCGCCCGCGCAGGCGCGATGGCGATAACAAGCGACGCCGCCAGCGCAAGCGCGATCGTCCGAACCATAGTGACCCTCCCGATCGTGCCTTTTAGCGCGGCACCGGCGTCTGATGCGAGAGCGCAATCTCGCGCTGCGCTTTGGATGATTCGAGCATGCCCATGCAGAGCTCGAGCGTCGCGCGGCCCCACTTCCCGTCGGGAAAGGGATCGCGCTTGCCGGCGAGCGCGTCGCGCAGCTCGATCAGCTCGGCGGCGCGGCCATGATGCGGCGATGCTTTGATCTCCTCGCAGCCATTCCCGGTATAGACGTAGAGTCCATCGGGCGATTGGCGGATGATGCCGCGCTCGCAGCTCACGATCGTCAGGCCGAAGAACGGCATTTTGCGCTCGGCGAAATTGCGCTCATGCGCCTGATCGCCGGAGAGGATGTAGTCGGTCTTTTCCTGCTGGCCGGTCGAGCCCATGCGGCGTGGCTTCGGCTTCTTGAGCCGCGGATCGGTGTTCGCCTGCTGGCCACCCTCGCCGATGAGCCAGGTCAACTCGGTGATGTCGAAATAACCGTAGCCGTTGAAGCCGACAGACGCGACCGCGCCGTTCTCGAATGTGACCAGCGCGGAGAAATTGCCTTCGGTGTCGAAATTCGGATCGTGCCGGCCGGTGACGGCGCGCACCGTTTTTGCCATGCCACCGCCGACATAGCGCACGATATCCATCATATGCGGGCCCTGGCGGAAGACGAGCCCGCCGCCAAGCTTCGTGTCGATCTCCGGCGGCAGACGCGGTCGTTGCAGCCAGTCGTTGAAGTTCCAGCTATTGATCTGGATAACGCGACCGAGCTTGCCGCCGGCGATGAGATCGCCCATCGCGCGGATCGGCGAATCGAAAATCTTCGAATGGCCCTGGATGAATTTGACGCCGGTCTTCTCGGCCGCCGCGACCATGCGGTCGCATTCCTCGAGCGAGACCGCCGTCGGCTTCTCGCAGATCACATGCTTGCCGTTCTCGGCGGCCGCGACCGTGTGCTCGCAATGAACGAGATTGGGCGTCGCGATCCATACCGCATCGATGTCTTTCGAGCGGCACATCGCCTCGACCGTGTCGAAGGCCGGCAAATCGAAGCGCTTCTTGAAATTGTCGCGCGCCTCGGCACGGATGTCGGCGCCGCCGCCAAGCACCACGCCGTCGACATTCGCGAAAGCCGGCAGAATCTGCGCCGCGGCCGAGCCGAGGCCGGCGACGCCGACACGCAATTCGAATGCCATGTGTCCTCCCGCTATTCTGGCCGCTATTTGGCGGCGGCGAGTTCGCGCGCGAAACGCGTCTGCCGATGCTTTTCGATATTCAACGAAAGCATCTGATTGACGTTTGGATCACGGATCATGCCGTCGGGCTCTTTTCCCTGCTGCAAGCGCTCAATCTGCTGGCGCAGCAGATTGCGCCACATGACGATGCCGCGATCGGTCGTGCCGAGCAGCTCTTGGCTGCGGTCGAAGATTGGACCCTGCGTCTCCCAGGCCATGAGATCCTGCTGTGGAAAATCACTGGTGTCGTATTCGCCATCCGGCGAGCGCGGATGGGTCAGATATTCGACCGGGATATCGGCATCGACCTGCCGGACTTCGCTGCCGTCGGGGGTCGGCGCGAAATGCAGCCAAATGATATAGGTGTGCGTGTCGTCGACCGGCACGCGCCAATGCGTGACGATCTCGTTCTTGTCCTGCGGCACGATCAGGATATTTGGGAAGATCGCCGGATGGCCGACCTCGCGCTCGGCAAGATTGCCGCCATAGGTGCGAATCTTGCGGATGCCGGTCCAGCCATCCTCGCGCGTCAGCTCGAAATCGATGTTCTGGATCGGGCGATGGAAATAGGACGCCGAGAGCTTCCGCGCCTCATCGACCTTCGGGTGATGCATCAGCATGTGCGCGTGCAGATAATAGGTATGAACCGGATCGACCGAGTTCTCCTGTGCCTGCAGCCAATTGCAATTGTGGATCGGCAGCACGGTGATCGAGCGCGAGCCCTGCTTGCTCACCAGCGTTTCCCACCGCGGCAGCAACGGCGCCGGCAGCGGGCCGAGATAAGCGAAGAGAATGCCGCAGAGCGCTTCAACCGGATAGGACGGGACGCAGGCCTCGTCCTTCAGCTTGCTGCCCTTCGGCTCGAAAGGCTGCTCGATGCATTTGCCCGACGTCGCAAATTTCCAGCCGTGATAAGGGCAGCGCAGCCCGTCCTCTTCGACGAAGCCGAAATAGAGCGAGGCGCGGCGATGCGCGCATTGCTCACGGATCAGCCCGACCTTGCCGTTGCCGTCGCGGAAGAGAACGAGATTCTCGCCCATGATCCGGACGCGCTTCTTCGGCTTCTCTGCGGTCAGCTCGGCTTCGGGGCAAATCGGCATCCAATAGCGGCGCAGCAACTCGCCGCCAGGCGTACCAGCGCCGGTCTCGGTCAGCAGGCGATTATCGTCTTGCGTCAGCATGCGCGTTTCCTCGGATCGCTCGTTCGCAGGAGTGAGCTGTGGTATGAGGGTGACACGGAATAGGGCCCGGTTCAAGCCGATCGTCCGGACACGGATCAATTCGGGAAACAAGCTGCGATGGCGAAAAAACAGCCGAAAAGCGCGACGCTGGACCGCGTCCTGGGCGAGCGCATCTACACCCGCCCCGGCTTTCTCGCTCGCCAACTCCATCGCATCACCGCGGCGATCTTCGACGAGGAGACGGCGAGCTTCGGCTTGACCGGCCTGCAATACGGCATCCTCAACGTCATCGCGATCGAGCCGGGGATCGATCAGATCAGTGTCTGCAACGCGCTCGGCATCGACCGCTCGACGCTCGCCGGCGTTGTCGATCGGCTGGAAGATAAGGGCCTCGTCGCGCGCCGCGTCGGTCTGCGCGACCGACGCTCCAACGCGCTCCATCTAACGCGTGCCGGCCGGCGCATCCTCGGCGAGATCGACGCGAGCGCGCAAAAGGCCGAGCGTCGTGCCTTCGATATCTTCAGCGCCGCGGAGCAAGCGCAGTTTGAACGCCTGCTGGCGCGCCTCGTCGAGCATCACGCGCGCTATGCCGGTATGCCGAAGCGCGCGCGCAGCTCGCCCAAACCGGCGCCGCGCAAGAACGCGCGCTGAACCCGCGCGCTATTTACCGGGCGTTGTTGCAGCGAGATCCGCCCGGAAGGCAGCCAGAATCCTTTCGCCGCCCGGCGTCGCCTTCACCCAGGCAGCCGTCATACCCGAGAGCTTCTGCTTCAGCGCCGTGCTTTGCTCGGCGGTCGCGGTGACGATCTTCTGCTTGTCGCCCATTGCCTGGGTCATGCCGCGGCCCTGATCGCTGGCCTTGTCCCAGAATGTCCCGAAGCGGCGGCTTTCGCCTTCGCCCGCGTTGGCGGCAAGAATCTTCCGCGCCGCTTCCGGCAGCGCATCCCATTTCTTCTTCGCCATGAAGATCATCGTCGCCGAGCCGCCGAACGGTGCTTGCAAGTGGTAGCTCGTCACTTCGTTGAGCTTGAAGGGCGGAAAGGCGGGCCAATTGATCATCACGCCATCGGCGCCGCCGCGCTGCAAGGCGGGATAGAGATCGGTAATCTGGATCGATTGCGGCGCGCCACCGAGCCGCGTCACGATCTCACCGCCATTCTTCGTCGCGACCGCGATGCGCAACCCGCTCCAATCGTCGAGGGCTTTCGGCGGCTTGGTCAAATGCAGCGCTTGCGGCGGCAAGACGCCGAAGAACAGCGGCACCGTGTCATTATATTCGCCGTCGAGCGCGCCGCTCTTATAGAGCCGCCAGAATGCGGCCGACGCGCCTTCGCCGTTTTCGACGACGAAAGGCAGCGCCACCACTTCGGTCAGCGGAAATTTGCCGCCGACGAAGCTTTGCGTGCCGCGGCCGATCTGTACCACGTCGCTCATCACGCGATCGTAGATGTTTTGCTGATTGGCGATCTCGCTGCCGTCGCGCACCACGATCTGCACCACGCCCTTGCCTTGCGCATTGACGCGATCGGCCCAGGGATGAAGCTCTTGCGTGTTGAGGGGCGTCGGCGGCGGATCGAGCGTTGCAAGGGTAAGCGTCACCTCTTGCGCCGAGGCGGCGCCGCAAATCAAGCCGAACACGGCGGCAAACAAGATTCCTGCCCAACGTCGCGGCATTTCCCCCTCGCTTTTATTTAATCGGATAACGCGCTTACCCGGAACGCGGTGGCGACGACGCGCGCTCGGCGCTTTCGTCGACCCAACGATCGTCGATCGAGGCGGCTTCCTCGGGCAGGAATTCGGCGCGGCAGAACGGACACATCAGTTTCACGCCGGTGTGCCGCATCTCGCGATAGCTGCAATAGAACTTGCCGTGACATTTGCAGCATTCCGCCCAGAAGATGCGCTCCATTGCGGCCTGTCCTAATCGTGGTTCGAGCGCGGCAAGAAATCGCTGAGCCGCATGCGCGCGATCGCCTCTTTCGGCACTTGCGAACGCAGACCGAAAGCGAAGTCGCTCGGCCGCGTCGCGTCGATGACGACCTTCCCGCCCCAATTGGTCGGCGCGAAATTCGGATTGTACGCGACGTGCGGCGCGAATTTGCCGCCGTAAATCTGCACGCCGCGCGTGAGATTGGCGTAGGTATGCAAGGCCCACAGCACTTCGGTCTCGTTGAAGACGTCGATATCCGCATCGACGACAATCACCGTGTGCAGCACTGGCGTATCGACGAAGGCCATTCGGCCGATCTCTTCCGCCTGACCCGGCTGGATGTCCTTCACCGCGATGTAGGCCGCGAGCAACCCGCTGCCGGAATCCGGCAGGTGGATCGCGTGGAGATTGGGAAAGCACGGCCGCAGCAGATTCTCGAGCGAGGCCTCGGTCGAAATCGCATTCAAGGGAAAGCTGTCGCGAAAGCCGGCGAAGATATCCTGGAGGATCGCACCCCGGCGGGAGGTGATCGCCTTCACCCGGAAAACCGGCCGCAGACATTGTGCCTGGTAGAGCCGCGGCACCTCGCCGAACGGATCGCAGATATCGCGTTCGCCCGGCGGTATCTCGCCTTCGATGATCAGCTCGGCATCGGCCGGCACCATGAAGCGGTCGCCCCAGGTGACCGACGGCGTCAACCGCAACGGCTCGCGCAGGAACGAGCCGACCATTTCGTAATCGTCGCTGCCCGGTTTGTTATGCGCGAGACTACCGAGATGGAAAGCAGGATGGTGGCCGATCACATTGATGATCGGCGCCGCCTCGCCGCGCTCCTCGTATTCCTTGACCATGCGGTTGAGATCGCGCGTCTGGATGGAGACGACCATCCGTTGCGGGTCCCATTTGTAGAAAGTCTTGGCGAAAGAGATGTCGTAGAAACCCTGCAGCGAGCGCATCACATGCGTCATCGTCAAGGTCGGGCCCAAATCCATCTCGAAATGGCGCACGATCGGCAGGCGACGCACATCGGCATCGCGCCCTTGCCACACGACTTCGCGCACCGGCGCCAATGACGGCGCGATCACTTCCGGCGCAACGGTTTCCTTCGCCATCCGCGCGTAGGCGAGGCTGAGTTCGTAGTTCGGGGTCGCCGGATCGACATCGAACATCATCGCGCAGCGCGCGCGGGAGGCGTGGATATTGGCGAGGATCGAGAATTCGCTTGGCCGATCTTCGAGATCGACCGGTCGCTTGAACAGCAGCGCAGGCGTGCGGCCGCTATCTTCGAGCTGTTTCAGGATGGCGGTGATCTCGAATTCATGCGGCCGCACCGGCTTGTCGATCTCGATGAAATCGTCGCGCACTCGAAGCTGTTCGACAAAACCGCGTAAGCTCTTCGCCATACGCCGCATCGTATGGTGCCGATGCGGGATGGACAAGTTCGCGCGGCCCGCGATTTTCCGCTTGGCGATGCGGTCGCGATAGGCTCTATTTCCATCTCCGACAATTGTTGTTTCGACGATCGGGGGAAACGATGGGGAGGTTTCGGGCGCTCGTAGGCTCATTGCTCGCGGTTCTGATCATGGGCGTGCTCGCGCCAGCGGCGCAAGCGCAGACGAAAATCACCGTCGGTTATGGCATAGCGTCGGATTTCCTCGCGGTTCTGACCGCGCGCGACGAGGGCATCTTCGCCAAGCACGGGCTCGAGGTCGAGATGACCGCCTTCACCAATGGCGGGCTGACGCCGCAAGCGCTGGTTTCGGGCGCGGCGCAGATCGCATTCAACACGGGACCGGTGCTGGTACTTTCCAAGGATGGCGGGCTCGACCTCGTCGTCTTCGCGGGCCTATCGCGCATCCAAAAGATCAACCCGCATTCAGCGCTCGTGACTCGTCAGGGCGTGACCGTCACCAAGCCGACCGATCTCATCGGCAAGCGCATCGCCGACCCCGGCATCAATTCCTCGCTCGATCTCGTGATGAAGAAATGGCTGGTCGATGGCGGCGTGAAGCTCAACCAAATCACCGTGGTCGAGCTGCCGTTCCAACTCATGGGCGACAATCTGAAAAACGGCCAGATCGATGCCGCTTTCCCGGTGCAACCGATGCTCGGGCGGATCGTCGAATCCGGCGCCGGCACCAAATCGGTCGACATTCAATCCGCGGTCAATCCGGATTTCGCCGCGACATTCTGGTCGGCGACGCGCGAATGGGCGACCGCCCATCCGAAAGAGATCGCAGGCTTCCGCGATTCGCTCGCCGACGCGCTGAAATTCATCGACGAGCATCCCGAGGATGCGAAGCAGATCTCGCTCAAATATTTCCACAACTACGATGCATCGCCACCGCAACCGTCGATCGCAATCAAGCCGTCGGATTTGCAATTCTGGGCCGATATCTGCAAAGAGCTCAACCTGATCCATCAGCCGATCGACATGACCTCGGCTATCCTGGCCGGCACGCCGATCGCGAAGTAAGTCCCCTCATTGGAGCGTCGGCGCCGAAGCAATCCTGTCGGCGTCAACCGTGTTAGGCCTTCGCCTTTGCCGCGACTTTGCGCAGGAAGGTTTGGACTTCGACCGCCAAGCCCGGCCGGCCTTGAACACCACGGACGAATTTCATGAAGGCGGCGCCGACCGGCATGCGACCGTCGACCGCCATCATCAAGAACGGCGCGGCGATCTTCATCGTGCAATCGGCGGGGCGATCGGTCGTCGAGACCGTGGCCGGCTTCGCCGTGGTGTCGAGCACCAACACGCCGTCCTGACCGGCGTCGAATTTGAAGACCGCGGCGACGCCGGCATCTTCACCAGCCGAAGCCGCGATACGCTGTGCGATCCCATCGAGCAGTGCGCTCATTGCCCGGCTTCCTCGCGGACGATCTGGTTCATGACGCGGCGCGCCCGCATGATACCGGCATCGGCCTTGAAGCTGACCTCTTCCGGCAGCGTGGTGCCTTGCTGCAGCAATGCCTCGATCGCCTCGATGGCGTAGAAATCCTGGTCCTGGATCGCCCAGGAAGTATCGGTGGCGAACGCGTCCCACGCCGGATGTTTCTGGTGGAAATTGCGCGATTCGGCCCAGAACCAATGCGTCGTGGTCTCCGTCTCCGGCGTGAAGGCGAGCGCGACGCGCAGGACTCGCGGTTTTTCGTCGGGCGCCTTTGGATTGTACATCTCGATCCAGACGACATGCGTCGCCGGCGGATGGAAGTGGCCGACGAGCGCACGCGGCGCGAATTCGTAATCGACATCGAACAGCATGTGGAAGAACGGGCTGATCTTCTCGTGCGGATCGAACCAGCGCGATTTGATCCATGGCCCCTCTTGCGAGACCTCGGGCATCGTATGCACGCGGCCGCCGCTCTCAAATTGCCCGAGATGGAGAAAGGAGATATGCGTATCGTCGATCAGATTCTCGTTGCAGAGGCCGTAGCGCCCTTTGATAAGCCGGTATTTGTGATCGACGGTCGAATAATCCTCATGGCCGAAGCCGAGATAATTTTCGCCCGGGATCAGCGACGGATCGGCTTTCGCCGGATCGCCCACCCAGATCCAGACCCAGTTCTTGCGCTCAACCACCGGATAGGAGCGCAAGAAGCATTTCGGTGGGATGCTGTCCTGGCTCGGGATTTCGACGCATTTCCCCGTCTCGTCGAAAAGCGAGCCATGATAGGTGCAGCGGATATTATCGCCGACGAGGCGACCTTTCGACATCGGCATATAGCGATGCGGGCAGACGTCATGCAGCGCGACGACTTTGCCGGCATTCGTGCGATAAAGCAGGATCGGCGTGTTGAGGATGCGGCGGCCAAGCGGCACATGCTCGACCTCGCGCGCTTGCGCGCAGACATACCAGGCATTCTTCACGAATGTGTGGACGAAGCCGTCGAGGCGGTCGGCGTTCGCGGGCAGGTTCTGCGGTGCGATCGTATCCATCACTCCCCCTTGGGAGCATCCAAATCGATGCGATGCTCCTCCGCATAAAATTAGACCATGCCCACCGCCGGGCCGCAAGCGCGGGCCCCGGAAGCGAAAGGCTCTGCCCGTTTTCGGGGCAGAGCCTCAAAAGCAAATTGAATAGTCGAGGTGCTGGTCGCGATCGCGTCAGCCGCGCCCGACCGCCTTGGCAAGCAGCGCACGTGCATCGGTCGGCGCGGTATCGCCCGTCCATACGACAAATTGGTCGGGGCGCACCAAGGTGAGCTTCTGCTCATAGGCCTCGCGGCCGCCGGCTTGCGTGTCGCGGATCACTTTCAGCGGCACATTGAGAGCACGCGCCGCGTCCACGAACGCGCCGGCATCGGCGTCGGACGCTCCGAAGGCAAGCAGCGCGAAGCCTTGGCCCAGCTCCTCGAACACATTCTTGCCGGACGACAGCATCTGCGGCGCCAGATGATGCCCGGCGCGCGATTTATACATGTGCTCGCCATGTGCCGTGGTCTTGCCGCCGGCCGGGCCGGCGATCACCGGCGAGCCCTCGTAATTCGGCTCATAGGTCATCAACCGGTCGCTGATGCCGGCCTTGCGCTCGGCCCAGGCGCGCTCGAACTCCTCCTTATTGCGCTCGGGATTGTAGCGATCGAGGAATTGCCGATCCCAATCGATCCGGCCGGCGATGAAATCCTGGCCCGTCTCTTTGAAGATCGGATGGCGCTCGTCGCTGTAGGATTGCAACAGCTTGTCGCTGCCCCAGCCTTCGATCTTCGCCGCGAGCTTCCAGCCGAGATTGACCACATCCTCAAGCCCGTTATTGAGGCCGAAGCCGCCATAGGGCGGATGGCTGTGTGCCGCATCGCCGGCGATGAAGACGCGCCCGACCTGATAGCGCTCGGCCACCGCGACGCGCAGATCCCAGAACCCGACATGGTCGAACTCGGCCTTGAACGGGAAGCCGGCGACGTTTTGGATGAGGCCGTGGAAATCGTAATTGTCGGGCGTGGTGCCGGCGGGCACGGGCGAATGGAAGAACCAGCCCTCGCCGACGTCGATGCGGCCGAAGAATTGCCAATAGCCTTTATATTCGGCGCGCAGCACGTTGTAGGTCGAACGGCCGGGGAAGCGTTTCAGCCCCTCATGCAG
>DASXCX010000317.1:0-15820 GCA_036490955.1 Allostellaceae bacterium | reverse complement strand
TTGCCATCGCGACCATGCCTGGCCCGCAGGCCAGCAACGTGCCGCGGATTATACTTTGGGATGAGGTGAAGCCGTCTTCCACCTCAAGCAGCTCAGCCTCGGGCAGCGGCCAAATCGTTAACCAAAGAGTCCTCCAGATTCGTTGACAACCTTTAGCCTTTCCTTGACGGCGAAATTTCGCTAGATAGGTGGGGTCTCGGGGGAGCGCACGCGTTAAGCGGTGTGACGCGCTGCACTGGCCTTGAATCGAGTTAGAATCGTTCCAAGGAAGGGGGCAGCGTGCGTAGTCGCCAGAATTCCGTCCTGATCACCGGTTTTGTTGCGGCCGCGCTGGTCGGAACTGTATCGAACGCCAGCCGCGCCCTGGCCGACGACAATAGCGCGCCGGCGCCGGCCCCCGCCGATATCACATCCTTCCAGCAGACGCTTCAGCAGCAGCAAAAGCTGCTCGAGAGCCAGCAGCGCCAGCTCAACGACGCCCATCGCAAGCTCAACGACCAGCTCAAGGAGCTGAAGGCGCAGGAGCAGGCGCTGCAACAGCAGCAGCAGCAAATCACCGCCCTCAGAACGGCGGTCGCGGGTCCGCGCCTGGCGACCGGCACCGGCACGGCGCCCTCGGCCCAGCCCATCCAAGCAGGGTTCGCGCCCCAGCAGCAGCCCATCCCGACGCTGCGCGACCAGAGCATCATTCCGGCAATCCAGATCCGGCGGCAGCAGACGACCCAGGCCCCGGGCGATACGGGTCAGGGGTCCACGCCGCCGAACGCGGCGCCCGAGCAAGAGCAGCGGCCTGAGATCGCCGATGTCAGCTTGGCCTCGCAGGGCGGCGTGCTGACGCCGAAGGGCGTTTTCTCGTTCGAGCCGACCTATCAGTACCAGTACACCTCGGGCAACCAGATCGTCATCCAGGGCCTGACCGTCATTCCCGGCATCACCATCGGCTCGCAGAACGTTCGCTCGCTCGTCGACCGCCAGCAAACCGTGACCCTCGGCGGCCGGCTCGGCATCACCGATCGCCTCGAAGTCGAAGTCGAGGTGCCGTATGTCTATCGCGACGACGATACGACCGTACAGCCGCTCTCGGCGTCGCCGAACGGCACGGTCGCCGGGACGCATGCGTCGGGGCACGATATCGGCGACGTCGAATTCGGCGCCCATTATCAGATCAATTCGGGCGGCGACGGCTGGCCGTATTTCGTCGCCAACATTCTTGCCAAGTCGGACACCGGCAGCTCGCCGTTCAGCGAGCCCGTCGACTTCAACACGGGAATTCCGACCAAGCTGAACACGGGCACCGGCTTCTGGGCCTTCCAGCCCAGCGTGACGGCGATCCTGCCGTCCGATCCGGTCGTGTTCTTCGCCAACGCGCGTTACATCTATAACGTCGCGAAGGATGTCACCATCCAGCCGACGGCGATCACCAACCCGGTCGCGACTCGCGCGAACGTCCAACCCGGCAATGGCTTCGGCCTTTCCTTCGGCATGGGCTTCGGCATCAACGACAAATCGTCGTTCAGCTTGGCCTATTCGCAGACCTATCTCGATAGCACCAGCCAGAACGGCTTGACGATCCAGGGCTCGTCCGTCGACATCGGCAGCTTCAACCTGGGGTTTGCCTATCAGCTGACCCAGCGGACGAGCATCAATCTCGGGATCGCGATCGGGACGACGAAGGCATCGCCGGATGCAGCGATAACCCTCAAGATCCCGGTGAAATTCCAGGTCTTCTGACCCGGCCGGATTGTGGAATTCGGCCCTATCCAATTGGAAAAAGCCCTAGCCGATTGGATATATCCTTAGGAGGTAGGTAAAGAAACGCTTAGGCGAATTTAGCCTACCGCTTCCCATCCCAAAGCCTTTGCTGGCGTGGTTCCCCGCCAAAAAGCTGAGGACGAGCCTGCTACTTAGTGATAGGGTAATCATCCTTTTGGATGAGCCCACTCGACCCTTATTTCCAAAATACAAGACAAATCACCGTGACATGATCCTCGGCATGTCAGGGTTTATTCGGGGCCAGCAACCAATCGATGAGCCTTGATGTCTTAACCCAAGACCGCAGTCCGAGTCTGAACCAGTAAGTGACCGCCCAACAATGAGTGCGAAGGCACCATGTTGAAGGGAGTTGCATGTTTTCGAATTACGCTGCGACCGTCGATCCAAAGACGCTGGAATTAGGGGCCGAAGAGCTCGCGCGCATCGACGCGACTACGCTCGCCGCTTTCTTGTCCGAATGGAGTCAGCAAGATCCCGCCTTCGCTCAGCGCTTGCGCGAGTTGATTGCGCGTGTTCGATCCGTCGGCGCCACCGTAGCGCCGGCCGCGCAGTCGACCGGCACGGGCTTGGGCGATGCGAACGGCGGCTACATGATCGGCGCAAGCGCGTCGATGATCTCGCTGTTCAAGACTCTTCGCCGCTATGCCGAGTCAAACGCGCCCGTCCTCATCACGGGCGAGAGCGGCACCGGTAAAGAATTGGCGGCGCGGGCGATTCACGAACGCTCGACATACAAGGACGGCCCGTTCGTCGCGATCAATTGCGGCGCGCTGCCGGTGACCCTGATCGGATCGGAACTCTTCGGCTACGAGAAGGGCGCCTTCACCGGCGCGGTCGGCCGCAAGATCGGCCGGATCGAATCGGCGGAAGGCGGCACGGTGTTTCTCGACGAGATCGGCGACCTTCCGGCCGAAACGCAGGTCCATCTGCTGCGCTTCCTGCAAGAGCAGACGATCGAGCGCATCGGCGGGCACAAGTCGATCCACATCAATGCGCGCATCGTAGCGGCGACGAACGTCAAGCTGCAGGAGGCCGTCGCCGACAGCCGGTTCCGGCAAGACCTCTATTATCGTTTGAACGTCCTGTGCCTCGCGATGCCGCCGCTCCGCGACCGCGGCGACGACGTCATGCTGCTCGCGAAATTCTTCCTGCAGCGTTTTGCGCAGGAAATGGGGCGCGAGAAGCTCGATTTCTCGCCCGAAGCGCATCAACGCGTCGCAACCTATGGCTGGCCCGGCAACGTCCGCGAATTGATTGCCTGCATCCGCCGCGCCGTCGTCATGGCCGAAGGCCAGCTCATCCAGATGGTCGATCTCGGCCTAGCCGATGTGCAAGAGGAGCGCGCCCGCGGCTCCGGGTTGAGCGACGCCCGCGACGAAGCCGAGGCGACGCGAGTCCAAGAGACGCTCGAGCACAACGAATTCAATATCAAGCGCTCGGCAGCGGATCTCGGCGTGTCGCGGGTCACGCTCTATCGCTTGATCGAAAAGCACAATATCCGGATCGATCCGACGCGGGACCGATTCAAGGCGCGGCGCAGGCCCTCGCCGAAGCTCTGGGCTGGAAACGCTTAGGCGCCCGGTCATCCAAAATGATCACGATGTGATCTGGAACACACGCGCCGGCTTCACAATCCGCTAAAAATTACCTACCACGGCGTGCAAACGCGGAGGCGTTCAACCTACGATTGGTAAAAACTGTGACATAAAAGCCCCACGCACTTGTTCTAATCCTTGTGCCGTACTCGGGCTAAGCCGCTTGGGATGAGAACCAATGGCGGATTCAGCATGCAGCGAAAGAACAAAGAGCAAGCCGCATATGTCCGAAAGCCGTGTTCCTATTCCCGTATTGGTCGTCGCCGCGCATTCCTTGCTTCGCGAAGGGATGAAGGCTTTTCTCGCCTCGTCGGGTTACCAAATCTGCGAGGTGGTCGACACGATCGAGACGGCGGTCGAGCGTAAAATTGAGGACGTTGGCCTCGCCCTTGTCGCCGCCGAATTGGATGACGCGGTCGTCGAGCCGCTCAAGGCGCTGCGTTCGGCCTATCCGCAGTGCCGGATCGTCTGTTACGCGCAGCGCTTCTCGCTTCCCGCCAACGCCCTGGTGGAACTCTTTGCCTCGAGCCTCGACGGCTGCTTGAGTCCCGACGCGTCGCTCGACGTGCTGCGGCAGTCGCTGGATTTGATCATGGTCGGCGAGACCGTGTTTCCATCTGCGCTCATTCATGCGGCGCAGCCTCATGGCGAGTTCGCTCATCCCGAAGGGCCCGCCGGCAACGGGCCTTTCTCCGAGCGCGAGCGGCAGGTGCTCGCCAATCTCGCCCACGGCAACTCGAACAAATTCATCGCGCGGACGCTGCAAATCTCGGAAGCGACCGTCAAAGTTCACATCAAAACGCTGCTCCGCAAGATCGGCGCGTCCAATCGCACCCAGGCGGCGATCTGGGCGACGCGACACCGCGTGCTTGAATCGCATCACCGGCCTGGGGAGCGCCCGATTCAGCCCATTCAGCGCGACTGAAATTCAGCGGGACCGAAACAGGGGCGCGAATTCCGCGAGCGCGGCTTCGTAAAGCGGCCGCTTGAAGGCGACGATGTCGCGCAGCAGCTCCTCGCGCGTCGCCCATTTCCAGGCGTCGAATTCGGGCTGATGGGCATCGAGCCGGATATCCGAATCTTTGCCGAGGAAGCGCATCGCGAACCATTTCTGCTGCTGGCCGCGATATCGTCCGCCCCAAGCCTGGAGATGCAAATCGCCGGGCAGCTCGTAGGTCAGCCAATCGCGTGTCTCGGCGATGATCTCGGCCTCGCTCGTGCCGACTTCTTCGTGGAGCTCGCGCAGCGCGGCCGCGCGCGGCGTCTCGTCCTTGTCGATGCCGCCTTGCGGCATCTGCCAGGCGCCGGGCGTGTCGATGCGCCGGCCGACGAAGATGCGCTTGTCGGGCGCCAAGAGCAGGATGCCGACGCCGCGCCGATACGGCTTTGACGATATATCGTTCATGCGCAACGGATCATTGCCCCGGTTGTGCGGCGCTCTGACGGTTGGCGACAGCGCTCGCCGGGGCGAGGGCGAAGCCTTTGCCGTCGAGCGAGCCAAGCCAAGCGGCGACGCGATCGAGCAGCGCCGGCGAGAGCGCGGCGATGCCGAGAGCAGCGCCGCTGCCCTTCGCCGCCGCTTCGAGTCCGGCGAGCGCCTGATCGATCGTCGCCGGATCGCTCTCGCTGTCGATGACGCTGTTGCCCGCCGCCCAGGCGAGCTTCATCTGCCGCGCGAGTGGCGCGACGACGCTTTGCTCCGGCGCCTTGTCGTCGGCGAACATCAGGCCGCGCAGCTTCAAGGTCTCCAGCACCGGCTCAAGGCTCGGATTCGCGCTCTCGAAACGCGCGCCCATGATCGCGACGAACCCGACATAGCCGGTTGCTTTGCCCATCAACTTCGCTAGCCGGTCGGCGTTCTGCGATGTATCGAGCGAGGTCAGCAACGTCAGCGGGCCGGGATCCTGACGCGGATAGTCGAGCGGCTCGAGCGGCAGGCCGAGCAGGGCTTCGTGGCCGAGGCTGCGCGCATTGGCGAGGTTGTCTTTGACGTTACCCGCATAGGGATCCAAACCGAAGGTGACCGTGCCGGGCAAGCGGTCGAGCGCCGCCTGGCTGAGCGTCGCATCGAGCCCGATGCCGGTGATGATCAGCGCGATACGCGGCCGCGTATCCTTGGGATCGAAAGGTCGCGCATAGACCTGCCAGGGCTGACGGCCATCGGTGCCGATGATCGGCAACGGACCGTTCGGGCTGTTTTCCACCAGGCCCGGATCGGGTGCCGGTATGAGCAAGGTGGCCTTGCCGCCGCCGGAAGGCGGCAGCGGCACGTTGATTGCGGCGCTCACCGATTGTGCCGGCGGCGGCGGGCTCACATAGGCAAGGCCCAGTCCGATGACGATCAGCGCGACCGCGCCGGCGAGCCAGAGCAGCCGGGTGCGGCTGAGCTTCTTCCAGCCGGCGAGCACATGGCGGAGGCTCGCGAAAAGTGCCGCGCCGCCTTGCCGTAAGCGCGCGACCGCCGCGCTCACGGCGTCGCGGTCGGACGACGGCCGAACAGCGCCACGCCGCGCAGCATGTCGATCGCGCGGGCAAGCTGATAATCCTCACTCGTCCCGATCACCGACGCGTCGACGTTGCCGCCTTGGTCGCTCGGCGCCGCCTGCGACGAGTTGTCGTTCGGCTGCGCAGGCTGATTGCCCTTCGCCGGCGTCGCGGACTTGGCACCCGGATCGGTGTTTTTGAGCGCGCCGCGCAGATCGGCTTCGTGCTGGATCTGGCCTTCGCTGATCTTCTGGATCTTTGCCGCCTCGACGACGATATCCGGCTCGATGCCTTCCGCCTGGATCGAGCGCCCCGACGGCGTGTAGTAGCGCGCCGTGGTCAGGCGCATCGCGCCATTGCCCGGCACTTGGATGATGGTCTGGACCGAGCCTTTGCCGAAAGAGCGGGTCCCCAAAAGGATCGCGCGGTGATGATCCTGCAGCGCGCCGGCAACGATTTCCGAGGCCGAGGCCGAGCCGCCATTGATCAGCACGACCATCGGCAGCCCATGGGTCAGATCGCCGGGCGGCTTCGCATCGTAGCGCTGAGCATCTTCAGGGTGGCGTCCGCGGGTCGAGACGATCTCGCCCTTGTCGACGAAATCGTTGACCACGGCGATCCCCTGATCGAGCAGGCCGCCGGGATTGTTGCGCAGATCGAGCACGATGCCGGCGAGCTTCGCTCCGTCCTTCGCCTGCAGCGATTTGAGCGCATTCTTGACGCCGCTATCGGTCTGTTCGTTGAAGCTGGCGATGCGGATATAACCGATATCGTCGCCTTCGGGCTGCGACTTGACCGATTGGATCTTCACCACGGCGCGTTTCAGCGTCACGTCGAAGGGAGCCGCGTCGCCGCGCTTGATGTTCAGCTTGATCGAGCTGTTGACCGGGCCGCGCATCTTGTTGACGGCATCGGTTAGGGTCATGCCCTGCACCGGCTCGCCGTCGATCGCGACGATCAGGTCGTTGGGCTTCAGCCCTGCCTGGGCGGCGGGCGTGTCGTCGATCGGCGAGACGACCTTGACGACACCGTTCTCCATCGTGACTTCGAGGCCGAGGCCGCCGAATTGGCCTTGCACTTCGACCTGCAGGTCCTGGAAATTCTTCGGGTTCATATAGCTCGAATGCGGATCGAGCGAGGAAAGCATGCCGGTGATCGCGGCTTCGATGAGCTGCTGGTCGGAGACTTCATCGACATAGTCGGCGCGCACGCGCTCGAAAACCTGACCGAAAAGATCGAGCTGACGATAGGTATCGGAGCTGGTGTCCGGCTTCGATGCTGGTTGATCGGCGGCGTGCAGCGCCGGCGCCGGCACGAGCAGAAAGCCCAACATCGCGACCGAGGCCGCCGCCATGGGAAAACGCATCATCCTTTTACCTTTGCATCGCGGGTCGCCAGCCATGGCAACGGATTGATCGGCTGGCCGTTGTGGCGCAGCTCGAGATAAAGGCGCGGCCTCGCCTCATTGGCGGACATGCGGCCAATCGGCTCGCCGGCGACCAGCCATTGGCCGACGCTGCTGTCGATTCGGTCGAGTCCCGCCACCAGCGAATGATAGCCATCGCCATGTCCGATGATCAAGATTTGGCCATAGCCGCGAAAGGCGCCGGCGAACAAGACTCGGCCATCGAACGGCGCGACGACCTCGGCACCCGGGCGTGTCGCAAAGGTCATGCCCTTGGACGCTTCGCCCGTCGAGCCCGCCGTACCGCCGAAGCCGGTCACCATCTCGCCGGCAGTGGGTAGGAGCATCTGCCCTTGCGCCTGCGAGAATGGACGACTGCCCGCCGGCCGCGTTGGATCGGGTAGGGCCGGTGCCGTGGCGACCGCCGGCCGCTCGGCTGGATTGCCTTCGCCGGCATGGGCTCCGGGCGGCGGCGCCGCAGCCGCGGCGGCCGCGAGCCGCGCTTCTTCGGCCTCGCGCTTGCGCCGGGCTTCGGCCTCGCGCGCCTCGCGGTCTCGTTCGGCGGCTTCGGCGCGTTCGATCAAATCTCTGAGATCGCGCGCCTGCGATGCGAGACGCTCGACCTGCTGCCCGCTGGCGGCCGCGCCTTGCGCGGCCTGACGCTGCAAGATGGATTTCTGGCTGGCCAGCGCCGCCAGCCTAGTTTGCTCCTTCGCTAACGCATCGCCTTCGACCTGGTGCTGTGCCTCGGCATCGCTCAGCTGGGTTTGCAGATCGTTCATGGTCTGCAACTCGGTGCCGAGGCTTTTGGCGCGCTCGACCAGCGGCGGTATCGCGGCGCCCATCAGGATGCCGCCGCGCAGGAGATCGATCGGCGTGCCATCGGCCAGCGCCAAGCCGATCGGGGGGTTGCGTGCGAGATGGAGCAAGGCGGCAAGCACCGCTTGCTGATCGCCGCGGCGCTTTTGCAATTCGGCGCCCTTCGCCTTGATGTCCTGGGTCAGCTTCACGCGCTGCGCTTCGAGCCGCGTCAGCGCCGCTTCGTGTGCCTGGGCCGATTGCGCGGCGGCCACTTGCTGCCCGCGCAATTGCTCGATCTCGGCAGCGAGCGCTGCCGATTGCTGCGAAAGGATTTGCTGCTGCTGCTTGCTTTGCTCGAGCTGCTTCTGCACCGCCTCGAGCTGCGATTGGGGCGTGTCGGCGGCGCGCGCGGAATCCAAAGCAACGCCGGCCGCAACGATCAGCGGCGCCAGCAGCGCGAGGAAGCGGTCAGGCCGAGGCACGCTCGCGCAGTTTTACCAGCGCATGGCCGGTCATCGCCTTGGGCTGCGCGATGTCGAGGAGGCGCAGCAAAGTCGGCGCGATATCGCTGAGCCGCCCGTCGCTGATGCCGGTGACGCCGGCCGGCGGGTTGACCAGGATCAGCGGCACCGGATTGGTGGTGTGGGCGGTGTGCGGCTCGCCGGTTTTCGGATCGCGCATCATCTCGGCGTTGCCGTGATCGGCGGTGATGAGCAGCGTGCCGCCCGCCCGTTTTACCGCGTCGGCAACGCGGCCGAGGCATTGATCGACCGTTTCGACCGCCTTGATCGTGGCTTTGAGATCGCCGCTATGCCCGACCATGTCGGTATTGGCGTAATTCACCACGACGACATCGAACTTGCCGCTGTCGATCGCCTCGACCAGCTTGTCGGTGACCTCGGGCGCCGACATTTCCGGCTTCAGATCGTAGGTCGCGACCTTGGGCGAGGGGACGAGGATACGGCTCTCGCCGGGGAATTCCTCTTCGCGCCCGCCGTTGAAGAAGAACGTCACATGCGCGTATTTCTCGGTTTCGGCGATGCGCAGCTGCGTCAGGCCGGCATGCGAGATCACCTCGCCAAAAGTGTCGCTGAGATCCTGTGGCGGGAACAGCGTCAGCAGAAGATGGCTGAGCGTCTCGGAATATTCCGTCATGGCGGCGGCGGCGGCGAAGCGCACAACGCGCGCACGGGGAAAGTCCTTGAAGCCGGGATCGACCAACGCAGTGAGGATTTCGCGTACGCGATCGGCGCGGAAGTTGGCGCAGATCACGCCGTCGCCGTCTTTCATCCCGGCGTAGTCGTCGATGACGGTCGGCAGCACGAATTCGTCGGTCTTGCCGGCGGCATAGGATTGCGCGATCGCCGCTTTGGCATCGGCTGCGCGCTCGCCCTTGGCGTCGACCAGCGCCTCATAGGCCTTGCCGACGCGGTCCCAGCGCTTGTCGCGATCCATGGCGTAATAGCGACCGCTGACCGTCGCGATACGGAGGCTCTTACACGCAGCGACATCGGCCAGGAGCTTCGCGATATGCGCCTCGGCGCTTTTCGGCGGCGTGTCGCGGCCGTCGAGGAACGCGTGGATGGCGACAGGGACGCCCGCGTCCGACAGCGCTTTGGCCAAAGCCGCGATGTGGTCTTGATGGGAGTGAACGCCGCCCGGCGACACCAGCCCCATCAGGTGCGCCGTGCCCTTCGCTTGCTTCACCCTTGCGATGAATTCCCGGAGCGCCGGGATCTTGGCGATCGAGCCATCCGCGACCGCCTTGTCGATGCGCGGCAGGTCTTGCGTAACGACGCGGCCGGCGCCGAGATTCATATGGCCGACCTCGGAATTGCCCATCTGCCCGTCGGGCAGGCCGACGTAATGCTCGCTCGCCTGCAGCTGGGCATGCGGACTGGTCTTCAGGAATTCGTGCCAGTGGGGCGTATCGGCGTCGAGGATGGCGTTGTCAGCCTTGTCGGCGCGCTCGCCCCAGCCATCGAGAATGCAGAGCACAACAGGGCGCGGAACGTTACGGTCGGACATGGGCAGCCTTATAAAGCAATGCGCTGCATAAAGAAACGCGCGCGAAGAGCGATCTCCGCGCGCGTTTCGGGTGCTTGAGACCCGTGGCTTAGCGTGCGGCCCGGCGGGTCCGCCGTACCGCCGTTTTGGCCGGGCGCGTCGTTGTCGCGACGGCCCGACGCGCCTTGGTCCCCGCGCGTGTCGTTTTACGCTTGGCGTTCGCCCGGATCGTCCGCGCGGCTTTGCGTCGCGGCGTCGAGGAGGTGCCGCGCAGCTTGCGGTCGGCCGCCTGCACGGTCTGCAATGCCACGACGAGGGCCTGATGCGCCGCGCTCAGCGCGCGGTCGCGGATCAACTTGCCGGCTTCGCTGGTCAGTGCACTGGCGCCGCGTTTGATGTGAGAGATCGAAGGTTTCGTGGCCATAATCACTCCGCCCAAAGATGTTCCCAGCTCAAGGAACGATTTCGCACGGGCTTCGTTCCCCGCTCGGCTTGCTGGAAGGCCTATTCGCGGTGATAGGGATGGCCGGCAAGGATTTGCTGCGCGCGATAAATCTGCTCCAGCAGGATGCCGCGCACGAGCAGATGCGGCCACGTCATGGCGCCAAGCGACAGAACCAGCTTGCTCTGCTTGAGCACGGCATCGGCGAGGCCATCGGCGCCGCCGATCACGAAAGCGAGGTTCGCATCCGTATCGCGCCAGCGCGCAAGACGGTTGGCGAAATCGGTGCTCGATAAGTTCTTGCCGCGTTCATCAAGCGCGACCAGCGTCGCCTCTTTCGGGAGGGCGCCGAGAATCAACTCGGCTTCGCGTGCTTTGAGCGCCGCGGGCGGCAACTTACGGCGCTCTTCGACTTCGCGAATGGTCAGCGGCCAGCGGATGCGCTCCGCGTAGTGTTCCTGGAGCGCCTTGAGCGGTCCTGTCTTGTGCCGCCCGACCGCGATGATGGTGAGGCGCAATCGCGCGCTCCCTTAGCCGCTATTGTCCGGCAGCTTCGGACAACGCCTCGCCCCACATTTTCTCGAGATTGTAATAAGCGCGCGTTTCGGGGCGGAAGAGATGCACGACGATGTCGCCGGCATCGACCAGCACCCATTCGCCATGACGCAGACCTTCGACGCCGACGTGCTTGCACCCAGCCGCTTTCAGGCCCTCTGTCAGGCGCTGAGCGAGCGCCATCACCTGCCGCTGCGAGCGGCCGGTGGCGATGAGCATGTAATCGGCGATATCGGATTTGCCGTGAAGATCGATGGCGGCGATGTCTTCCGCCTTGCCATCGTCGAGCAGCTTCCCGGCAACAGTGAGAAGCTTCTGCGCCGGCGACTGCTTCGGTTTTGCCTTGCGCTTGGGTTTGGCTGAGCTGCTAGTGGGCGGGATGGGCATTACCTCTTCTAAACAGCGCCTTTGGGGGCACGGATCGCCGTGGCCGAATGGAAATCGAGCTTGACCGGCAGGAAAATCCACGCCGGCGGCTTGATCTCGCTGAAACGCCGCGTTTCCCGGATAACGCGCGCCCGAGAAAATCGCTGCGCTGCCAATTCAGCCAAAGCTTTTTGACAGTAAGTAGGGCGTGCGAAAACCGCAATGGGAACACGGACGAAAATCGCCTGCCAATTTTTCCAATGGCGGATTTGCGCGAGATTGTCGGCGCCCATCAGCCAGACGAAATCGATTCGCGGCCAGCGCGTTTGCAATTGAGCGAGCGTATCGGCGGTGAAATGGGTGCCGAGTCGCGTCTCGAGATCGAAGACGCGGATGCGCGGATCACGGGCGACGCCCCTCGCGCCGGCGATGCGCTCTTGGAGGGGTGCCATGCCGGCCGTCGACTTAAGCGGATTCTGTGGCGCAACCAGCCACCAGATTTCATCGAGACCGAGACGCTTCAGCGCCTCGCGGCTGACATGCAGGTGACCCTGATGCGCGGGGTTGAACGACCCGCCGAGCAGGCCGATGTGCCGCTTCGGCAGATGGCCAAGGCCGGGAACCCGATTCAGGGGCGCACCTGGCCGTTGCCGCGGACGACGTATTTGAAGCTCGTCAGCTGCTCGGCGCCGACTGGCCCGCGCGGCGGCAGGCGATTCGTCGAGATGCCGATCTCGGCGCCCATGCCGAACTCGCCGCCGTCGGCGAATTGCGTCGACGCATTGCGCAGCACGATCGCGCTATCGACTTCCTCGAGGAAGCGTTCCGCCGCGTCGGTGCTTTCGGTGACGATCGCATCGGTGTGATGCGATCCATAGTGATTGATATGCGCAATCGCGGCCGACAAATCATCGACCACGCGGACGGCGAGGATCGCATCGAGATATTCGGTGAACCAATCCTGCTCGCTTGCGGCTTTGGCTTGCGGATCGAGCTTGCGCACCGCTTCATCGCCGCGAATCTCGCAGCCGCCTTGATGGAGCGCGGCAAGGATCGGGGGTAGCGCCTTCTCGGCGATCGCGCGATCGACCAGCAGCGTCTCGGTGGCGCCGCAAACGCCGGTGCGGCGCAGCTTGGCGTTCATCACGATCGAGAGCGCCTTGTCGAAATCGGCGGCGCGATCGACATAGACATGGCAGTTGCCTTCGAGATGCGCGATCACCGGAATACGACTCTCGCGCTGCACGCGCTCGATCAGCGATTTGCCGCCGCGCGGCACGATGATGTCGATGAACTCGGTCATGGTCAGCATCATGCCGACGGCGGCGCGATCGATCGTCGGCACGAGCTGCACCGCGGCGGCGGGCAACCCCGCCGTCGCGATGCCCGCTTGCAGGGCCACGGCGATGGCGCGCGAGGAGTGGAAGCTTTCCGAGCCGCCGCGCAGGATCGCGGCATTGCCCGCGCGCAGGCAGAGCCCGCCGGCATCCGCGGTCACGTTCGGCCGCGATTCATAAATGATGCCGATCACGCCGAGCGGAACGCGCACGCGCGCGATGTCGAGGCCATTGGGCCGCGTCCAGCGCGCGAGTTCGGTGCCGATCGGGTCGGGCAGGGCGGCAACCTCGTCGAGGCCTTTGGCTACGGCCGCGACGCGTTTCTCGTCGAGCAGCAGCCGGTCAGCCATCGCGGGCGAGAGATCTTTTGCCGCGGCCATGTCTTGGGCGTTCGCGTCGAGGATGATCGTTGCCTGGTCGCGGATCGCCTGCGCCGCGGCGCGCAGTGCGCTCGTCTTCTTCGCCGCGTCGGCATGGGCAAGCGCGGTGGCAGCTTGGCGCGCGGCGGCGCCGAGCGCTTTCATCTCGGTTTCGATGCTTGGATTGATGCGACCGTCGGCGCTCATGTCACCACCAGATCGTCGCGATGGATCATCTCGTCGCGGCCACGGTAGCCGAGGATAGCCTCGATTTCACCGCTTTTATGGCCGGCGATAGCGCGAGCGTCCGCCACGGCATAGGCTGAAAGCCCGCGCGCGATCTCGCGGCCATCGCTGTTCTTCACCACCACGGCGTCGCCGCGATCGAAATTGCCCTCGATGGCGGTGATGCCGGCAGGCAAAAGGCTCGTGCCGCGCTTCAGCGCCGCCGCGGCCCCGGCATCAACGATGAGCACGCCCATCGGATTGAGGCTCGAGGCGATCCAGCGTTTCCGCGCGGTGCGCGGCTCCGCCACGGGCAAGAACCATGTGGTTTTCGCGCCGTCCTCGATAGCCTTCAACGGATGCAGGCCCTCGCCTTTGGCGATGACCATGCGGCAGCCGGCGCCCATGCAGATGCGCGCGGCGACGAGCTTCGTCACCATGCCGCCGGAGCTGTAGCCGGCGGGTGCTTCGCCCGCCATCGCCTCGATCTCCGGCGTGATGTCGCGGAGCTCGTCGATATGGCGAGCGAGGGGATCACGCCGCGGATCGGCGGTGTAAAGCCCATCGATATCGGAGAGAAGGACGAGCGTGTCGGCGCTGATCATCTGCGCGACCCGGGCGCCGAGGCGGTCGTTGTCACCGAAGCGAATTTCTTGCGTCGCCACGGTATCGTTCTCGTTGATGATCGGCACCGCGCCCAGGGTTAAGAGCTCTTCGATGGTCGCGCGCGCATTGAGATGGCGGCGGCGTTCTTCCGTGTCGTCGGGCGTCAAGAGGATTTGCGCAACCGCGACGCCGTGCTTGCCGAGCGCCTCTTGATAGGCATGTGCCAAGCGGATCTGGCCCGAGGCGGCGGCGGCTTGCTTTTCTTCGAGCTTTAGATTGCGGCCGGTGAGGCCGAGATAGCGGCGCCCGACCGCGATCGCGCCCGAAGACACCAGCAGGACCTCCTGTCCGCGCGCACGGCAGCGCACGATGTCTTCGACCAACGCGTCGAGCCAGGTTCGGCGCACATCGCCACTGGCATCGTCGACCAGCAGAGCCGAGCCGATCTTGATGATGAGGCGCTTGGCGGTGGCGAGCGCTTCGCTCATGGCGCGAGGACAGGCTCGCTCGCGGCCTGTCGTTCCTTCTCGGCTTCCACGGCGCGCGCCGCCTGCACGGTCTGTAGAAGCGCCGTCAGCACCTCATCGACGCCCTGGCCGGTCGCGCCCGACATGACAAAAATCGGCCGCTTGGCGGCACGTTTCAGCTTGGCGCGTTTCTTGGTCAACTCTTCCGCGGGCACGGCATCGGCTTTGTTGAGCACGATGATCTCGGGCTTCTCGGTGAGGTCGTGTCCATAGGCTTCGAGCTCGCCGCGAATGGTGCGCCAGTTGCCGAGGACGTCGTCCTCGGTCGCATCGATGAGATGCAGCATCACGGCGCAGCGCTCGACATGGCCTAAAAATCGGTGTCCCAAGCCCGCGCCTTCGCTGGCGCCCTCAATAAGCCCGGGAAGATCGGCGATGACGAATTCCTCGCCATGCGCCGAGACGACGCCGAGTTGCGGGCGCAAGGTGGTGAAAGGGTAGCCGGCGATCTTCGGCCTTGCCCGCGACACGCGCGCGAGGAAGGTCGATTTGCCGGCGTTGGGCAGGCCGAGCAGACCGGCATCGGCGATGAGCTTCAGCCGCAGCCAGATCCAGCGCTCTTCGCCAGGCCAGCCTTTGGTCGCTTTGCGCGGCGCGCGGTTGGTCGAGCTCTTGAAATGCGCGTTGCCGAAGCCGCCATCGCCGCCTTTCAGAAGCACATGGCGCTCGCCCGGCTTCTTCAGGTCGAGCAGCACGGTTTCGTTGTCGTCGTCGAGGATCTGCGTGCCAACCGGTACTTTCAGCACGACGCTTTTTCCGGCCGCGCCGCTGCGATCGGAGCCCATCCCGTGATGCCCGATCTCGGCGCGGAAATGCTGCTGATAGCGGTAATCGATCAGGGTGTTGAGATTGGGCACCGCCTCGATGATGACATCGCCGCCGCGGCCGCCATCGCCGCCCCACGGACCGCCATGGTCGATGAATTTCTCGCGCCGGAACGCGACAACACCCGCGCCGCCGTCGCCGCTCTTCACATAGATCTTGGCCTGATCGAGAAATTTCATGGTGCTTCGGATCTACAATCGATGCTCAAACAAAAAGGGGGAATGTGGCCATTCCCCCTCATTGTTCTTGCGGCGAGGAACGGCGTCAGTCGGCGGCTTCCACCGGAGCCGGCTTCACCGACACGAAGGTCCGTCCTTTGCTCGAGGTATGGAAGCCGACGAAGCCGTCGGCGAGGGCGAAGAGCGTGTGATCGCGGCCGAGGCCGACATTATCGCCCGGATGATAGGTCGTGCCGCGCTGCCGCACGAGGATGTTGCCGGCGAGCGCGATCTGGCCGCCGAATTTCTTCACCCCGAGGCGCCGGCCCTTGGAATCGCGCCCGTTGCGCGAAGA
>DASXCX010000316.1:0-12398 GCA_036490955.1 Allostellaceae bacterium | reverse complement strand
AATTGCATCGCCTGCAGCACATGCATCGAGACGCCGGTCGCGCCGATCGGATGGCCCTTCGATTTGAGGCCCCCCGAAGCGTTGACAGGCAAGGGCCCATCCTTGGCGACTTTTCCCGAGACGATCGCGCGCGCTCCTTGGCCTTTGGGCTCGAGCCCCATCGCCTCATAAATCATCAGCTCCGCGATGGTGAAACAGTCATGCACCTCGGCGCAGGAAATATCGGCGAGCGTCACGCCCGCACCTTGCAGCGCGCGCTTCCACGCCTCGGCCGGGCCTTCGTACGACGTGATATCGCGCTTCGACATCGGCAGGAAGTCGTTGACTTGTTCGGCGGCCCTGAAAACGACGGCTTTCTTACTTTGCAAAGCCACTTCGACATCGGCAAGCACCAGCGCCGCCGCGCCATCGCTGACCAACGAACAATCGGTGCGTCGCAGCGGTCCCGCGACCAGCGGATTCTTGTCGCTGACGGTCTTGCAGAATTCGTAGCCAAGATCCTTCCGCATCTGCGCCAGCGGATTGCTCGCGCCGTTCTTGTGATTCTTCGCCGCGATCATGGCGAGCGCGTCGGATTGATCGCCATAGCGCTGGAAATAGGCCTGGGCGATGCGGCCGAAAACGCCGGCGAAGCCGCCCTCGATCGCGCCCTCTTCTTTCAGATAGGCAGCGCGAATCAAGAGATCGCCGACCTGCGCGCCCGAGACCTCGGACATTTTCTCGACGCCGACCACCAGCACGACGCGCGCCTTCTTCGCAGCGATGGCATTGAGGCCCTGATAGATCGCAGCGGAGCCGGTGGCGCAGGCATTCTCGACCCGCGTGGTGGGCTTGAAGCGCAACGCCGGATCGACCTGCAGCACCAGCGAGGAAGGGAAATCCTGTCGTACGAAGCCGCCATTGAAGGTGCCGATATAGATCTCGTCGATGTCGCTCGGCGCGAGGCCGGCATCGCGGATCGCCTCCGCGGCAACCGGGACGATCATCTCCTCGATATCGACGCCGTCATGCTTGCCGAATTTGCCGTGCGCCCAGCCGATCATGCAGGCCGTCATCGGATTGCTCCTTTGCGAATGCGCGTGCTTTTTATATTAGCATTCGCGATCGCGGCTGCGAGATGGCGGCGCCAAGCACCTCAACGTCATTTCCGCGGCCTTCGCCAAGCCCAGAAGGGAAAAGTCGTCACTTCGGCGCCGAGATGGCCGCGTAGCGCACCGGCTGCACGGTAACGGCACCGCTGATGACGAGCCGATCGAGCGTCGGCAGGAAATCGGCGATTTTGGCCTCGAGGTCGACGATCTCGACTACGATCGGCAGCCTCTCGCCCCTGGGCTGGTAATGCGCGACACCGATGCCGCTCGGCGCGTAGCCGCCGCGGCCGTGCACCACGGTGGCGCCGGCGAGCCGCGTCGCGTGCGCCTCGCGCAGGATCGCATCGGCGAGCGTTAGGTCCCCAAGCATGTCGTCCTCGCTGATGAAAATCCGCAGCAGGCTCGCGTTGTGAAATTCCATGATCCCCCTCTCAAAGCCTTTTTCGATAACCCTTTCCCTCTCGGCCCTTGAGAGGGCAGAGGGATTATTGCTCGGTTCGTATCCTTTGCGCCGCTTGCCAACCGCTGGCGAAGGCCGCTTCCACCGTGCCCATTTCCGGGCCGGCATAGAACGCTTCGCCTGAGAACCATACACCGGCGTGAGCGTGGTCGATCTGGGCCAGCACTTGGTGCGTGCTGGGCGTGGCGTAGGAATAGGCGCCGCGCGCAAAAGGATCGGCGCCCCAATTGATCGCGCGCGCGGCAATCAGCAAGCCCTTCAGCCACTCGGGGGACACCGCGAAATTTTGCGCCAGCGAGCCGAGCGCCCGCGCGATGATTTCGTCGCTCGACAGCGCGGCAACGGTGTCGGCCCGCGGTCCCGCCAGCCAGCCGGTCAGAACCGCATGTTGCTCCGGATGTTGCGTCCACCAGGTCGGAACCGCAGCATTGGAAAAGAGGAACGACATGTCCGCGAGGTTTTGCCCCGCGTGATTCGTCCACCAACTCCGCGAGAAGCGAAGGAGGACCTTGACCACGTTGCCGAAGCCGATATCGGCGAGCGCGGCGGCGGCGACGGCCCGGGCTTCTTCCGGCAAGGCGATGCTTTGCAGAAGCGGCAGGGGCAACGTCAGAATAGCGGCGTCCGCGGCGAAGAACCGGCCGTCGCGGCAGCGCACCGTGACCTTCGCCTTATCCGTATCGATCGCGCCGACGACGGCGCCGAAATGGACGGTGGCGCCGTGCCGTCGGCACTCGGCGAGGAGGAATGTCATCAGCGCGCCATAGCCCTCGGCGATCCGCCCCTGCTGACTGACACCGCGCGCCATCCATTCCTCGCGCAGCGCGAAGGTGCTGGCGCGGCTTGGATCCGCGGCGTCATAACCCTCGACCATGCGCGTGATCGAGCGGCGCAGCTCGGCATATTGCGGCTCGCCGAAATGCCGCAGGAGAAATTCGGCCACCGGCAGATCGTGTTTGAGCGCCGTCAACGCGTGCCGGAATTCTCCCGCATGCGGCGTCGCACGCTCGTCGACCGAGAGCACGCCGCCCTCGGCATGCCAGGCCGTTCCGCCCATCGGGGCCAGCGACAAGCCGGCCTCGCGCATGATGGCGCGCGTGTGGCTTGCCACGCCATGCACGAATTCCGGGCCGCCCTCCGCCGCATAGCCGAATTCCGCTTCCGGCAGCGTCTCGATCCGCCCGCCGCACCGGTCGCGCGCCTCGAGCAGGACAACGCGCTTGCCCGCGCGCGCAAGCTCGCGAGCTGCCAGCAGTCCCGCGGCCCCGGCCCCGACGACCACGAATTCACCTTGCTTCGGCGAAACCATCCATCACCACTTGCCATGCATGAGCAGCATGGGCGTGCTTACACCAGAGAAGCATGCTTGGCACGCCGCTGCCGCCATCGGAAACGCACCCGCGCTAGATCACCATCAAATCGCGGCCGACGACGATCTCGCCCTTAAAGGCCTTGGCGGCGGCATCGCGCCAGCGGTCGTCGCTTACCCCCTCGCCGGGCGCCAGATGCGACAGCACGAGCATCTTCACGCCCGCCTCCTGCGCGATGCGGCCGACTTCTTCCGTCGGCGTGTGATCGGCCCGCATATGCGCCATGACCGCGTCGAGATTGCCGGGCACGCCCTGGGCGATCTGAGCGCGCATATAGGCTTCGATCGCGGGCATATCGATCGCTTCGTGCACGAGAACATCGGCGCCTTTCGCCATCGCCGCTACCGCGTCCAGCCCGATCGTGTCGCCCGAGAAGGCGATCGAGCGATCCTTGAAATCGAAGCGATAGCCGTAAGCCGGCACCACCGGCGGATGTTGCACGAGCACCGAGCTCACCTTGACGTTTTCGTCCTCCATCACCGCTCCGGCCGCGGGCAATTCATGCGTTTCGATCATGCCGAGCGGGTCCAGGTGGAAATCCTCCGCCCAGAAGCCGATCGTGGTCTTCGCCGAGCGCAGATAATCCTCGGTCATCGCGGTCAGCGGCGGCGGCCCGTAGGCGCGCACGCTCTGCTGCATGCCGCCGGTCCAGCCGAGCACCAGCATGGGCCCGTATTCGATGTTGTGATCGGGATGGTGATGCGTGATGAAGATCGCCTCGAGGCTGCGCCACGGGATGCCGGTCCGCGCGAATTGCCGCGTCACGCCGAGACCGCAATCGAGCACATAGGCGGCGCCGTTAGAGACCAGCACATGCGCTGTCATGTGCCGCGCGCTGCCCGGCACCGGCCCGGCGCCGGTGCCAAGGATCACCAGCTTCGTGCCCTTCGCCTCTTTGAGCGCCGCGTGCGCTTCGGCGATGGTTGCGTCGATGCTGGCGGCTTGCGCCTCGCCCGGCGCCGCGGCGAGCGTCAGCGCGGGCACAGCCGCGAGGCCCGTCAAGAGGCCGCGGCGCGAGACGGGGAGCGGGAAACCAGAACCTTGCGGGCGTCGCGCTAGCATGACGTCACCTTCCTGACGCGTTTTGCGATATCGGCACGAAATCAAGATCCTCGAGTCGCGGCGCGGCGAGGAAATCGCGGTGCTGGTCTTGCGGCAGCGGCCAGAGGATCGGCGTGCCTTCCGTGTCCGAATACCAGTTCTTGCAGCCGACCCAGACCGTGCCAGGAAAGGCATCGCGCATCTTGGCGCGGAAACGCTCGGTCGCTTCGGCGCTCGGCGCGACCGCGGCGCCGCGCTTTCGCGCCTCGTCCATGAGCTTCAGGATATAGCCGATCTCATGCTCCAGCCCCAAGGGCACCGGCACGTTGTTGAGCGGCGCGAACGGCCCGTAGAGCAAGAACATATTGGGGAAGCCGGGCACGCCGACGCCGCCATAGGAAAAGACATTGTCCTTCCATGCTTCAGCGATCGAGATACCGCCGAGCCCAATCACCTCCATCGGCCGCATGTAGGAATGCGTGTCGAAGCCGGTGGCATAGACCAGCACGTCGAGCGCCACGACCGTGCCGTCGTCGAGTTCGACGCCCTCCGGCACGATGCGCGCGATCTTGCGGCTCTCGACCGCCACATTCGGGCGCTGAACCGCGAGGTAATAATTCTGATCCGATTTCGGGATGCGCGTGCAGCCGAGGTGATAGCTCGGCGTCAGCTTTTTCTTGAGCTCGGGATCGCGGATCACGTCGAGATAGCCGCGAAATTCGCGCTCCATCGCCGCGCGCTGCGGCCCGGGCTTGAGCCGCCAGGCATCGCCTTCGATGATGAAGTCCCAGAGCGCGCGCTGTTTCTTCGCGTATTGCCCGGGCAGGCGCAGCTTCAACCGCTCCCACCAGCTCGCCTCCGGGTTCTCGCGGATGTGGATCCATTGCGGCCGGCGGACAAATTGCGTGACGTTGACGTTCTTCCACGCCAGCGCCTCGGTGATCTGTATGCCGCTGCAGCCGGCGCCGATCACGCCCCAGCGCAGCGTCTCGTCCTGGGGCACCGCGTGATCCCAGCGCGCCGAATGGAACGACTTGCCCGCGAAGCTCTCACGTCCCGCGATGTCGGGCAACACGGGCTTCGCCAAAAACCCGGTAGCAACGATGAAAAAATCGACGACGTCGGTCTCGCCCGCGGACGTCGTGAGCGACCACTTACCGTTGGCGGCATCGAAATGCGCCGCCACGATCTCGGTATCGAAACGGATGTGCCGGTACCAGCCGCGGGAACGCGCAACCTTCTTCATATAGGCGAAGATCTCTTCGCGCGGCGCGTATTTGCGTGACCAATCGTAATTCGGTTGGAAGAGGAATTCGTATTGCCGCGACAACACGTCGACGAAGAGTCCGGGGTAGGTGTTGTCGCGCCAGGTGCCTCCGATCTCGCCGGCTTTCTCGTAGACGGTGAATTCGACATCGTCCCGGCGCTGCAGCATCTCGGCCATATAGAGGCCGGACATGCCGGCACCGATCACGGCGACGCGGAAAGGACGATTGGGCATCTCCCCATCTTAGCAGCCACCATCGCGATGGCGCGAGGATGGCGGCGCCGTCCTTTCGTCTTCGCTATGGCCGCATAGGCGGCGGTCCGCGTGGCCGGCACTTCCCTTCCTTACCCCCGTTGCGCCGGATATTGCGCCGTATTTAAGGCCCGGCCAGGGCAGACTTCTGGTATCCTCGCTGCGGGGAATCATTCGCCTTCGCGATCGACCTCGGCCCGGAAAGGCGGTGGGGGATGTTGTTCCGACAGTTGTTTGAGCCGCAATCGTCGACCTACACCTATCTGCTGGCCGATCCGGAAAGCCGCGAGGCGGTGCTGATCGATCCCGTCTATGACGAAGCGCCGCGCGATTCCGCCTTGGTGCGCGAGCTCGGTCTAAAGCTTCTCTACACGCTCGAGACGCATATCCACGCCGATCACGTCACCGGCGCGTGGAACCTCAAGCAGCGGCTGGGCAGCCGCATCGCCGTGGCCGGCGATAGCGGCGCCGAGGGTGCCGATGTCCCGCTCAAGGACCGCGACCGGGTGAAATTTGGCCGCCGCTTTCTCCAAGTACGCGCGACGCCAGGCCATACCGGCGGCTGCCTCACCTTTGTGCTCGACGACGAGAGCATGGCCTTTACCGGCGATTGCCTGCTGATCCGCGGCTGCGGCCGCACCGATTTCCAGCAGGGAGATCCGCGTGCGATGTATCGGGCCGTCCATGCGCAGATCTTCTCGCTGCCCGAATCCTGCCTGCTCTATCCCGCGCATGATTATCGCGGCCTCACCGTGTCGAGCGTCGGCGAGGAGAAGCGCTTCAATCCGCGCCTCGGCGGCGAACTCAGCGAAGACGATTTCGTCGGATACATGAACAATCTCGGCCTCGCACATCCCAAGCAGATGGACATCGCCGTGCCCGCCAATCTTCATTGCGGCCGGCGCGAGGGCGGCGACAATCTCGCCGACGAACCGCATTGGGCGCCGCTCAACCTGACCTTCGCCGGCATCTGGGAAGTGCAGCCGCAATGGGTGCAGGAGCATCTGCGTGAGCTGCAGGTGATCGATGTCCGCGAGCCCGACGAATATGACGGGCCGCTCGGCCGCATCCCCGGCGCGGTATCGATCCCGCTCGGCGGGCTCGCCGCGCGCGTCGCCGAGATCGGCAAGGACCGGCCGGTGATCGCGGTGTGCCGCGCCGGCGGCCGGTCGGCGCAGGCGACGACGACCTTGCGCAAGGCGGGGTTCGAGCGCGTCGCCAATCTTTCCGGCGGCATGCTGCGCTGGCGCGCGCAGCGCCTCGCGGTGGAAGGCGCGCGCGACTGAGCGCACCCCGGGTGGAGCGATGCCGAAGCGCTAATGCGCCTGGAGATGCCAGCCGCCGTGATCGGCTTCCTTGCGGCAGACATACCAGACGTTCTTGATATGGCCGTATTTCGGATCGCCTTTGAGGAAATAGACGCCGTTATGGCCGGTGCTGTAGACGACCGCGTCCTTCGGGCAATGCTTCTGCGCCGTCGCTTCCTTGGTGAAGCGATGGACCGCGTATTTGATTGCGGCCTGCGCGGAAACGCTGCTGGCGAGCGCCCCTGTCGCAACGAGCACCGCGATTGCCGCCATCTGGCGCGTGAGACCGTAAGCCATCCTGCCCTCCCTGAAGCCGTTGCTTTATAGTAGCAGTCATGCCCGACACCCTCACCCTGCGCAGGCCAGACGATTGGCATGTGCATCTGCGCGACGGCGCGATGCTGAAAGCCGTGCTGCCGTCGACCGCGCGCAGCTTCGCGCGCGCCATCGTCATGCCGAACCTCGTGCCGCCGGTGACGACCGTTGCCGCGGCCGAGGCCTATCGCGCGCGCATCATCGCGGCGCTCCCGCCCGAGCTCGCGGGCAAATTCACGCCGCTGATGACCTGCTACCTTACCGACGATGCGCAGCCCGAGGAGATCGAGCGCGGCTTCAAATCCGGTGTCTTCACGGCGGTGAAGCTCTACCCCGCCAACGCGACAACGAATTCCGCCTCGGGCGTGACCGATCTCGGCAAATGCCGCGCCGTGCTGGCGGCGATGGAGCGGCTACACATGCCGCTGCTCATCCATGGCGAGGTGACGGATGCTGCGGTCGACGTCTTCGACCGCGAGCGCGTCTTCATCGAGCGCCACCTGACGAAGCTGGTCAAGGATTTCCCCGGCCTCAAGAGCGTGCTGGAGCATGTGACGACCAAAGACGCGGTCGATTTCGTGCGCGCCGCGGGCACGAACCTCGCCGCGACGATCACCGCGCATCACCTCGTCATCAACCGCAACGCGCTCTTCGCCGGCGGCCTCCGGCCGCACATGTATTGCCTGCCGGTCGCCAAGCGCGAAAGCCACCGCCTGGCGCTGCGCCAGGCCGCCGTGTCGGGCGATGCGAAATTCTTCCTCGGCACCGACAGCGCGCCGCATCCGATCCACGACAAGGAGAAGGATTGCGGCTGCGCCGGCATCTTCTCGGCCCCCGCCGCGCTCGAAATCTATGCGCAGGTGTTCGACGAAGAGAACGCGCTGGACAAGCTCGAAGCCTTCGCCTCCCTCAACGGCCCGCGCTTTTATGGCCTCTTGCCGAACGAAGAGCGCATCACGCTGAAGCGCGAAACGTGGACCGTGCCGGCGGAGATTTCAGGTGATGCGGGCGCGGTGAAGGTGTTTTTCGGCGGGGAAAAGTGCGGGTGGAGAGCTTTGCGTGACTGACGCAAAGGGCGATCTTTTCGTTGGCATCGATCTAGCCATCGCGAAGCGCAAGCGCATGCCCGTCGCCATTTGTGAAGATGACCACAACACAATTCATTTTCTGAATCTTCGAAAGGGTTTTGCCGCACCTCCGATTGGCATTGGCAACGCGGCCGCGCGGCAATGCATCGAAATCTAACCGCAAGCCATCGTGCATTGCTCGCTACCTCTTAAGCAATGCATTACCATGCGCTCTACAGTTTGATCTCCTACTTCACCCGCTCGATCAGCATCACGTTTTTCTCGCTCGGCTTTGGAGGGTTGCCGCAGCGGCCTTTGTCCCAATAGCGCGCAGTTTCGGTCCAGCCTTCGGGCACCGCGCCGGCGCAGGCGGTGAGGCTGCGGCCGACCCGTACGCGATCGAGCTCGGTGATCGTCATCCAATTGTTGGGACCGCGCTCGGACACCGCGTTCACGCCGCGGCTGATATCCGCCGGCGGTTTTGCTTTGACCTTCGGCGGCGCAGCCGTGCTGGCGAGCTCGATGCCCGCCGCCTGGGCATGCGCGCTCGCCTCGTCCGCGAGGCCGCAGCCCTTGCCGCGCCAATCGTTCGTGCGGATCCAGCCGCCGGGGATCGCGCTGTCGATGCAGACATTCGCCGCCGTGAATGGTTTGTCGGGCTTGGTGTCGACACCGGCGCAAGCGGCGAGCGCGAGCGGCAGCATCGCGGCGAGCGACCAACGCAACAGAACCCCTGTTCCTCGAGAGCGAGCACAGAATGTCATCGGCACCCCCTTCCCGATTTTTTCCAATGCACACGCGGCAATTTTGTGTCGGAAAGATGCTCGAAAAATGAAGCCTTGCGCGCCGGCATCGCGCGTATCGATCGAGGGATCGGCCCCGGATCGCGGCGCTTTGCGCCTTGTCCAGGGAAGCGAACAAAAATCGGAAAGGTGCGGGCCGCCGACGGGCGAGCGCGCGCGGATCAGCGCGCCGCGGTCGCGGTCTCCAGCGCCGAGACGATGCGCGGGTTGCTGTTCGCCCAGCCGAGCGCGTCGCGGCCAGTGTAATCGGTCTTGCGCGGATCGGCGTGGTATTGCAGCAGCAGGCGCACCGCATCGATCTTGCCGTGGCTGGCCGCGAGCATCAGCGGCGTGATGCCGCGGCTGTCGGCGGCGTCGACATCGGGATGGAAATCGAGCAGCACGCGCAGCACGCCGACGCTGCCCATCTGCGCCGCCCAATGCAGCGCCGTCTCGCCGAGCTTGTCGCGCAGATCGACGCGCGCCTCGTGCGCAAGCAGCACCTGCGCCACGGCGCTGAAATTCGCCATCGCCGCACGCATCAGCGCGGTGTGGCCGTCCTTGTCGGCCTCGTCGGCATTGCCGCCGGCCGCCATCACCCAATCGATCTGGCCGGCATCGCCCTGTGTCGCCGCGGCGAGCACCTGGCCGTCGATGGTGCCATGACCCAAGAGCGGCAGCGTTTTCGGAACCGTGGGAATGCCGGTGAACGGAGTCGGCGGCGCTTTTTGGGCCGCGGCCTGATGCGCCGCGACGCCGCTGAGTAGAATTGCGGCTAGCGCCAAGCCGACACGCCTATAGAGGCAACGAACGATCATGCCAGAGCCCCTCGCCCGGTCGTTAACCATAAGGATGAAACTTCCGGGGCGCCGCGGCAAGCGGTTTCTCGCGTTCTTCCCTCGTCGGGTCCGGCCGGCGCCGCTAAGTTGCTCATCCGCAATAGAGGAAACCCCATGAAAATCGCGGTCATCGGCGCCGGCAATGTCGGCAAAGCGCTGGGCAAGGCCTGGACGCGGCGCGGCCATGACGTGAGCTACGGCGTGCGCCAGCCCGGCGATGCGAAATATGACGGCTTGAAGACAGCTAGCGTTCCCGAGGCGGCGCGCGCGGCGGAGGCGATCCTCCTCGCGACGCCCTGGGAAGCGACCGCGGCGGCGCTGACCGCGGCTGGCGATCTCGCGGGGAAACTCCTCCTCGATGCAACGAATCCGCTGACGATCGGGCCGCAAGGCATGGGGCTGGCGGTCGGACACACCACGTCCGGCGGCGAGCAGGTCGCCGGCTGGGCCAAGAATGCGGTGGTGTTCAAGACGCTCAACAGCACCGGCTTCAGCAACATGGAAGATGCCGGCGGCTATGCGCAGAAGCCGGTTATGTTCTTCGCCGGCGACGATACGGCGAAGCGCGCGACGGTCGCGGCGCTGGTCGCCGATCTCGGCTTCGAGCCGGTCGATGCCGGGCCGCTCGGCAATGCGCGGCTCTTGGAGCCCTATGCGATGCTGTGGATCGACCTCGCGGTGAAGCGCGGCCAGGGCCGCGATATCGCCTTCGCGCTGATGCAGCGCAAATAACGGCGCGACGCCCGATGCACCGCTACAACACCGACCCGAGATATTGGCGGCCGAGCGCGTAAAGCGCGATGCCGACGCCGATCACGCCGACGAGGACCGCTGCATCGAACGCGCGGCGCGCGCGCACCATCGCCGCCACCGACGCGAGCGCGATGCCGAGCTGGGTCGCGAGACCGGCGTAGGAGATGAGATCGCGCGTCGCCAACATGCCGGTGCCTTGCGTCAGATGATCGTCGCGTGTCTTCGCAAAATTCTGCGCATCGCTCTGAAGCTTCGGCTGGCCATCGCGGAAGCCCTTCGCGGCGGCCTCGAGCGTCGTGCGGCTTTGCGCATCGAGCCCGGGATTGGCGCTGAGCTGCGTCTCGATGATCCGCGCCTTGATGCTGGCGGCCTGGTATTCGTTCCAGCTATCGGATGATTGCGCCTGCGCCAGGACCGCCTGGTTGCTTTCATAGATCGCGTTGTTGGTCAGCGTCGTCCCGCGCACGGTGAGGAAGCCCGCGACGCCAGCGAGGATGCCGGTCAAAAGCGCGACATAGCTGACCCATTTCGGCGTCGTCTCATCGGTCTTGTCGCCGTCGATCAGCTTCTCCGCCAGCGCCTCGACGCGCGACTCTTTGTGTTGTTCATGTTCTTCGGCCATGATTCCTCGGATCGTCGGTGACTCGCACTCTCACGCCAACCCTTTCCCCGTCGGGGGCCCAGCGTCAACGGGATAGTGAGGGAAACTACTCGATATCTCTCGCGATGGTGATGCGGCGTAAGAGACGGCGCTCGCTCGGGCTGAAATCGGTGCGCGCGTGCAACGTGCAGCGATTGTCCCAGAGGATGACGTCGCCCGGCCGCCAGTGATGCTCGTAAACGAAGCGCGGCTGCTCCTGGTGGTCGTAGAGCTGCGCCAAGAGCGCTTCGGCCTCCGCCTCTCCCATGCCCTCGATGTCATGCGTCATCAAGCGATTGACATAGAGCGCCTTCCTGCCCGTCTGCGGATGGATGCGCACCATCGGATGCGTCCAGGCGGGCGCGTCGGGCGAGGCGCGGCCGCGGCGGATGGTGACGTCGTAGCCGATCTCGTAGCGGTTGGTGGCGCGGAGCGGATCGATCGTCGCTTTCAGCGCCGGCGCCAGCGTCTCATAAGCCGCATATTGATCCGCAAACAGCGTGTCGCCGCCGACCGACGGCACTTCGACGCCGTAAAGCATCGTGCCGACGACCGGATGCTCGATGTAGCAAAGGTCGGAGTGGAAGAACATCTCGCCATCGGGCAGCGCGCCGATCGGCTTGCCGTTCTCGCGGATGTTGGAAATGAGCATGATCGATTGCGGCCGGCCGTCGAGCCGCCTTGTCGCATGCGCCAGCATCGGCGGGCCGAACACTTCGGCATAGGCGACCTGCTGCTCGTCGGTCAGATCCTGGCCGCGGACGAGCAGAACGGAATGATCGTACCACGCCCGGCGCAGCGCCGCCGCGGTCGGCGAATCGATCGGCCGCCGCAAATCGAGCCCCACCACCTCGGCGCCGATGGTCGGATGCAGCTTCCTCAACTCGACACGGGTCGCGGTGACGGTGTCCATGCCGCGCTCCTTTCCTAGCTCGCCATTCTATTTCACCGGCAACGGGATGACATAGCGCTTGTCGATCACCGTATCGGCGTCGACCTCGCCCTTGATCATGCCCTGCTCCTTGAACCAATCGATCTGATGCAGGATGTCCTTCACATCGAGCCGTTCATCGGGGTCGGCATAAGCGATCGCGGGCTTCACCTCGTCCGGGGTCTGGCCGATCGCCTTGGCGGTGATGGCGATCACATCGTCCGCGCCGGCGTTGAGATGCTCGCGCTCGTCCGGACCGGTCACCGCGTCGTGATAGAGCCGC
>DASXCX010000315.1:0-9325 GCA_036490955.1 Allostellaceae bacterium | reverse complement strand
TGCTCGACGCGCAGCGCCGCTTCGAGCGAGGTGACGGCGGCGTCGAGGCTGCCGGTCTCGAAGCCGGCGACATTCGCTTGACCGCCGCCGGTCGCAACGAGTTCCATGCCATCGAGGCCCCAGCCTTCGTGCTGCGACAGCTTCTGCGCCATCCAATAGGTCAGAGCGCCGACGCTCGACACCGCGACCTTCTTGCCCTTGAGCGCCTGAATGGTCGTGATGCCGTTCTTGGTGTTGCCCTGGATGACGATGTTCGAGGGTTTGGTCGCGAGCGCGCCGACGCCTTTTTCCGGGGCGCCTTTGACGATGAGTCCGAAATCCGTGCCGGCACCGAGCGCGATATCGAGGCTCCCGGCCGTCATCGCCGTATGCAGCTTGGCGCCGCCGGCGAGCGCCGTGATCTCTAAGGTGAGGCCGTTCTGTTTGAAGATGCCGGCCTCGCTTCCGACATTGGCGAAAGAGAAATGGAAATCGTCGCCGGCGGGATTGCCGACGCGAACCACGTCTTCCGCGAAAGCAGGCGCGGCGAGCGCCGCGGCGATGACGGTTCCGGCGACGATCGCCAAAGCTGCGCGTGTCATTCTTCCTCCCTTAGAGAATCGTTTTCCTGCGGATCGAAATGCCCATCGGTGAAGCACGTCGCCATTTCGGCATCAGGAGCGCGAGCGGCAGGACGAGCGCGGGCTTGCGCGAGACGGTCGCCGGGATATCTCGATCCTCCCTGTGAGGTGTCATTCGCGCATTAGCCGCGCGCGGCGTTTACCCATCATCATGGCTGCCGCACGCTCTGGCAAGCGCGTCTGTTGTCGGTCGCCCGCCGCGGGAACAGGTGCCGCACGAATAGCTTGGGGCTTTTAGATGCTAGGCGGCGATTTCGCCGCGCTCGACGGGATGGAGACGGACCAGCGCACGGGCGCCGCCATGCGGGGCGTTGGCGATCGCGACCGATCCGCCGTGTTGCTCGACGATTTGCTTCACGGTCGGGAGGCCGAGGCCCGTGCCGAAGCTCTTGGTGCTGAACAACGGGTCGAAGATTTTCGGCAGCACGTCCTCGGGAATGCCAGGTCCCGAATCGTCGATCGTCAGCTCGTAGGTCTCGCCGAGGGCTCGCGTCGCGACCACGATCCGGCGCTTACCCGCGATGTCCGCTGTGGCTTGGACGGCATTCTCGACGAGATTGATCACGACGCGGCGCATGCGCTCGCTGTCGATCGCCAGCCGAATGCGGCCGGCGTCGAAATCGCGCGCGAGGGCGATACCATCGGGTATTTGCATTTCCGTAAGCACTTCGTCGAGCCAAGCATCGGCGGCAACGGGACGCAAGTTCAGCTCATGCGACCGCGTGTAATCCAAAAGATCGCTGATGATGCCATCGCAGCGCTCGATGCTGCGTTCTATTCGTCCGAGCGGGCGGGTGAAATCGGCGGCGCGGCCAACCAGCGCCTCCTTGATCGTGAAGACGGTATTGCGGATCGAGCTCAAAGGATTGCGGAGTTCGTGCGCAACCGTCGCGGTAAGTTGGCCGAGCGCGGAGAGCCGCTCCTTGCGCACGATTTGCTGCTGGGCGGCCTCGAGTTGCTCGGTCCGCTCGATGACGCGGCGCTCGAGCGTCTCGTTGAACGCGCGGATCTCCGCCTGAGCGAAGCTCAGCTCGTGCGCGTGCTGCTGCGCAGCATCGGCGATGAGCTGTAGCAGGTCGATGGTGCTGCCGACGCCGTGATAGCGTCCGTCGCGAACGAGGATGAACGCGGTATTGAGCGCGGCGCGTTTTCCCGCGAGGTTCCGACAGATCACATTGGCCGTCGCCGCGACATCGACGATCACCGGGGCCGCATCCATGAGCTTGGTGATAGGGCGCGGAGAGTAGATTTCGCGCCAATAGGGGCGGGCGAATTGGCTCATGAGCGTCACGCGGTCGATCAGACCGACCGGCGTTTCGCCTTCGACGATCGGAAGGGCAAAAAGCGTCTCATCGCTCGCCATCAAGGAATAGACTTGCGCACAGTTTTGATTTGGCGCGACCGGCGCAATGGGACGCGCCAGAGTACTCACCGTCATACTCCCCCCGGCGAACAGACTTCCACAATGCTGGAAAATACGGGTGATCGCTGAAAGCCCCGTTAAGTGCCGCATGACAACTATATGACATATCTGGGAAAATTGGCACCGCGGCGTCCGGCTTGCGCGGCCCGGGCGACATCCCCATCATTTGCTCCATGAAAGAATTCACGGTTCGCCCCGATCCCGATGATCCGCGCCTGACCCATCGCGTCATCGGCGTCGATCAGGATGGCGACGAGGTCGAGACCGCCGTTGTCGTCGAGCGGCCGCTCACGCTGTTTCTCAACGGCCAGGAGATCGTCACCATGATGACGGTCGGCGATCATCCCGATTGCCTCGCCATCGGCTATCTCCTCAACCAGAACATGCTGCGCGCCGACGACCAGATCACCGGCATCGATCACGACGAGGAACTCGAGACGGTCGTGGTCAGGACCAAGCGCAAGACCGATTTCGAGAAGAAGCTGCGCAAGAAGACGCTGACATCGGGCTGCGCCCAGGGGACGGTATTCGGCGATCTCATGGAGAAATTCGACGAGATCAAGCTGCCGCGCGACGCGGTGCTCAAGACCTCATGGCTCTATGCGCTGTCGAAAAAGATCAATCTCGTGCCGAGCCTTTATCTCGCGGCCGGAGCGATCCACGGTTGCGTGCTCTGCGAGGAGGATCGTCCCCTTATCTATATGGAGGATGTCGGCCGGCATAACGCGATCGACAAGATCGCCGGCTATATGCGTCTCAACAAGATCGGTCCCGAGGGCAAGATCTTCTACACCACCGGCCGTTTGACCTCGGAGATGGTGATCAAATGCGTGCAGATGCGCATTCCGATCCTCATCTCGCGCTCGGGTTTCACCGCTTGGGGCGTCGAACTCGCGCAGAAAGCCGATCTCACGCTCATTGGGCGCGCCAAGGGCAAGCGCTTCACCGCACTTGCCGGCACGCATCGTCTCGTCTTCGACAGCGATCCCGCGAGCGTGCCGGACGAGCCGCGCCGCGCCGGCCGCAAGGCGAGCGTCGAGGAAGATGCCTGAAATGAAAGCGCTTCGATGAAGATCGCCGGCGTGCTGCTGGCGGGCGGCCAATCGCAGCGCATGGGCGGCGGCGACAAAAATCTGCGGCTGCTCGGCGGGCGGCCGATGCTGGCGCATGTCATCGAGCGCGCCAAGCCCCAGGTCGATGCGCTGGTGCTCAATGCGAACGGCGACCCGCAGCGCTTTGCCGCTTTCGGTCTGCCGATCATCGCCGACAGCGTCACCGGCTTTGCCGGACCGCTGGCCGGCGTGCTCGCCGGTCTCGATTGGGCGGCGGAAAATTTGGCCGAAGTCGAGCTGGTCGCGAGCTTTGCCACCGACGCGCCCTTCTTTCCGTACGATCTCGTCCGCCGGCTCGGCATGGCGCTGGAAGAGGGCGGTTTCGATCTCGCCTGCGCGCAATCGAACGGCCAGGCGCATCCCGTCTTCGGGCTGTGGCCTGTCTCGCTGCGCGAGGAACTGCGCGAGGCTTTGGCGGCTGGCGCGCGCAAGGTCGATCAATGGACGGCGCGGTACAAACTCGTCGAGGTCGAATTCTCGGCTGCGCCAGTCGATCCGTTCTTCAACGCCAACCGGCCGGACGATCTCGCCGAGGCCGAGCGGCTGGTCGCATTGGCGCGCTAACGCATTTTTTTACTTGATTCACTTATTAAACAACGCCATTGCGAAGCATGACGCATGGCAATCCGCGGACCGAGCGCGATTTTCCGGGTTGGTCGCTTGGCTGGCAATGACGATAGAGGAAAGATCCATGGCGGTAATGGTCGAGTTGCGGGTGATGGAGCTGCTCAATGCGCGGTTGTGCCATGAGCTCATCAGCCCGGTCGGCGCGATCAACAACGGGGTCGAACTCGTTGCCGAGGAAGACATGGATGCCGATTTTCAGCGCGATGCCATGAAGCTCATCGCTTCGAGCGCCAAGACCGCCGGCCAGCGTCTCAATTTTTACCGCTTCGCCTATGGCAGCGGCCGCGGCAGCACCGGCAAGGACGCGGCGCTCGGTCTTCTCGACGGCGCCAAGGCCAAAGTCGATTGGCAAGATTCGGCCTCCGCACTGCCGCTCGAATGGCAGCGCCTCGCTTGCAACATGGTGGTGATCGCGGCGGAAGTCCTGCCGCGCGGCGGCATGCTACGCATCGAGGCGGCGGAGGGCGGCAAGGGGATCGTGGTTAACGCCGGCGGCGATAGCGTCAACCTTACCGCCGAGTTGCGCGCGGCGTTGGCCGATAACGTCGATGTCGACGCGCTGACCGCCCGCACCGTGCATGGCTATTACACGGCGCGCGTCGCGGAAAGCCTCGATGCCAAGCTCGAGCTGACCGAGCCGGGTGCGGGGAAGGTTCTGCTGACGGCCAAGCCCGGCCGCTAAACTCGCGCTCAACGCGTCTTTAAAGCATTTCGGGCAGTCTTTCCTGGCTCCCGGTGGTTTGCGCGTCCCGAAGGACGGCTTCCGGGCAAGGCCTAGAAGCGATCCTTGGGAAGTTATGGACGACCTGCTGCGCGAGTTCATCGCGGAGACCAACGAGCATCTCGCCGTCCTCGAACGGGATCTCGTTGCGCTCGAGCGGGCATCCGACGACGCGCGGCTGGTCGACGACATCTTCCGCAACATCCACAGCATCAAAGGCACCTGCAGCTTTCTCGGGCTGAAGCGGCTCGAAAGCGTCTTGCACGCCGCGGAGAGCGCACTCGACAAGCTACGTGACGAGGCGATGCCGCCGGCGTCCGCCGTGACCGGTGCGCTGCTCGGCGCTTGCGACCGCGCGAAGACGATCGTTGCCGTCCTGGCGCGGGACGGGCACGAGCCGGACGGCGGTGACGCCGATGTCATCGCACGGCTGGAGTTGACGATGCGGCCCAGCGCCGCGGTTGCGTTGGCGCCCGCTCTCGCGATGCGCGAGCCGCCCGCGGCGGAGCCAGCGGCGGCGAGCACGATCCGCGTCAATCTCGATACGGTCGAGCGTCTGATGGCCCAGGTGAGCGAGCTGGTGCTCGCGCGCAATCAGCTCGTCCAGATGCTCCGCGGCCAGCCCGATCCGGAAGCGGCGCTGGCGCTGCAACGCTTGTCTCAGGTCACGAGCGATCTGCAGGAGAGCGTGATGAAGACGCGCATGCAGCCGATCGGCCAGGCCTGGATGAAGCTGCCGCGCATGGTCCGCGATCTCGCGCACGATTTGGGCAAGAAGATCGAGCTGACCTTCCAAGGCGGCGAGACAGAGCTCGACCGCCAGGTGTTGGAACTCGTGAAGCACCCATTCACTCATCTCATGCGCAACGCTGCCGATCACGGTATCGAGACGCCGGTTCAGCGCCGCCGCGACGGCAAGGCCGAGACCGGCCAGGTGTCGCTGTCCGCGCGTCAGGAGGGTAGTGCGATCGTCATTACGCTGGCGGATGACGGGCGCGGCATCGATCCCGAGCGTATCCGCGCCGCGATCCGCCGCGGCGGGTTCGCGAACGATGCCGATCTGCTCGCGATGAGCGAGCATCAACTTCTGCAATTTATTTTCCATCCGGGCTTCACGACCGCGGCACGGGTGACGAATGTCTCGGGGCGCGGCGTCGGCCTCGACGTCGTGCGCAGCAATGTCGAGAAGATCGGCGGCACGGTCGAGGTCGCGAGCAGTGTCGGTCGCGGCACGCGTTTCACGATCAAGATCCCGCTGACGTTGGCGATCGTGCCGGCGCTGCTGCTCGATTGCCGCGGCCAGCGCTTCGCGATCCCGCGAACCGCCGTCGCGGAACTGTTGCGCTCCGGCCCCGAGCATCGCATCGACTGGATTCACGGTGCGCCCGTTTTGCGCTTGCGCGGCAGCCTGTTGCCGCTCGTCGCGCTGAGCGATGTGCTCCATCTCGGCGAAAGCCTGAGCGCCGGGGAAGAGCGTCTGATCGTCATCATCGGTTACGGTGCGCAGCGCTTCGGCATCATGGTCGACGGTGTCGACGATGCCGAGGAGATCGTCGTCAAATCGCTCGCGCCGATACTGCGCGGTACCCGTCTTTTCGCCGGCTGCGCCATTCTCGGCGATGGCAGCGTCGCGCTGATCCTCGATCCTGGTGCGCTGGCGGCGGCGGTTGGGACGATGGAAAGCGCCGAGCCGGCGCGGGCGCCGACACCCCTGCTAGAGCTCGGCAGCGGGGTCCGCGGCGACGGGCTGCTGCTGTTCGGTGCCGGCGGCGAGACGCCGAAAGCGCTCCGCCTCGCCTCGCTGCTCCGCATCGAAGAGATCGCGCCGGAGCAGATCGAGCAGATCGATAGCAAGCCTATCATGCTCTATCGCGGCGCGGCGCTGCCGCTGCACCTCCTTGGCGCCATGCCGGCGGGCGAACGACGGCTCGTCATGATCGCGGCCCATGAGGGCCGAATGTGCGGTTTCCTCGCCGATGCCGTGATCGATACGGTGGACCATGCGACGATGCTCGATCCCTCTACGACGCGGCCGGGCGTGCTCGGCACAGCGACGGTCGCTGGGCGGCAGGTCGAGATCGTCGACGCGGCGCATTACATAAGAGCCGCGAGCGCGCGACTTTTGGCGCCGGCGCGGGGCGCCGCATGAGCGACGTTGTTACGATCCGTGTGGGAAGCGAGAAATTCGCCGTGCCCGTGATGCAGGTGCGCGATGTGCTGCGCCGCCAGAATGCGACACCGGTGCCGCTGGCGCCGCCGGCTGTCGCGGGGCTGCTCAATCTCCGCGGGCGCGTCGTCACCGCGATCGATCTGCGCCTGCGTCTCGGACTGGCGCCGCAAGCCGCGGAGGGCGACGCTGCCCATGTGGTCGTCGAGAATGGCGGCGAGCTTTATGCACTGGCCGTCGACGGCGTCGGCGACGTGCTGAATGTCGATGAGAGGCGGCTCGAATCCGTGGCGCTTGCTCTCGATGCGCGATGGCGCGCGGTTGCTTCGGCCGTCTACCCGGCGGAGACCGGGCTCATCGTGCTGCTCGATATCGCACGGCTTCTCGATATCGCACCGGTGCGGCGCGCCGCTTCCTGATTTGCCGAGCTTCGACTATCCTTCCGGGCATGCGGGTCGTCTGGGACGGCCCTCCATCCTAGAGGACATCCATGGCTATTCTGGGCGTCGCGAAAGCGGTTTACGGCGTCGACGATCTCGACAAAAGCACGCAGTTCTTCATTGATTACGGCCTCGGCTTGCAGGAAAAGACCGCGCAGAAAACGGTCTTCGAGCTGGAGGACGGCGCGCAGGTCATCCTGCGCAAGAAAGACGATCCGGCGCTGCCCAAGGCCTGGTTCGACGGCAGCGGCGTCAAGGAGACGATCTGGGCTGTCGATACCCAGGAAGCGCTCGACCGGCTCGCCGCCAATCTCCAGACCGATCGCGAGGTCCGCCGCGACAATGACGGCACGGCGCATTTCCTCGCCGATGACGGCATGCCACAAGGGCTGCAAGTGTTCCGCAAGCGCGAGCTCGTCAGCGCCGCCGACGAGATCAACACCCCGGCCCGCGCCGCGCGCGTCAATCGCAACCGCACCTGGCGCAAACGCGCACGGCCGAAATCGATCGCGCATGTCGTCTTCCAGGTCGCCAACCCGCAAGCGTCGTTCAAATTCTTCAAGGAGCGCCTCGGCTTCCGGCTGTCCGACACGCAGCGCAAGCTCGGTTGTTATGCTCGGGCCGACGGCAGCCACGAGCATCACAACATCTTCTTCTTCAATGCCGACTTCCTGCCGCCGCCGGTCCGGAAGCTCGGCTTCAACCACACGGCCTTCGCTTGCGACGATATCGACGAGATGATGGTCGGCGCGAACTATCTCGAGCTCAAAGGCTGGGCGACCAAGCGCCCCGGCGGCTTCGTCGGTCTCGGTCGGCACCGCATTTCATCGGCGCTGTTCTATTACATTCCATGCCCGGCGGGCGGCCATGCGGAATATATCGCCGATCAGGATTATCTCGACGACAGCTGGATCCCGCGCGATTGGGAAGAAAGCTTTGGCGGCAGCATCTGGATGCATGACGTCCCCGAGCATCTGAAGAAGCCCTATAGCTGGGACGTGAAGCTCCACGACGAGGATGCGGCGCAGTCTTAGTTACCCCCCTCTGCGGAATCAAAAAGCCCGCTCTCGCAAGAGAGCGGGCTTTCTTAACCCCCGATTGCAGCCTGGATTAGGCTTTGGCGCTCATCGCAACCGCGACCGGCTGCTGCAGCGGCGCACTGGCGCTTTCGCCATCGGCCGGCGGATCGCGCAGCACGTAGCCGCGGCCCCACACGGTCTCGATGTAATTCTCGCCGGCGGTGGCGATCGCAAGCTTCTTGCGCAGCTTGCAGACGAAGACGTCGATGATCTTGAGCTCGGGCTCGTCCATGCCGCCGTAGAGATGATTGAGGAACATCTCCTTGGTCAGCGTCGTGCCTTTACGGAGGCTGAGGAGCTCGAGAATGCCGTATTCCTTGCCGGTCAGGTGGAGCGGATGGCCTTCGACCTCGACGGTGCGGCTGTCGAGATTGACGGTCAACTTGCCGGTGCGGATGACCGATTCGCTGTGTCCCTTGGCGCGGCGGACGATCGCCTGGATGCGGGCGATCAGCTCGCGGCGGTCGAACGGCTTGGCGACGAAATCGTCGGCGCCGAAACCGAGCCCCTTGATCTTGTTGTCGAGCTCGGCGAGGCCCGAGAGGATGAGGATTGGCGTGCGCACGCGCGCGGCGCGCAGGCGGCGCAGGACCTCATAGCCGTCGATATCCGGCAGCATGAGATCGAGAATGATGATGTCGTAATCATAAAGTTTTCCGATCTCGAGGCCGTCTTCGCCAAGATCGGTCGTATCGCAGATAAAGCCCTCGGTCCGGAGCATCATTTCGATGCTGGCGGCGGTGGCCGAATCATCCTCTACCAATAGCACGCGCATCACTCACCTCCGGTTCGGAAGCTCGGGTTGACCATACTTGCTTTTAATGATTGTTACCAAGCGGGGTTAAGACCTCGTTAATTCCGCCCAATTTGCGCCAATCTTCTTACGATTTCCGTCGCCGGCGCGAAATCCCCCGCATTTCAGCCGTTTTTGGCCTTTAGGGGTCGCGCTTTAACGCCCCATTAAGCGTAATTGACCATGCTGGCGGTATCCGGAGTTTACCGGATATAGCGGCTCGCCGATCGAGGTCGAATTTGGCACTTCTCGCCCAAGTAACTGAAGATATTGCGAATTTCCCGGAATACCGGCGTTGGGGTCGAGTCGCGGGCGTTAATGGCATGCTGATCGAACTCGGCGG
>DASXCX010000314.1:0-9636 GCA_036490955.1 Allostellaceae bacterium | reverse complement strand
TGGCAGGGCGTGAAAGCGGTGCGCGACAAGCGTGTCTATCTCGAGCCGCGCAGTCCTTTCGGCTGGGTCGACGAGCCGCCGGGACCCAATCGTCTAATCGGCCTGCGCTGGCTCGCGCATTTGCTCTATCCTCAGCTCTTCTCTGGGGATATCCGCGCCGAAACCAAGCGTTTTTATGAGCTCTTCTATCACCAAGCCCCGACCGACGCCCAACTCGACCAACTCCTCGGCGCTTCGGGGTGAGGCCGGCTTTGCTTTTCTGCTCGGCATTGCGCTGGCAGTGCTCGCCCTGCTGGCGCTCATCGCGCTCGCGGTCGGTGCCTATCCGGTCTCGCTGAGCGAGATCGCGGCCGCGTTCGGGCTGCGCCGCGTGCCGCTCAGCGACGCGGCACAGACCGTCATCTGGCAGATCCGCGGCCCGCGCGTCCTCGGCGCGATGCTGGTCGGCGCCGCGCTCTCGTCGTCCGGCGCGGCCTATCAGAGCCTCTTCCGCAATCCCCTGGTCTCGCCGGACATCCTCGGCGTCGCCGCCGGCGCCGCGCTCGGCGCGGTGCTCGGCATCTTTCTTTCGCTGCCGGTGATCGGCATCGAGGCGCTGTCTTTTGCCGGCGGGCTCGTGGCCGTGGTCTTGGTCTATGCCGTCGCGGCCGGCATTAGCCATCGCGATCCGATTTTGGTCTTGGTGCTGACCGGCGTCGTCATCGGCGCGCTGCTTGGCTCGGGCGTGGCACTGCTCAAATATCTCGCCGATCCGCTCAACCAGCTTCCGGCGATCACCTTCTGGCTCTTGGGCAGTCTCGCCGCGTTCAACCGCGCCGATCTCTGGGTGCTGGCGCCGACGGTGATCGTGGCGCTCGTACCGTTGGCGCTGCTGCGCTGGCGGCTCGACGTGATGAGCCTCGGCGAGGAGGAAGCCACGGCGCTCGGCGTCGATGTGCGCAGCGTGCGCGGCGCGGTGATCATCGGGGCAACCTTGATGACAGCGGCCTCTGTCTCGGTCAGCGGCATTGTCGGCTGGGTCGGGCTGCTCGTGCCGCATCTCGCGCGGCTGATCGTCGGTCCAGCTTTTGCGCGGCTCCTGCCGATGACTTTGGTGATCGGCGCCGGATTTCTGCTGCTGGTCGACACCGTCGCCCGCACCATCGGCGTGGTCGAGCTGCCGCTCGGTGTGCTCACCTCGGTGCTCGGCACGCCGGTCTTCATCTGGCTTTTGGCGCGCGGGCGGCGCGGCGCGTGGTGAGCGCCGTCATTGCCGTCGAAGCATTGTCCTTTGGCTATCCCGGCCGCACCGTCGGCGCGGCCGTCACTTTCGAGCTCGAACCGGGCGAGGTGATGTGTCTCCTCGGCCCTAATGGCGGCGGCAAATCGACTTTGCTCAAGACCGTGCTCGGCCTGCTGCCGCGGCAAAGCGGCGTGATTCGTGTCGGCGGCGAAGACATCGCCGCCTGGACGGCGCAACGCCGCGCCTTGTCGCTCGGTTACGTGCCGCAAAGCGGCGCCGGGCAGTTCGCTTACAGCGTCGCCGAAATGGTGCTGATGGGCCGCACCGCGCATCACAGCGCGTTCGCCCCGCCGGGCGAGCATGATCGCGCCATCGCTGCCGCGGCGCTGGTGACGCTCGGTATCGAAGCGCTTGCCGAGCGCGACTGGCTGAAGATCAGCGGCGGTGAGCGGCAACTGGCGCTGATCGCGCGCGCCTTGGCGCAGCAGCCGCGGGTGTTAATTCTCGACGAGCCGACCGCCAATCTCGATTTCGGCAACCAGGTGCGCGTGCTCGCGGAAGTGCGGCGGCTCGCGGCGCAAGGCCTCGCCGTGATCTTTGCGACGCATCATCCCGAACAGGCCTTTGCCTGCGCCGACAAAGTCGCCGTGCTGCATGAAGGCCGGCTCGAGCGCCAGGGTACGCCCGACGCGATCATCACGCCCGAGACGATGCGGCTGGTTTATGGCATCGAGGTCGAGATCGTGCCGGTCGGCGACGGCCGGCTGAAGATCTGCGTGCCGAAGGACTGGCGCTAAGGCACGAGCGCGGCACGTTTAAAAGGGGGTGAGTCACGTGGATGACGCACTGATCTTCAACGGCAGTTGGGCGTGGAGCATGCCCCTCATCGTGCTGAGCGTGGTGTTGCACGTTCTCGGCCTCGGCTTCATCAACGCGAACGTCATTCGCATTCTCACCATGGTCAAAAGTCACCGCAATTTTCTAACGATCTTCAGCGTGGTGATGGGCGCGACCGTGCTGCTGGCGACGATCCTGCACGGGCTTGAAGCGACGATCTGGGCACTCGCCTACCGGCTCTTGGGCGCCGTGCCGGACGACAAATCCGCCATGCTCTATTCGCTCGAGGCGATGACGACCTATGGCCATAACGATCTTTATCTCGCCGAACATTGGCGACTGATGGGCGCGCTGGAAGCGCTCAATGGCGTGCTGCTTTTCGGCCTGACGACGGCATTCCTCTACGGTCTGATCCAGCGGGTTTGGCCGGTCGAGCTCCGTGAATGGAATCGGCACCGAGAGCGGTGAGATCGCCCTTTTTATTTGCAATTGCAAATCATTCGCAATTATGATCTTGGGTGTCGCCGAGGAAGTGTCGATGCCCGAGCCATCACTGTTTGAAACACCCGCAGCCAAGCTCAATGGCCTGACCGAACCCCAATGCCTGATCGTAAGAACATTCCGCAAGATATTGTTAGGAAATAGGAACTGTCCCGCGCTGGTGCGCGATTTTGCGCTCGCCTATGGGGCGGATGCGGTCGAGGTCTATATGACCTTCCGTACCCTGTTGGCGGCGCTGGCCTATGCCGGCCGCCGGCCGTTGAGCGCCGGCCATCCCGGCTGCGCTTGGCTGACTGACGACGAGCGACAACTCCTCAATCTGATTGCCGCGGCCCAGGCCGAGGATGGGGATCTGTTCGAAGCGAATTTGCGTTGGCTGGCGCGGGCCGATTTGCGCGCCTCGCTGGCGATGACGGCGAACGCCTTCGCGCAGGCGCTGCGGGCGCACGGGCAAGTCTTGCCGGTGATGCAAGCGACACCGCCTCTCGATGACGAGGCGCAGCTATTGCCGGTTCGCCTGGTTGCCCGTCTGCATTAGCTAGGCCGTCAGCATCTCGGGTGCCGGCTCAGTCCCCGCGGCGAGCGCCGAGGCGGCTTGCTCGATCGCCGAGGCCCAGTCGCCGGAGTTCGGCTGACGGAAGAGCAAGGTCGAGCGGTACCACGGCGTGTCCATGCGCTTCTCGAGCCAACGCCAATCTGCGCAATGCGGCAGCAGCAGCCAGGTGTTCTTGTCGAGCGCGCCGGCGAGATGTGCGATCGAGCCATCGACCGCAATGACGACGTCCATCAAGCTGATGGCTGCCGCCGTATCCGCGGCGTCGGCAAGGTGGGGCGTTAAGTCCACGACGCGGTCGGCGAAAGGGCTGTTCATGAGTTCGTCCGCCGCCGTACCCGGCTGTAGGCTATAGAAATTGATGTCGGGCATCTCGAGGATTCGGCGCAACGCGTCGAACCGGATCGAGCGCTCGCCGCCATCGACCGAGTCCGAATCCGAACCCCAGCAGAGACCGACGCGGATCGCGTCACCGTTGATCAAGCCGCCCAACGCGTCGACCCGCGCGGCATCTGCCGCGAGATAAGGAAGGTTCGACGGGATCGATGCGAAGGTGGTGCCGAGGCGATGCATCGCGCTCATCAGCGGCAGATGCGCGTCGAAATGCGGCAGTTGCTCGCCGAACGGCACGACGGCGTCGATTCCGGGAGCCGTTGTCATCAGTTGCACAAGAGCGGGCGGGCAGGCGAGGACGACGCGGCTCGCGAAGCCCTTGAGCAACGGCACGAGGCGGATGAGCTGGATGGTGTCGTGTTCTTGCTCAGACCAGAGCAGCAGCGTCTTATCGCGGAGCAGCTGGCCGTCCCATATCGGCGCATTGAAACTCGGCAGCGTGGCGTCGCGCCGGCCGTGCCAGCGCCATTCAAGCTCGGCGCTGCCTCCGCGCAGATCGCCTTTCGCCATGAGGGCCATGCCGAGGCCCATATGCGCGGCGGAATAATCGCCGCGCGTCGCGATCGAGCGGCGGAAGCATTCGATGGCGCCGTCGGTATCGCCCTTGAGCCGCAGGGTCGCGCCGAGATAGGCGAGCGCCTCCGGATAATTCGGCTCCGCTTCGAGAGCTTCACGCTCGAGCTTCTCGGCCTCGTCGAGCCGGCCCGCGACGCGCTCGATATTGCCGAGATTGGCAAGCGCCTGCTGATGATTGGCTTTCAGCGACAGTGCGTGGCGATAGTGTAGTGCCGCCTGCTCGGTCATGCCGGCGGCGTCCAGCGCGACCGCGAGGTTGTTGTGGCCGTCGGCCGAGCCGGGCTTCAGCTCGATTGATTTAACGAGGCAGCCGATCGCTTCCTCGTTATTTCCTTGATCGAGCAGCGCCATGCCAAGGTTGCTGTAGGCCAGCGGATAATTTCCCCGTTTGGCGAGGGCGCGGCGATAGCAGGTGACCGCCTCGTCGAGATCGCCGAAGCGTTTCAGCAGCACGCCGAGATTGTTCAGCGTCTCCGGGCGGAGGTCGCGCTCGCCGGCGAGCACGCGCCGCGCGACGTCGCTCGCGAGGCGATAGGCGACGGATTGCGCATCCTCGTTGTGCTCCGGCCAGAACACGCGGAACTGCGCGTAGCCCGGGATGCCCGAGACGCGAGTGAGCCAGCCGGCTTCCGCATCGGGCGGGAGGAATAACCAAGCTGGCCGATCGAGCGCGGTCGCGAGATGCGCGACGGCGATATCGGTGGTGATCACAAGATCGAGCTGCGGCAGTGCCGCCGCCCAATGGGAGAAATCCGAGAGCTCGGCCGAGATATCGTGGAGGCGATCCTTCGCCGGGTATGGCGTCAGCGAGAAGAAGGAGAGGCCAGGCACGTCAAGCAGCGTATCGAGTGCGGCCTCGTGGCGGCGCCAAGCAAGCGCGATCTTGAGTCCGTCGCTACTCCGATTGAGGCTTTCGAGGCTGACGTTATGCGCGGCATCATGAGCGATGGCGCGCAAGCGGAGGAGATAATCTTGCGCTTCCGGCTCGTCCGCTTCGGCGAGCATCGCGCCGAGGCGGAAGAGCAGATCGGGGTTGTCGGGTTCCAGGGCCAGCTCGGAGGTGAGTTCCTCCGTCGTACCGAAGGCGCGGTATTGCTTGAGCGCGGCGAGGAAGGGCGTATCGGCGGTCTCGGGCGCGGCGGGCTCCAGGGCCGCCGGCGTCGCCGTCTCGATGGAACTCGAATTGCCGAAGGCGGCAAGCGCACCGGCGATTTGTTCGGCGACGCGCTCCCAGCCTTCGCCCTGCGTCTGGCGGAAAAGCAGCAGGCTCGAATACCACGCGCTTTCGCTGCGATCATGCGACCAGCGCCATTCGCAAACCGCGGAGAGCATCACCCAGGCCGGGCAGCCGAGCGCGCCGGCGATATGCGCGGCGACGTTGTCGGCCGTGATGACGAGATCGAGCTGGCTGATCGCCGCTGCCATGTCGCCGAGATCGGTTAGCTTGTCCGAGATATCGGCCATGCGGCCGGCGAACGGGCTCGCGGCGATGTCGCCGGCGCCGGCTTGGTCGAGACTGAAGAAATGGACGCCCGGCACATGCAGCAGGGGTGCGAGCGCGGCAAGCGGGACAGAGCGGCGGCGCTCTTTCTGGCTGCCGTTCCAGACGAGACCGACCTTAAAGCCGTGACCTCCGAAGAGCGGTTTCAGTGCGGTGACGCGCGCGGGATCGATCGAAAGATACGTGCCGGTCGTGGGGATGGTTGCCGGAGTGATGTCGAGGCGGTGAAGCAGACTTGCCATCGGCAGGTAAGCATGGATCGGCGGCATCGGCTCGCCATTTGTCACGACGAGATCGATGCCAGGCGCGGTCGCGGCGAGCTTCGCCATCGGTGCGGGACAGGCAAGGACGACGCGCGCGGCGGAGCCGTGGAGCTGTTGTGCGAAACGCAGCATCTGAATGCCGTCGCCGGAGCCGGTATCGGCCCAGAGCAACAGCGTCTGGCCTGCGAGCGGCTTGCCGTCCCAGAGCGGCACGTTGGGCCGCGCGGTGCCGGGACGACGAAGGCGCCATTCGTATTCGGCGGCACCGCCGGCGAGATCGCCTTGCTCCATCAGATAGAGGCCGAGATTGGTGTGCAGCGTCGGATCTTCCGGCGCGGCCGCGAGGGCCGTCCGCAGCGTTGCGATGGCCTCCGCGAGCCTGCCTTGTTCGCGCTTGACTAGCCCGAGGCCGTTGAGCGCCGCGGGATGGCCGGGTCGGAGATTGAGCACTCGCTCGAAGCAATGCGCCGCTTCTTCGGCGCGGCCCGCCTCGCTCAGCGCGCTCGCCAGAACGAAGAGCGCTTCCGGATCTTGTGTGCGCATACGCAGCGCGAGGCGGCTGCATTGCACGGCTTGATCGGAGCGACCGAGCATCAACAGCGCGAGGCCGAGACTGATCAGCGCATCGGGTGCATCGGGCTGAATGGTCAGCGCATGGCGCAGATGGGTTACCGCTTCCTCGGCGCGGCCCCTCAGGCGCAGCGCATTGCCGAGATTGTTGAGCAGGTTGACGTCGTCGGGCGCGGCTTTGCGTGCCTCTTCGAGATAGTGGATCGCTTCGTCGAGCTTGCCCGATGCGGCAAGCACCGTGCCGAGCAGGAATCGAAGATCGACGCTTTGCCCGGGCGCTTCGAGCGCGCCGCGCAAGATCTTCTCGGCCTCGATAAAGCGGTTCTGGCGCAGTGCCTCGCCTCCCCAATCCTTGAGGCTCGCCAACGTCATCATGTTGCCGTCCATCGGAAACCTTCAATGCAATGCAGCCTGCCGCTTTTCGGCAAAGCTCTGATTTTTGTAGTGAAAAATGGTGAATGAATTACAACGCGACGTGCGCCGAATGCATGAATACGCGCTGCGGCGCGGTAGTAACGTTGTGTTAAGAGCGGTTACGTTTTCCTCAGCAACGTTGTGCCGGAAAGGAACGAATTCTCGTCCCGCGCCACAAAAGGGCCACCATCCACACGTAGGCTTAGACAAACGGAGGTTAGGAGGGGCCGATGCCGCATTGGTGGCTCACGGGTGAAGCATCTCTCGAGGAATTGCTCAGCGACGAGATCATGGGCCCGGTCGCTGCGAGCGCCGGCCTGAGTCGAGAACAGCTGAGGTCAAGCCTTGCCGAGGTCGCGCGGCGGATCGGCGGTGACCGCCAGAGCAGGAGCCGAAAGGAACCGCGTCAGATCGCGGTCGGGTTCTGAGACCGCCGCACCGCCGGCAGCGAGCGGCAATTCGATCACCACTTTGAGACCGGGACTGACGGCACCGAGGATGCTGTCCTCGAGCCAGATCGTGCCATCATGCAGCTTGGTGACGGCGCGAACGAGGCTGAGGCCGAGTCCGTTGCCGGGCGTGCTGCGGCTGCCTTCGAGCCGCACGAAGCGATCGAACACGGCACTGCGTCGGTCCGGCGGTACGCCCGGACCGCTATCCTGCACTTCCACATGCGCCTTGCCGGCGCGCGTCTCGACGCTCAGCGCGACCGTGCCCGAGGGCGTATATTTCAGCGCGTTGTCGAGCAGATTGGCGATCGCCTGCGAGAGCAGATGGCGGTCGCCGCGCACCGTGATCTTGTCGGCGATCCGGGTCTCGAAACCGAGACCATTCTCATCCGCGACCGGCTCATAGAGTTCGGCGACATCGCGCGCTATGTCGGACAGGTCCACCACCCCGAAACTGTCGCGTCGCGATCCGGCTTCGGCCTCGGCAATGCTCAGCAGCGCATTGAAAGTGCCGAGCAGGCGATCGGCCTCGTTGATCGTTTCGCGCAGGACGTCGGCATAGCGCGCCTGATCGGGTTTCTCGATCAGCGTGACCTCCAGTCGCGCCCTGAGGCGTGAAAGCGGGGTGCGCAGATCATGCGCGATATTGTCGGTGACCTGACGCATCCCGGCCATCAGCCGCTCGATTTGATCGAGCATCTGGTTGAGGTTCTGGGCAAGCTGATCGAATTCGTCGCCGGTCCCCGAGACCGGCACGCGCTGGGTCAGGTCGCCATGGATGATTTGCGTCGAGGTGCGGTTCACGGCATCGACCTTGCGCAACATATTGCGCGTCATCAGCAAGCCGCCGATGATGCCGAGGCCGAGGGTGATGAGCGCGGCCCAGCCCATCGTGTTGGTGATGCGCAGGCGGAACAGCCGCGCGTCGCGCAGATTGCGGCCGACGAGGAGATGAAAATTGCCGGGCAGCACGATGACGGAAGCGCGGGCATTGTCGCTCTCGCTCGAGCCGGCGACGTTCTCGGTGACCGGGAAGCTGACCCAGCCGCTGCCGCGGTCGACCGTCTGCGGCCAGATCTCGAGATTGCCGGCGAGCTTATGCAGCAGCGGGTCGGTGATGAGATAGATGGTGTCGTCGATGCGGGACGGCGTGCGCTGTGCCGCGGCGATGCGCTGATCGATGATCTCGACGAGACCGGCGAGGCCATGTTCGCGATATTGCTCGGCGAGGCCGCGGATCTCGGCATCGATCGTTTCCTCGGCTTGCGCCTCGACGAAATCGGCGGTCGAGAAATAAATGAAGGTCAACAGCGCCAGCACCGAGGTGGCGAACAGCGTGAAATAGATCGCCGCGAGGCGAAAGGCGCTGGTGTTGATAAGGCCGGGCACGACTATTCGGCGCTAAGGCGATAGCCCGCGCCACGTACCGTATGCAGGAGCGGTTTGGCGAAGCCTTTGTCGATCTTTTGACGCAGACGGCTGACATGCACATCGATGACATTGGTTTGCGGATCGAAGTGATAATCCCACACGTTCTCGAGCAGCATGGTACGGGTCACGACCTGACCGACATGGCGCATGAGGAATTCGAGAAGGCGGAATTCGCGCGGCAGGAGATCGATTTCCTGTCCGCCGCGATGCACGTTACGTGCGAGCAGGTCCATTTCGAGATCGCCGACATGCAGCTTGGTGGTCGCCGGCGCGCCGCCGCCACGGCGAAGCACGGCTTCCAGCCGGGCAAGCAACTCGGCGAACGCGAAAGGCTTGACCAGATAGTCGTCGCCGCCGGCGCGCAAGCCTTTGACGCGATCGTCGACCGCGCCGAGCGCGCTGAGGATCAGGACAGGGACGCGGATTTCCGCGGCGCGTAATGCGGCGATGACGGCGAGCCCGTCCATGCCCGGGAGCATACGATCGACGACCAGCGCGTCGTAACTCCCGGAGCTCGCCATGAAGAGGCCGTCGCGGCCCTCGTGAGCGACGTCGACGACATAGCCGCTCTCGACAAGACCCTTGGAAATATACGCCGCGGCTTCGCGGTCATCTTCGATAACGAGCAGCTTCATGCTGCGACCTTAACGCGAGGGCATTCTCCCGCAAAGGCCGCAACGGAATCGTGGAGAAGCTGTAAGGCTCAGGTAAGGGTCGTGACCAGAGCGATAACCCAGCCGACGAGCAGAAGCGCCGCAGTTTGCCGGTCCAACGGACGAAACATGTTTCCTCTCCCCATTTACGGTGGTCTTTCTAGTATAAGAACAAATAGAGAACAAGAGAAATCTTTTGCCGGGGCGCGCGGCAAAACGAAACCGCGCTGGAAAGTCAGGGTTGAGGAGAAAGGGCCGCCGCAACGGCACAAA
>DASXCX010000313.1:0-17154 GCA_036490955.1 Allostellaceae bacterium | reverse complement strand
TTCCCGTACGCTCCCAACGAACCGGACACCCTTGCGCGGCAACGTTTTAATGAGCCGTTGTTCGTCACCGCTATCGGCGATCGCCACGCGAGCCGCATTAATCGAACTCGCCAAAGCGGATTCCGAAACGATCCTCCCATCCCAGACGGAAGCAATAAGCTCGTCCCGGCTGACAACGCGTTCCCGATTGCGAACGAGGTGAACCAATAGGTCGAAAACGCGGGGCTCCAAGCTTTTAACAAGCCCGCCGCGGCGCAGCTCGCGGCGATCAACGTCGAGTTCAAAATTCTCAAAAAGGAAAACCAAGGAGCTTTCCTATCAATTGCTTGGAGAGCGTCAGATGAGCCCAAACAGAAAATAAGGGAATACCAAGCGAAAACCAAGACCTTGGAAACCCTTCCCGAGGCTTCCCGAAAGTCTTCATCACCGACTTGTGACAGGTTGGCACTGGCTCGCCTCGCTGCCAGCAACGATCGGCGGGGCGACGAGCCGGATCGATGATCCGCGCCAAGGAGGCCCGACGCATGGTATCTTTCTTCTCGACGGTGGCGACGCGGGTGTCTCGTCTAGGACGTCGGCTCACGGGGCCGATCTTCATTTTCTTTGTTGCTTGTGATGTTGCTCTGTTTGGCTTTGTCGAACTTCACCGCTCCGAAATGCAGAGTGGCATTGAACGGCAAATGAAGGCGGATATCGATCAGGAGAATCACGCTGTGTGTGCTGAACTTGGGCTTGCATCAGGCGACGCCTTCGGAACGTGCTCGAAGGAACTCTCGCTTGTCAGGCAGCGACACGAAGAACGCCTCGAGAGCGAAGCGCCGTTCTGAGGTCCACGGAAGCAGGAGAAAGCGATATGCAAACTGAGAAGCCCTCCTATCAGCCATCCCAAACGAAACGGCCCGAAAGGATTGACCGAGATTCGCCGTCGTTCCGGCGGCTCGCCGATTTGCTCATCGGAGCAAAGATCGCTCTCGCCCTGCGGGCGATGGCTGAATATCAGATCGCCGACAAGCTCGCCGGCGGACCGAAAACCGTTGAAACTCTCGCCGCGGAGATCGTTCTCTCAGAAGACGTATTGCGTCGCACGCTCCGCGCGCTTGCCCAATACGGCGTTTTTGCCGAAACGGCGGACGGCAAGTTCGAGAATACCGACTTGTCGGAATATATGCGCTGCGACGTCGAAGCTTCGTTGCGAGAAGCAATCCTTTTCCTCAATCACGAGGCATCGCTGCGCGCTTGGCTCGAGCTCGAACAATCGCTCAAGGATGGCCGCTCGCATTTTGCCGATGCGAATGGCGCGTCGCTCTTCGCGTTGATCGCGGAAGACGCCAAACTCAACGAGCATTTCGCGCGATGCATGGCGAATCTGTACGGGCCCGAAGCCGGGAAGATCGCCTCTGGCTACGCCTTTGGCCAATTTCGAACCATGATCGATGTTGGCGGTGGTCAGGGGCATATTATGACGGCGATCCTCTCCGCGCATAAGGCGCCCAAAGCCACAGTGTTCGATCTCGAACCGACCGTCGTGATGGCGCGGAAATTCTTACGCGAGAAAGGATTTGCCGATCGCTGCAATGCCGTGGGCGGCAACTTTCTGGTCGAGGTGCCGAGCGGCTATGATGCCTACATTCTGAAATCCATCTTGCACGATTGGGATGACGTGCAAGCCACGAAAATATTGCAGGCGTGCCGTAAGGCGATCCCGCGGGAGGGCAGGCTTTTAATTATCGAGGAGGTCATGGTCCCGCGGCAAAGCGTGGGAAATCCCCACCGCTTCATCGATTTGGAGATGCTCGTCCATTTCGGCGGCAAGGAAAGGAACGCCGCCGAATATAGCGACCTTATGACGGACGCAGGATTTTCGCTGCAACGAATAGTACCGATCAAGGATAGCTTCTTTTCCGTGATCGAAGGCGTGCCCGTTTGAATATCGGGTCGCGTGTTTTGGCGAGCCGCGCTACGGATGCCGAGTACCGGACCCCCGCTTTCGCGGAGATGACGAAACGGGTAAGAACCCGAAGCGCATAGAACGGCGTCGGGAGCCAACACCATGCAAAAGCAAACCATCACCTTCACGACCCATGAGGGAGCGGCGCTGCCCGCCGACCTTTACATGCCGGAAGGCGCAGGCCCCTTCCCGGCGATGGTCGTCGTGCATGGCGGCGGCTGGCAGCAGGGAACGCGCGCCACCTATCAAGGCTGGGGCAAATACCTCGCCGATGCCGGCATTGCACTCTTCGCGGTCGATTACCGGCTCTGCACGACGGATCGAAAGACCTTTCCCGAGGCAGTACAGGACGTGCGCGCGGCGGTGCAGTATCTGCGCGGCTCGGCAGCCGATCTGAAGATCGACGCCAAACGCATCGGGCTCTGGGGCGACAGCGCCGGCGCGCATCTCGCGGCGCTCGTCGCGCTCGCCGGCGACCACCCGCTCTTCGCCGAGGGCACCAAGAGCGACCCCTTCGGCGCGGTCAGCACGAAGGTCAAATGCTGCATCGGCCTCTACGGCGTCTACGATCTGGCATCGCAATGGCAGCACGATCTCGTCGCGCGCCCGACCGATCAGATCACCGAGAAATTCCTCGGCAAGGCGCCGATCGATGACCGCAAGCTCTATTTCGATGCTTCGCCGATAAGCTATGTCACGCGCGCCAACAACCAGACCGCGTTCTTCATCGCCTATGGCACGGAGGACGATGTCGTCGATGTGAAGACGCAGTCCGAGACCTTCGTCACCGCGCTGAAGCAGACCGGAACTTTCGTGCGCACCGCGATCGCGCAGGGCGCGCCGCATTATTGGGGCTCGGAACCCTTGGACGAGCCGGGCAGCTTCTCGGGCTTCCTCGCGCCGCGCCTCAAGCGCTTCCTCGCCGACCGGCTCTAGGCCGCCGCCGCGATCTCGGCGTGCAGCCGCAGCACCGGCATCAGACTGTCTTTCCCGATATGACTGAGGCCGCATTCGGTGCCGAGCGCGAAGCGGCTGAGATGCTTCCTCGCCGCCGCGATGCGGCGCAGCGCTCCCGCCATGCCGTCGCGCAGATGGATGAGGCCAAGTGCGATCGCGGTCTCGGGCCCCGCCGCGAGCTCACGCAGCGGCGCGAAATAAGCATCGTCGTCGCGGCCGATCGGCACCGGCATATGGACGAGCTGGAGCGGCCGCCCTGGTCCGAGCAACGCGGCGACACGGTTCGCCATGATGACGGCATCGCGCGTCGAGGACGGCTCGACCGAATGCTTGCCGTTCGAATTGCCGTAGCAAAAGTGATAGAGGAGATCGATAGCGCGCGGCACGGCGCGGCCGAAACGCGCGAGACGCTCGGCGAGCGGCCCATACATCTCAGCGCGCGTCTCGCCGAAGCGCGACGGTTCGCCGCGCTCCAACGTCGCGAACACCGCCGAGGCGCAGTCCCATTGGATCGCGAGCTCTTCATGCGGGATCGCCGCGGCGATCGTCGCAACCTCGGCGAGAAGCGCCGCCTCGAAAGCCGGCTCGAGCGCGTCTTGCAGCGGTTCCGGGAAATAGCGACGAATCACCGGAATCGGATGCGCCAGCGTGCATTGGAACTTCGCTTGCGGATGAACGCGGCCCGCCTCTTTCAGCCGCTTGAAGACTCCATAGCTCTCGATTGCGACCGCCGCATGCTTCAGGCCGGTGAAGCGCACCTCTTCGGGTTTGACGCCGGGCATTAGGCGATAGCGGAAGCTCGGCATGCCGCCGGGATGCGGGCGGAACTCCTCATCGGTTCTCTCGAGCAGGGGATTCTCGGTGATGACCGGCGCGAACCACGCCATCCACGGCCGCCCGACCTCGCCATCGGGGATGCGCGCGGCAGATGCGCGCCGAGCAGGCGGCTCGTCGTCGCAAACACCTCTTCGACGCTCGCCAGCGGCACACCGCCGACGAGATGAAGCTGAGCGCCCGGCATCGTTCTCTCCTCACGCGGAAATTGGAAACGCGAGGCATTCTAGCAATCCGCCGGATTTTTGCCGTAGGATCGGCTCATGCGCGCGAGCAAAACCGATGTGTGGCGCGCCGCGAGCGCCCTCGTCAGCGAGCATGGCAGAGATGCCCGTTTCGTCGCGCGGCTGCGCGCCGACGCGCTGCTCGCACAATACGATGTCGACGGCCATCTCTTATGGAAGCGCATCGCGAGCGCCGTGCGCGAGATTCAGCGCGACACGCCGCGCGATGGCGAATGGCTCAATTGAGGATGTGTCGACAGGGAGCGTGACATGGAAAAATTGCCGCGCGGCGCCAATTTCGTGCGCGCCAAGGCGCTCTGGGAGCTGGGGCTCAATTTCGCCGGCGATGCGTCGACGCCATACGGCGGCAATCGCGATGTTTGCATCACCATCGGCAATGGCTCGGGCGAGGAGTTCCGCCCCTTCCTGCGCATGGCGACGGGCTCGCCGATCCTCGCCCATGCCGTCGCCAAGGGCTCGCTCGAGATGGCTTTCGTCAATCCTTCCGCTTTGCTGACGCAAGCTTATCGCGGCGTCGGCCTGTTCAAATCGCCGCTGCCGTTGCGCGTCGTCGGCGTTTGGCCGACCCTCGACTGGTTTGTCTTCTCGATGAAGAAAAGCCTTGGCTTCCGCACCCTCGCCGACGTCAAGAAAGCGCGTTACCCGCTCCAGGTCTCGGTCAAGGAAGACCCGACGCATTCGACGCGCGTGCTGACCGAGCAGGTGCTCGCGCTCTACGGATTCAGCCTCGCCGATATCGAAACTTGGGGCGGCAAGCTGCACATGAGCGGCAGCCCCAGCGACAAGCGCCGCATGGAGCCGATGCGCGCCGGCACGCTCGATGCGATCTTCGACGAGGCGCTCGTCATCTGGTTCGACGAAGCGCTCCAATACGAGCTCGTGCCGCTCGTCATCGAGCCCGAGATTTTCGTGCAGCTCAACACGCTCGGCTGGCGCCGTGGCATCGTACCGAAAAGCCGCTATCCGCGCCTTGCCGCCGATATCGCCGCCATCGATTACAGCGGCTGGCCGCTTTATGCGAGCGCCGCGCTCGACGCCGACACGGTTTACAAGCTCTGCGCCGGCTTCGCGATGCGCGCGGACGAGTTTCCATGGGAAGACAGCTTCACCGAAGTGAGCCAAGTCTGGCGCGACACCGAAGCGACGCCGCTCGACGTGCCGCTTCATCCCGGCGCGGAGCGGTTCTTGCGCGAGAACGAGCGATAATCCTGCGGATGATCCACGAACTTGCCGCGGCAGCGTCACGCTGCTGACATTTTCCGCGCGAGAATGGAGGCTTGGCTCACCGCGCACCGACTCCCGGGGAGAGGTCCTCGCTGATGGCCTTCAAAAACTCGCTCAAAGCCACGCTGTTGGAGCAGGAACAGCCGAGCCCAAGCTCTGACGCGCACCCGATCTTCGAAGAGCCGGCGCTGACGTCACCTGCTGCGCCGCAGCCCCCGGAACGCAGCGTGCCCCGCGCCGCGGTGAAACCGCCGGCTGCGCCGACGGAAGCGTACGCGGCCGTTTCCTTTCATGCACGCGCCCAGGCGCTGTGCGCCATGGCCGACACGCTGCCCAGCAAGGGCTCGTGGTTGCTGATAACGAAGATCGCCAGCCTTTACGACACGCTCGCCGGCGAGGCGGGCTGGAGCGAGGACGATTTGCTTCCTCCCGATGATCTCAAATTCGAGGACGAGCCGCCGCCCGAGGAAGCGGCGCAAGCGGCGCCTCGATCCGAGGAGCGCGCCGCCTTCGCGCGCCGGCCGCTGCCGCTGGGGAGAAGCCTGCCGCGGCGGCGGGCCTAGCGGCGCGATTCTATTTACCGCCTTTCTTACCGCCCTTCTCGTCCGACTGCCGGCCCGCGCCTCGTTGCACTTGCGCGGCGGGATGCGGCGTTCGATCGTGCTAAAATAGGACGAGAAGCACCGCGGGAGGTCGCCATGGCTGAAAACGAGCGTACGCGTCTCAGGGAACGGGAAGCGCCCCACCAAAACGCCTACGAGATGGGCATGGCGAAGGACAAGGCCTGGGCCGAACGGCAACAGACGGGCCGCATCGTCGTGCGGCTCGCGGACACGCCGCAAGAGTTGATGCGCCAAGGCTATCTCCGTTACTACCTCGATGCAGGCCGCCGCGTCACCGACACGCCGCTGCAGAACTGGTCGGTCTTCACGCATGAGGTGCGCAAAATCTCGGGCAAGCATCGCCATCAAGGCGGGCTCGTCATCTATGTGATCGACGGCAAGGGCTATTCGGTCGTCGACGGCGAGCGCGTCGATTGGGAAAAGGGCGATCTCGTGCTGCTGCCGATGAAGCCCGCCGGCGTCGAGCATCAGCATTTCAACCTCGACCCCGAGAAGCCGGCGCTGTGGATGGCCTTCATCCACCAGGGCATGCGCGAGTATGTCGCGTCGGAGGTGACGCAAACCGAACCCTCGCCCGACTGGAGGGCGCGGGAGGATCAGGCAGGGCGCTGAGGCCGCGCGCCGTGGACCGCACGCCGTTGTCGCCTATTTCTTCGTGAACTGGCGGAGCGCCCGACCGAGGCGGAAGGCAGCTTTCTCGCTGCCGCCTGTTAGCGACGGCGGCGGCGTGGTGGCGTTTTTCGCGCCGCGCAAGGCGCGGCCGAAGCGGAACACCACATCGCTCCAATCGCCTTCGGGAACCCCTTCCTCTTTGAGCTTCGCCTTGAGACCGGCTTTGAGCCGCTGGGCGTTCGCGCGCTCATGCTCGGTCACGCCCGCATCCTGAATGACGGCGACGAGACTGCGCAGCTTGCGGCGGAGCGCGTCGGGATTCACGGTTTTTCCTTAGTCCAAAAACGCCACGCGGGCGACCGCCTCACTTCAGCCATTCGTCGCGTTTCGGCTCGCCGCGCCGAAACGTGCGCGCGCCGCGTAGAGCGCATCGTCCATCCCGTGGTGTTGCTCGATGAAGCCAGACGGGAAAGTCACGGGCACATCCAAGGAAAACTCCTGCGTGTCGCCGAAGATCAGCCGGCGATGGGCGACCCGCCATTCGCCGCGCCGCTTCTCGAAGCGGTCGAGATAGCGCGCCGTCGCCATCTTGCGCACCCCCGGGGATCCCGCGGCAACGCCCGGCGCGCCGGGGCCGAAACGCTGGAAGACGAGGCAGTATGTCTCGACCAGCGCGCGATCGGCGGCTTCGAACTCGATCAGCATATTCGACATCACATGCATCGAATGAAGCTGATGCTCGTGCATGCGTTTCACGAGCTTGAGGAAATCGTCCGGCGGCCCGGTGAAGAAGCCGTGCTCGTCGAGGGCGTCGTCGTGATAGGTGGAGCGCGCGAGCGCCCAGTCCTGGCGGTCGATGCCGCGGATGAAGCGCAAGAGCGTGTCGGTAATCTCAGTACGCGCTTGCAGCTCGTCGAGGAAATTATCGAAGAACGCTGACGCCATCGCCGCCTCCGCTTTAGCTCGCACCGCTCAATCTCGTCGTCCCGGGCAAGCGGGAATCCAGAGTTAGCACCGTGCTATTTCCTGAATCCCCGCTTTCGCGGCGATGACGATGCGAGGGCGCTTGCGCGCCTCGCCCTGCGGCAACCAGCAGCAACGATCCGTCACATATTGACGCCCGGCCGCTTGAAGTTGCGGTCGAGATGGCCTTTGCCCTCTTGATCGCCCTGCCGGAAGATCCAGCGATAACCGCCTTCCGGATTGGTCAGGATCTCCCAGCAATTGTCGTCGGCGTCCCAGAAATAAAAGCTGTAGGTGCCATGCTGGAGGACGGGCTTGCTGATCTTGGTGAGCTTCCAAATCGCCGCCTGCTCGACGGTGATGCGATGTGCCTCGTCCACTTCCTCCTTGGTCTCCACGTCGAGACCGTTGTGGTTGAGGAGATTCATCTCGCCCAGGCCCTTCTTGCTGTAGACGACGGCGATCACGTGATCGCCGCCCAGGCGGATCATGAGCGAGATGGGGCTAGTCTGCACCACTTCGAGCCCGAGGAACTCCTCGTAGAATTTGCGCGAGAAGGCAAGATCGACGCTATCGAGCGTGCCGTGCGATAAAAAATTGAGCTTCAACGCGGGACGGATTTTGGTCTCGGCCTGCGATGGATCGCGATCTGTCTCGGTCACGGTCATGGTGCGTCTCTCCCCGTGCGTTTCGATTGACATCGCCTACAGCGGCCGCCCGCACTCGCGGACGCTGCGGTCGCGAATTGTCGCTAGGCGGATGATAGGCGCAATTCAGCGGCGTTGTCATGGCCGGCGGTCTGAGGGGCTCCCGTCGAGGGAGCAACGCGCCAGAGAGGCTGATTAAGGGCGCGCTATTTCATTTCCCCCATCGCCAGCGCGGGCGCTCGCCCTTGAGCCAGCAAACAACGATCATGATCGCCACGGCCGCCAAAATCGGCAGCAAAGCAATGAGCAGATAGTCCGGCCGCGTCGCGAGCTCGCGATGCGAGACGAGATAACCGATCCAGCCGAGCACCGCGGCAAGATCGGCGACCGTGACGGCCCAGCCCTCCCAGGTGGCGGGCGTCCACCCCCAACCATACGTCTTCGCTTTGAACCAGAGACGAGGAACCATAGGGCAAGTGTAGCGGGTCCGAATGTGCCGAAAAGCATTCTTGTCCGGACGCCCCGCGAGCGCGCGCCAAATCACGTTGGCGCGCGGCTTATATCAACCGGGGGCGGCGTGGCGGCCAGCGGACGCAGCGTTATCCGAGCATTTTTCGACGTAAAGACCATGGGCGGCGGCGCCGCCCATGCCGCGATCGCCGATGGCGACCAGCGGACGATATTGGTCCGGCTTGTGGCTGATCATCCTCGTCGTGACGAAGCCGTTGCCCGCTTTGCGGATGTCGATCTCGTTCCAGGCGCCGCCAGGATCGTCGGTATACATGATGATTGTATCGGCACTGACACGATCCGCGCGCACGATCTTCGAGCGGAACGTGCCATAGCGGTTGACGGCGGTGAAGGTCGGAACCCCGGCCGGCGGCACGTCGTAGATGGCGCGCGCGCCGCCCTCGGCGATGCCCTTGGAGCAATCCTCGGCGAAGGTTCCAACCACCCCGAACTGGCGCAAGACCGAGCCCGAGCCGGCGCAACCATCGAGGATCGCGAGCAAAAGCAGCGCCGGAACGACGTGGAGCGTGCGGCGGGTTCGGGCGCGCGGCCAATCTTCAAACGGGGCCATGTCCCTTTAACGGCGCCGCCCGTCATCGGCTCCCCCGGGGAATCCACGCCTCGAGGAATCAGCTCTCAGGATATCAAACTTTGGGCACCGCACCGCGCTCGACGAGGCGAGGCTCTCTTGCCGCGTTCCAGCGTTCGCCGACAGGGGCCGCAGCCATCCACCGCACAAAAGCGGCCGCTTCCGGCTCATCCTCGCGCGGCGACCACGAGGCAAATTCCTTGTCGAGGCTCGCGTCGTAAGGACCGGGCTTTAGCTCGAAGGCCACCGAGTCCTTCTCGACGAAGACGAAGCTGTGCCACACGCCTCCCTGGTTCTGGATGATGCCCTCGCCCCCGGGTGCGAGCGAAACACGGCGGGTGATCCGTCCCAGATCATCGAAGACGAGCGCATCGATTTGGCCGCGCAATGTCAGGACCATTCCCAGATCCCGGGGCGATGACGATGCGGACGGATGTAGCTGCCTGGCCCGCCCGCGTTCAGGAGACGCTGGATCGGATCGTCGAGCTGCGGATGAAGGTTGAAATTGAGGCGGCCGCGGGGCGACCGCTGCGCGCGCTCGACGAGATCGGCGATCGTGCTGCGATCCACATAGCTGATCCAGGCGTCGTCCATGGCGCGACCTCGTGCGGCCTTGGCCTCTATTCCTCCGTGCCGCGCCCCATGCGCACGTCGCGGTGAACATAGACGCTCATCATCAAGCCGAAGCCGAACATCACTGTGAGCATCGCCGTGCCGCCATAAGAGATCAGCGGCAACGGCACGCCGACCACCGGCAACAAGCCCATCACCATGCCGGTGTTGATGAAGACGTAAAGGAAGACGTTGACCGTGAGGCCGAGCGCCAGCAACCGCCCGAAATGGCTCCGGCTGCGAAAGGCGATGGCGAAACCGTAGACGAAAACCAGCGTATAGGCCGCGAGTAGGACGACGCATCCGACCAAGCCGAATTCCTCGGCCAGCATCGTGAAGATGAAATCGGTCTGCTTCTCGGGCAGGAAGCTCAAATGCGCCTGGCTGCCGGCCATGAAGCCCTTGCCAAAAAGCCCGCCCGAACCGATCGCGATCTTCGATTGCAGGCTGTGATAACCGGCGCCGAGTGGATCGTTCTCGGGATCGAGGAAATTGAGGATACGGTTCTTCTGATAATCGCGCAGGAAACGCCAAGCGACCGGAGCGGCACCGCCGCCCGCCACCAGCACGAGGACGAATTTCCACCACCGCACGCCAGCGAGGAAGAAGATCGCGCCCCCCGACAGTACCAGCATCATCGCGGTGCCGAGATCGGGCTGCTTCATCACGAGCGCGGCGGGCAGTAGGACGAGAAACGCCGGCACGATGAGACGCACGGGCCGGCCGATCTCCTCGACCGTCAACATGCTGAAATACCGGGCCAGCGCCAGCACCAGCGAAATCTTCATCAACTCCGACGGCTGCAATTGGATGATGCCGAGATCGATCCAGCGCTGCGCACCCATGCCCACCGCGCCGCGCACCTCGACCGCGACCAGCAGGACGACGGCGACGATATAAATGAAATAGGCCGAGCGCAGCCAGAAGCGCAGATCGACCGTCGCGACGATAATCATGACCAAGACAGCGACGGCGAAGCGTGCGACCTGCTTTGCAGCCCAGGGCTCCCAGTGGCCGTTGGCGGCGGAATAGAGCATTGCAAAGCCCATGCAGGCGATGCAGGTCAGCAACAGCAGGAGCCCCCAATTGATGCCGAGCACTTTGAGCGCGATGCTGGGGCGCCGCGTATCGCGATCGAGAAGGGTTTGTGCCACGTCGCTCAGCCCGAGGCCAAGGTTGTGGGAACGTCGAAAGGCTGATCCGGCACGCGGTTCGCCGGATCGCGCTTTTGCGCCTCGAGCAGCACGTCATGGGCGATCGGCGCCGCGACGGCGCCGCCCTCGCCGCCCGTTGCGCCGCCATGCTCGACGACCACGGCGCAGACATAACGCGGCGCGTTGTAGGGTGCGAAGCCCACGAATAGAGCGTGGTCGCGATTCTTCCACGGTACGAGCTGACCGGTCAGATGGCCGTGCTCGCGCTCGGCCTCGCTATAATGATGGACCTGCGCGGTGCCGGTCTTGCCAGCCATCAGCATGGTCGGGTCTTGGATGCGGGCGCTATAGGCCGTACCGCGCGGCGTATTCACGACGGCGAACATGCCTTCGCGGATGAGCTCGAGATGCGCCGTTTGCACGCCGACTGGCGCGAAGTCGGGATCAATGCCGGTCGGCAGCGGACTCGCGGTCGTCATCACGCCTTGCTTGCGCAACAAGCGCGGCACAACGGTCCGGCCGGTCACCAGCCGCGCCGTGTAGGTCGCAAGCTGCAGCGGCGTCACTGAAACGAAACTCTGGCCGATGCCGCAGCTGATCGTCTCGCCGCGCTGCCACGGCACGCCCGTGGTCGCCATCTTCCAGGCCCGGGTTGGGATGATGCCGGTCTTCTCGCCGGGGATATCGATGTCGAGCTTGACGCCGAGGCCCATGCGATTGGCCATGGCGGCGATCTTATCGATGCCGAGCAGATCGGCCGTATGATAGAAGAACACGTCGCACGATTCGGGGATCGCACGTTTCAGTGACAGTGTGCCGTGCCCGCCTTTCTTCCAGCAATGGAACAGCGTATTGCCCAGCGAGAAGGTGCCCGGGCAGAAGAACTCCGTATTATCGGTCAGCACACCGTTCTCGAGCCCGGCGAGTGCAACCAGCAGCTTGAAGGTCGAGCCCGGCGAATAGGTGCCGCTGATGGCCTTGTTGCTTAGCGGGTTGAGCGGATCGGCGATGAGCTGCTGCCACATCGCCTGCGTCAACCCCGCGGAGAACGCGCCCGGGTCGAAGCTCGGCGTCGAGGCTAGCGCCAGCACCTCGCCGGTCCACGCATCGAGCAGGACGCAGGACGCGCTGCCCTGCGCCTTGCAGCGCTTCACCGCCAGGTCCTGCAGCTCCATATCGATCGACAGCGAGAGGTCCTGACCGGGAAGGCCTTCCTCGCGCGCCAGCTCGCGCACGACGCGGCCGAAGGCGTTGACCTCGACCTCGCTGGTGCCGGCGGTGCCGCGCAGATCGAGGTCGTAGGCCTTCTCGATGCCGCTCTTGCCGATGCGGAAATCCGGCAGCTCGAGCAGCGGATCGTCGCTGCCGAGATCGTCTTCCGAGACCGCCGCCACGTAGCCGACCGTATGCGAGATCTCGTCGCCGAAAGGGTAATAGCGGGTCAGCGCCTGTTCGATCGAAACGCCCGGGAGTTCGAGCGTGTTGACCTCGATGCGGGTCATCTCGTCCCAGCTCAAATCGTCGCGCAGCACCACCGGTACGAAACTCAGCTTGGTGCGCACATCGCGCAGCACCCGGCGGCGATCGGCTTCGCTCAGCGACACCAGGCTCGCGACCGCATCGAGCGTCGCCTGGATATCGCCGGCCTGTTCGGTGACGAGCACGGCGCGGAAAGTCGGCTTGTTGGCGGCCAGCGGCACGCCGAAACGATCCAGAATGCGGCCGCGCGGGGGCGCCAAGAGGCGGATATTGATGCGGTTCTCGTCGGCCTGCATCGCATAGCGATCGGCCTGAACTACCTGCAGATAGTAGAGCCGGCCGGCAAGGGTGCCGAGCAGCGCGAGCTGTCCGCCAGCGAGCAGCGCGGCACGGCGCGTGAGCAGGCGGCCGCGGTCTTTTTCCTTTTTATTCGCCATCGTTACGCCCTCACGCCCGGGCCAGGAAGGCGCGCTGAGCGCGCGCCAGCACATAGCTCGCCGCCGGATAGCAAGCGACCGTTAGGACCGCCTGGAAGATGAAGGGCCGGAGGTCGATAAAGGAAGCGTGGAGGCCGCTCACCAACGCCCAAAGCAGCAGGAACACCCCTGCCGCCAAGGCAAGGAAGCCGAGCCAGACGATCGCAAACGGACGATTGGTGAAGAGTTGGCGTTGGCTCATGACCGCCGAGCGCGCGATCAGGAAGACGAGAGCAGAAATGCCGACATAGGGCGTGCCGTTCAAGAGATCGAGCAGCAAACCGCTCGCGAAGACAGCGCTGAGCGGGAGCAGGTCGGGCCGATAGACCGTCCAGTGGAACACCGCCATCAAGGCAAAGGAAGGCATCACCACGGCAAAGCCCGGCAAGTTGAACGGCACGATCGAGAAAAACGCAAACAACACAGTCGTCAGGAACGGCACCAGCCGGCCCGAAAGGCCGATATCGCGCTCAACAGCGATAGGCATCGCACCCTCACCGGATCATCGGAGGGATTCGGCGGTGACCGATTTCGACACTCTGCTCGACGCCCGCGGCGGCGGCACCGCGCTTTGCGGCAGCACGCCGGAAAGACCGAAATCAACAATCCGCAAGACTTCGAGTCGCGATAGCTCGCTATAGGGCTCGACGCGGATCACGCCGTTGGCGACCGAGGAAACGACGCCGACCGGTAGGCCGGGCGGAAAGACACCACCCGCGCCCACGGTCACGACCCGCTCGCCGACGGTCGCCTCGACCGTCGTCGGCAGATAGACCAGCCGCGGCTGCTCGGAATTGTCGCCATCGAGAACAGCGTGTTGATGATTGTCCTCGAGCTCGACTGGAATATGCGAATTGAGATCGGTCAGCAGCAGCACGCGCGCCGTGCGCGAACCGACCTCGGAGATGCGGCCAACCAGCCCTTCGCCCGAAAGCGCGGCCTGGCCGCGCGCTACGCCTTCCTCGCTGCCGGCATTGATGAGGACATTGCGGGCGAAAGCGCCGCCCGAGTCGGCAATGACCTGGGCGGCCAGCGAGTGAACAGTGTTCTGCGGCTCGTATTTCGTCAGCGCGCGCAGATCGGCATTCTCGGTTTCGAGCCGGCGGGCAATCTCCTGCCACTGCAGCAGCCGCGCATTCTCCTCGCGGAGCTGGGCGTTCTCGCGGCTGATCGCGACTGCGTTCGAGACGCTCTGGACCGCATTGGTGACGGCGGCGACGGGCTGGCCGACGGCCTCGAGGACCGGCGCCAGCCGATCGGCGATGGAAGCTCGCACGCCGTCATAAAGCAGGAGGTCGGTCTTGCCGAAGAGAACCATGACCGCCGAAATAAGCACGAGGAAGGGGAGCGCGAGACGCTGCGCGGCTACTTTTACGGGCGCTGAAATACGCATCCGAAAATCCGTCTCGTCCGCCTAAAAACCCGATCCCCACAAATCGACGATCACCACACACTCAGTACATGCTGATCAGCACCGACTTCAAGGTTTTCATCTCTTCGAGCGCACGCCCGGTGCCGAGCGCAACGCAAGAGAGGGGGTCGTCGGCGATCGACACCGGCAATCCCGTCGCGTGACGCAGCACATAATCGAGGTTGCTGAGCAGCGCGCCGCCGCCGGTCAGGACGATGCCCTTGTCGACGATGTCCGCGGCGAGCTCGGGCGCGGTATGCTCGAGCGCGACTTTCACCGCTTCGACGATGGCGCCGACCGGCTCGGCGAGGCTCTCGGCGATCTGCCGCTCGCTGATGACGATCTCCTTGGGCACGCCGTTCATCAGATCGCGGCCCTTGATCTCCATGACGCGGCCCTCGCCCTCCTCGGGCATGCAAGCCGAGCCGATCTCCTTCTTGATACGCTCGGCCGAGCTCTCGCCGACCAGGAGGTTATGATTGCGACGGATATAGGCGATGATCGCCTCATCCATCTTGTCGCCGCCGACCCGCACCGAGCGCGAATAGACGATGCCGCCGAGCGAGAGTACCGCGACCTCGGTCGTACCGCCGCCGATATCGACGACCATCGAGCCGGTCGGCTCGGTCACCGGCAGACCGGCGCCGATCGCAGCCGCCATCGGCTCCTCGATCAGGAAAACCCGACGCGCCCCGGCGCTTTCCGCCGATTCTTGGATGGCGCGGCGCTCGACCGCGGTCGAGCCCGACGGGACGCAGACGATGATCTGCGGATTGGCAAAGCTCCGGCGGTTGTGAACCTTGCGGATGAAATGTTTGATCATTTCCTCCGCAACTTCGAAATCGGCGATGACGCCGTCGCGCAAGGGGCGGATCGCCTGGATATTGCCCGGCGTTCGGCCGAGCATCATCTTGGCCTCGTCGCCGACCGCCAGCACCTGCTTGCGGCCCTTGACGCTCGCGATTGCAACGACCGACGGCTCGTTGAGAACGATCCCGCGTCCCTTTACGTAGACGAGGGTATTCGCCGTTCCCAGATCGATAGCCATATCGGCAGAAAGAATACCCAGCAGATTTCCGAACATCAGTCCCCATACCCCCGCCGCCTAGAGATCATGTGTGGTGGTCGGGCGGAGCCGCCACACACGTGCTTGCCGCATCAAGCCGACATCGCGGCGGGCGCCGTTTTCGCCCGTTTGACCATGAGCTTGTTGAGTGCGTGGATATACGCTCGAGCCGAAGCAACGAGCGTATCCGGTTCGGCACCCTGCCCGTTCACCGTTTTGCCCTCTTCCTCGAGGCGCACGGTAACCTCTGCTTGCGCGTCGGTACCATGCGTAACAGCACTTACCTGGTACAGCTGCAGCTTCGCCTCATGCGGCACCAGCGCTTTGATGGCGTTGAAGGTGGCATCGACGGGGCCGTTGCCGCTGGTCATCGCCGTCAACTTCTTGCCGTTGACCTCGAGCTCGAGCGTGGCCGTTTGCGGGCCACGCGAGCCGGCGATCACCTGGAGCGAAATGAACTTGATGAGCTCGGTGCCGTGTTGGATCTCATCGTCGATCAGAGCGACGATGTCCTCGTCGTAGACGTCCTTCTTGCGATCGGCGAGATCCTTGAAGCGCTTGAACGCCTCGTTCATCGCGTTGTCGCCGATCTCGAAGCCGAGCTCCTTGAGCTTGGCCTTGAAAGCATGGCGGCCGGAATGCTTGCCCATCACCAACGTGGATTTCCCAAGACCCACCGATTCGGGCGTCATGATCTCGTACGTGCCGGCGTGCTTCAGCATGCCGTCCTGATGAATGCCACTTTCATGCGCGAAAGCGTTGGCGCCGACGATCGCCTTGTTCGGCTGGACAACGAAGCCGGTGATCGCCGAAACCAGCCGCGAGGCGCGGGTGATGTATTCCGATTTAACGCCAGTCGTGAAAGGCATCCGGTCGGGGCGCGTCTTGAGCGCCATGACGATCTCTTCCATCGCCGCATTGCCGGCGCGCTCGCCGAGACCGTTGACGGTACACTCGACCTGTCGCGCCCCGGCGCCGACCGCCGCCAGCGAATTGGCGACCGCCAAGCCGAGATCGTTGTGGCAATGGACCGAAATCACGGCCTTGTCGATGTTCGGTACACGGTTGACGACCATGCCGATCAGCGCCGCGAATTCCTCCGGCACCGCATAACCAACCGTATCGGGGATATTAATGGTGCGCGCCCCGGCCTCGATCGCCGCCTCGACGGTGCGGCAGAGGAAATCATGCTCGGTCCGCGAGCCGTCCTCGCACGACCATTCGACGTCCTCGCAGAGCTTCCGGGCCAGGGTAACGCTATCGATCACGGCCTGGTACACTTGGTCGGGTGCCATCTGCAGCTTGTATTTCATGTGCAGGGGCGAGGTCGAAATGAAGGTGTGGATGCGCGGCCGCTTGGCATGCTGCACTGCTTCCCAGCAGCGCTCGATATCGGCACGGCCGGCACGCGAGAGACCGCAGACGCTCGACTCGGTTACCTGCTTGGCGATCTCGCGCACGGCCTCAAAATCGCCGTTGGAGGCGATCGGGAAGCCGGCCTCGATCACGTCGACACCCATCTCTTCCAGGACGAGGGCGATCCTGATCTTTTCGTCGAGATTCATCGAGGCGCCGGGCGATTGCTCGCCGTCGCGCAGCGTGGTGTCAAAAATGACGACGCGTGAAGACGCGGTGGTTTTGCCTTTGCCGTCGGCACCGCCGGTGCGGGCGGTGCTGTGTTCATGGGCGCTCATAGGCGCAATTCCTCTGGTCCGGAAAACAAGGGTAGGCCGCGAACGGTAACCCCCAAGCGCGAACGAGGCCGAGAATCCTCGCGCTCAGGGGCGGCTAAGTCGAAGCGTCC
>DASXCX010000312.1:0-10891 GCA_036490955.1 Allostellaceae bacterium | reverse complement strand
CGTGGTTGCGGCAGACCTGCCACATGCGCGGGAAGGCGACAAAAAGCAGCGGATAGATGAGAATCGTATAGGGCACGGCGAAGAACGCGACCGCACCCGCGCCATACGCAAGCGCCGGCACCGCGACGAAAGTGTAAGCGGTGTAGAGATCGCCGCCGATCAGAAACCAGGCGACCACCGTGCCGAAGCGCTGCCCACCCAAGCCCCATTCATGCAGCAAGTCGAGATCGCCGCGCCGCCAGCGCGCCGAGGCGAATCCGAGCCAGGTGATGAAGCCGAACAGCAAGACGAAGATGGTGAGGCTGGTCCAGTTGATCTCCGCCATCGTGACCTCTCTCGCTTATTTCTTTTCGGTGGCGAAATAGATGATGGCGGTCAGCGCCGCGCCGACGAGCACCAGCAGAAGCTGGAACCAATAGAAAAACGGGAGGCCGATGAAGCTCGGCTCGGCGCGATTGTAGAGAGGCACCCACAGCGCGAGGACGCAAAACAACAACAGCACGAGATACCAGCCCGTGCGCGACCGTTGCGGCGCTTCCATCCCAATCCTTCCTTGCGGCGCATGGCCGCAGTTCTTCTTGCCCGGTTACCATGGGCCGCGCGACGGGGTCAACTGTCGTGCGTCATCGAAAGTCGCGCACACTGCCGGCGCGCGTGTCGGCGGCAACGGCACACTGATCGGCGCGGCGGGCAAGTTTGCCGTTGCGGGCATCGCGCGGCGCAATGGCGTGCGCTTTGATCTCGGGGCGTCAACGAAATACGTCGCGGCGCTGTCCGCGGTCAGCCGAGCGATCTGCCCGCTATTCCCGGCTCGCTATTGCTAGACCGGATAACCCTTTGCGTTGCCGGCGAGGCCGTCATAGAGCGCGAGCATGCGATCGCGCCACGCGTAGATGGGATCGTCGGCCGCGAGGAGCTGATAGTCGCTGACGCAACGGCACCATTGGAAGGCGCCGAAGACCGCGTAGTCGGCATAGAGCGGCTGGGCGCCGCCGAGGAAAGGCTGTACGCGCAGCACCAAGCGTAGCGGCAAGAGACTTTCGCGGAAACTTTTAATCTTCCGGTCGCGATTGGCAACCGCGGCTTCGAGCGTCTTGCCGAGCCGCTTCTCCCGACTCTCGCGGAAATAAGCTTTATCCTTCGCGTCGACATGCTTCCAGATATCGAGCACGACGAACTTCATCATCGCCGGGTGCAGGAAACTATTCGCCCAGCTCGTATGGAAAAGCGCCAGCGCCTTACCGACCGCGCCGCCGAAGAGCGATGGCCGCTCGGGATATTTTTCCTCGAGATATTGGGCAATCGTCCAAGAATCGTGAATTTCGCGCTCGCCGTCGAGCAGCACGGGCACCAAGCCTTGGCCGCTGAAAGCAATGATGTCCTTCTCGGTGAAGCGCCAGGGGATGGTCTCGATTTCGAGACCTTTATGCGCCGCGGCGAGCTTGACGCGCCAACAGTAGGGGCTGAAACGGCGATCGTCCTCGGCGCCGGCAAGATCATACATTTTCAACATCGCTAGCCCCAGTAGCGACCGGTCGCGCCGACCACGACGACGATGAGACCGAGCGCGAGGTTGAACTCGACGATCCGCCGGATCTGGTTGAGCTGCACGGCGGCCGCCGGAAAATCGCCGGTATCGACCGCGCGACGGAAGCGCTTCCACGGCGCGAAGAAGAGATGGCCGAACGCCAGCACCATGATGACGCCGAGCGCCTCCATGATCGTGACGTGCAAGCCCTGCACGCCCGATATCTCCATGCCGATCCCGCTGACGAGCAGCAGTACGACCGCGACCCAAACCCAGGCGAAGAAGCGCTCGAAGATGCCGCGCCACAGTGCCAGCCGCACCGGCGCATCGAGCGGGCTGACCGAGGGCCGGACCATCTGATGCGCGAAAAACATGCCGCCGACCCAGATGACGGCGGCGAGGATATGGAGGAAAAGGAGCGAGGGAATCATGGCGGCGCGGAGTTTACGGCGCATCGCGCGACCGAACCACCCTTACTTATCGCCTCCCGCCTTTTTACCCGACGTTATGGCCGGACTCGTTCAGGCCTCCCACGCCGGGTCATGTTTGGCCGCCGCTCTAATCCTTCAGCCGCTCGCGGATCAGCGCCTGTGTTTCGGGCGGCAATGTCTCGATCGCCGCGGCGACGCTCCTCATGCGGTTGCGCAACGCATAAACCTGATCCAGCAGATTGAGGATCACCGGCATCGCCTCGGCATCGACCAACAACTCGTGGCGCAGCTCGACGATGAGATGCACCCGCGCGACATCGATCTCGTGGAAGACATAGCCGCTGGCGACACGATCGGGTCGTACCCAACGCGCCTCGATCCATTCTTCGAGTTCGACGGCATCGAGGCCGCGCACTTGGCGTAAGAGGACATCGAGCGCGATCATGTCCGCATCCCCTTGCGCGGATCATAAGGGTGCTTCGCTGCCCAATCCTTGAGGAAGGTATCGAGATCGGCATCGCCCTCGCTCGGCAGCACCACTTTCAGCGTCACCAATTCATCGCCCTTGCCGGCAACACCCTTGCCGCGAAGGCGCAGCACGGTGCCGGTATTGGAATGCGGCGGCACCGTCATGGTCACGGCGCCCGTTGGAGTCGGCACGGTGACGCGGCCACCGAGCACCGCTTCACCGAGCGTGACCGGCAGATCGAGCATGATGTCATCGCCCTCACGCCTGAAAACGGCGTGAGGCGCAACATGGATCTCGATCAGCGCGTCGCCCGCCGGACCGCCGCCGAGGCCGGCCCCGCCCTGCCCCGCGAGCCGCAGTACCTGGCCGTCGCGCACACCCGCCGGGATCGTTACCTCGAGGCTCTTCCCCGGCGCGAGCTCCAACCGCTGCTTGGCGCCGTTGACCGCGTCGAGGAAATCGACGGTCAGCGCATATTGCCGATCGCCCCCGCGCATGCGGATGGTCGCGCCCTCGCCGCGTCCGCCGCCGCCTTGCCCAAAACCGCCGCGGCCGAAGAAGGAGAAGAGATCGTCGAGATCCTCCGGCGACACGTTTTCGTGGCCGGTGCGGTATTTCGCGCCCGGCGCGCCCTCGGCGAAATCCTGATAGGCATAAGCGCGCGGCTTCTCATTGCCGGCCTCATCGATCTCGCCGCGGTCGAAACGCGTGCGTTTCTCGGCATCCGACAGTAGATCGTAAGCTGCCGATATTTCCTTGAAGAGCGCCTCAGCCTGCTTGTTGCCCGGGTTGAGATCGGGGTGATGCTTCTTGGCGAGGGTGCGATAGGCCTTGCGGATGTCCTCCGCCGTCGCCTCTTTCTTGACGCCCAACACCTCGTAGGGATTGCGTGCAGCCATGTTCTTCTCGCGAGCCCGTCGCCTGGATATAGGCAATCTCGCGGCAAGTCCCAAGCCCGCGCATTGCGGGCTGCCGTCGCTTCAGTTATGGTTCCGGTGTCATTGGGGAGTAGCCGCCCTCGGCTTAGAGGGGTTCGCGCCAACATGCTTGCCGCCCGCGTTCTTCGCGCGCGGCATGGCGCGATCGGCACGCGGGTCATCCGCACGTTTAGCGGAACCGCTCGCTTGGCGAGACCATGGACATCGGTGCCGTCCGGCTGGGGCGGTGTGCCGATGTCATGGTCAACCGCCCAGCCCCGATCGTCGCCATGGCACTCACGCTCATTCTGTTCTTCGGCTCCGCCGTTCTGATCTATTTTTCGTGCGAGTATTTCGTCAATGGCGTCGAGTGGCTGGGCAAACGGCTCGCGATCAGCCAGACCGCGACCGGCACGATTCTGGCGGCGTTCGGAACCGCGCTGCCCGAAAGTGTCGTGACCTTCGTCGCGGTCGTCTTCGGCCATAGTCCGGCGGAGCGGGAGATCGGGATCGGCGCCGCGCTCGGTGGCCCCTTGGCGCTCAGCACGCTTGCTTACGGCGTCGTTGGCCTCACGCTGATGGGCTCGGCGCGACTCAAGGTGCGCCGCAAGGAAGCGCTCGACGTCGACAGCCGTCGCCTCAGCCGCGACCAGGGCTGGTTCCTCAGCATTTTCATCGTCAAGCTCGCCCTTGGGTTGGTTTCGTTTCCCGGTAAAAGCTGGCTCGGCTGGGCCTTCATCGGCGCTTATGCGCTTTACGTCGCGAAGGAATTGCGGCGCGAGGAACGCCCGGTCGACGAAGGCGCGCTCGAGCCGCTCAAATTTCGGCCCAAGGACAGCCAGCCATCACTATTCTGGGCGGCGTTGCAAACCGGTATCGCACTGGTGGTGATCTTCGTCGCGTCACGTATCTTCGTCGCGCAGCTCGATGTGATCGGGCCGTGGCTCGGTTTGCGCCCGCAAATCGTCGCGCTGCTGCTCAGCCCCATCGCCACCGAGATGCCCGAAACCATGAACGCCATCATATGGGTGCGCCAGGGCAAGGAAAACATGGCGCTCGCCAATATCAGCGGCGCCATGATGATCCAGGCAACGATTCCGACGGCCTTCGGCTTGTTTGGCACGCCTTGGCTGTTCGAGCGGCCGTTGATCATCGCCGGCGGCGTCACCGCGATCACCGTGCTGGCGCTCTTCTTCATGTTTCGCGGCGAGCGTGTCACCGGCAAGCGCCTGTCCTGGGCAAGCGTCTTCTATCTGCTGTTCGTTGGCGCGCTGCTGTTACGCTGACGCCGGGTGGTCCTCCACCCAGGATGCAAAGGCTTCCATAAACTTGGCGAGGAAGCCGCGTGTACCGTCATTCGTGATCTTGCCGCTGACATCGAACAGCTTGTCGGCGCCGCCGATATAGGCTTCGGGCTGCTGCATCGTCGGCATGTTGAGGAAGACGAGGCTCTGGCGCAGATGATGATTGGCGCCGAAAGCGCCAATCAAACCCGGCGAGACGCTGATCACGGCGGCTGGCTTCTTGTCCCAGACGCTTTGGCCATAAGGGCGCGAGCCGACATCGATCGCATTCTTCAGTGGCGCCGGGACCGAGCGATTGTATTCCGGCGTAACGAAGAGGACGCCATCCGCCTTTTTCACCCGCGCGCGGAACTCCTTCCACGCTGCTGGCTGATCGTCGGGATCGAGATCCTGGTTGTAGAGCGGGAGCTGCCCGATCTCGACGATCTCGAGCTTCAGCGATGCCGGCGCCAGTCCGACGAGCGCGTTGGCCATTTTGCGATTGAATGATTCCTTGCGCAGGCTGCCGACGATAACGACGATATCCTTGGCCATGCTCTCTCCTCAGCTTGATGCGGCCGCCGCCCGTCAGGCAAGGCGCTCGCTCACTTCCCAAAGCCGCTCGGCATCCGCATCGTTCCGTGCCGCGGCATTGGGATCGCGTTCGCGGCATTTGTCGAAATACTTGCCGCTGACGCCTTCGACCTCGGGCGCCGAGGCGAGATAGACCGGCGTCTCGGCGCCGCGCGGGACGGGAATCGCCGCGAAAAGCTTGCCGAGGCGAATGCCGATGCCCCAGAGGCCGCGATTGTTGTTGCCGAAGCCGGTCGCTACGAAGCCCGGATGGAGGCAATTGGCGGTGACCCCAGTGCCGGCAAGCCGCCGCGCCAGAGCGCGCGTGAACAGGATATTGGCGAGCTTCGAGCGCTGATAAGCCTTCCAGCCGCTATAGGCGTTCGCGGTTTGCAGATCCTCGAAATCGAGCGCCGCATTGCGATGGGCTTCCGAAGCGACGTTGACGATGCGCGACGGCGCCGACGCGATCAGCCGTTCGCGCAACGGCGCGGTCAGCCGGAAATAGCCCATGTGATTGAGCGCGAAAGTCTGCTCGAGCCCATCCCCGATCACCGCGCGTTTTTCGAAGAACGCGCCGGCGTTATTGAGCAGCACGTCGATGCGCGGCGCTGCCGCGAGTAGTTCGGAAGCCAGCCGCTGGACCTCGTCGCGGCGCGAGAGATCGGCATAATGCATCTCGGCCACGATGCCCGGCACGCGCTGACGCAACGCCGCAAGCACGACCTCGCCTTTTGCACGATTGCGGCCAACCAGCACCAACCGCGCGCCGAGCGCGCCGAGCCCGGCCGCGGCTTCGAGGCCGATGCCGTCGGTCGCACCGGTGATAACGCAGGTCTTGCCTTTCATCGGCTCATGCCGCCGTCACGACGTCATGCACCGTCTGCCAGCCTTGCGGGGTCGAAGCGGCGAGGACGGCTTGATCGATGATGCGCGGATCGTAAACGCCGCCATCGAGAAAACTGCCGACGCCGCCAGCTTCATGCACGATCAGCATGCCGGCGGCATGGTCCCATGGCAGCGAGCGCGAATGCAGCGAGAATTGCGCCATGCCTTGCGCGATCGCCATATATTCGAGGCCGCTGCAGCCTTGATTATGCACGCCGCGGATGCGACCGCTGTCGTTGAGCGCACGACCGGCACGCACACCCGATTTCGTGCGGCCATAGGCAGCGCCGGTCAGCTTCTCGGGCGGCACCTCGCGATTGACCTGCAGCCGCCGGCCGGCGCTCCATGCGCCCTCGCCTTTGAGTGCCGAGATCATCACATCGCCGAGCGGGTTGTAGATCCAACCGCCTTCGACGATGCCTTGCCGCGCCAGTGCGACGATCACGACGAAGCCCGCATTGCCGCGCACAAAGTTCGAGGTGCCGTCGATCGGATCGATGATCCAGACCGGCGCCTCAGCCGAAAGCCAGGCGAGACGCGATGCATCTTCGGCGACGCTTTCCTCGCCCAGGACGTTGGCTCCGTGAAGTACCGTCTTGAGGCGGCGCGTCAGTTCTTGCTCGGCCTCGGTATCGGCAATGGTGACCGGATCGCCGGGTCTCTTCTCACGTACATCACCCTGCCGTAAGGCGCGGAAACGCGGCAAAATCACGGCCCGTGCCGTTTCGCGCATGAAAGTTGCGACACTTTCCGTATCGATCATCTGCCTGATGATGGGGCGAACGGGCGACGATTTCTATGGCCAAGAAGCAGGATTTCGACGTCGTGATCGTCGGCGACGGGCGATCCCGGCACGCACGCGCCCCTCTGTCGGCCGCCGCGCGTTTTATCGACGTTTCCACGGCGACGTCATGATTTCGCCAAAAAGCTTTCGTCATTGATGCGGACCATCATCGGGAGAGAGATAGCGATAATGCAAGGCACCTTGCGCGGGATGATCGGCGGAAGTTGCGGCTTGGCCCTGGCCATGAGCGCCGGTATGGCTTCCGCACAAACCTCGACCCTGACGGACTGGCAAAATTCCGCTGGGATCGTCATGCGTCCGCTCGGCGGACCGGTTCCCGATTGGCAGGTCACTGTCGGCATGGGCGCTGCCGGCCTCCCCGCTTATGAAGGTTCGAACGAAGAGCGGCTCTCGCCGGCGCCGACGGTCGATGTACGCTACAAGGATCTCGCCTATCTCTCGATCGGCGAAGGCATCGGCGTGAACATCCTGCGCGGCGCGAATTATCGCGCCGGCGTCGGACTGACTTACGATATGGGCCGCGAGCACAATGCGGCGACGCGTCTTGCCGGCACGGGCAACATCGATCCCGCGCCGGTCTTCAAGGCTTTCGTGCAATACGCTTTCGTACCCATCGTCATCAGCGCCGATGTGAAGCAAGCGCTGACGAGCTATCAGGGCCTCACCGCCGATATCGGCGCCTATATGCCGGTGGTTGCCAACGAGAAGTTTCAGGTCTTCGTCGGCCCCGAAATTACTTTCGCCGATTCGCGTTACATGCAGGCCTATTTCGGCATCAATCCCGGAAACACCGACGCGCAATCCCATTTCCACAACTACAGCGCCAATGGCGGGTTGAAGGACGCGAAGCTCGGCGTTGCCGGCCTCTATCACTTCAACGACCATTGGTTCGTCGATGGCGACGTCGGCGTCGAGCGACTGCTCGGCTCGGCCGTGAACAGCCCGATCACCCAGACGGAATGGGGCTGGTCCGTCGCCGGAACGCTCAACTACACGTTCTAAAGATTGGGTTGAAGCAGATCAGCGTGCGAGCTTGCGCCTGATCTGCCGCGCGGCCGCACGCAAGCGATGGTCGAGCCTGGGCCGCCGCAGCACTTGCCAGAAAAGCTTGTAGCGATTGGTGGCAAAGCTTTCCTTCAAGCGATTGCCGCCGGCGAGGAAATCGTAAAGCCGATCGCCGCGTTGGGCGTTGTGCGCTATGGCGAGCGCGTGGCTGACAACGCCCGGGCTCACCCCGCGATGGCCGTCATCGAAGCCGCTCTGATAGGCATAGAGGATGCCATCGCGCCGGAAATTATAGAGATAACCGATCGGCGCGGCGCCGGCCACAACGCGCAAAAGCTGAATTGCGCCGTTGTCGAATTCCCGTTCGATCAGCGCGCGATGGAAACACTCGAAGTGCGGACTGGCGAAAGCATGGCGACGGCGGCGACGTTGCCATGAAGCGATATGCAGCCGCTTCATGGCGTCGAAAAACGCCAGCGCTTCACCGACGCTTGCCGCCTCGCTCAATTGGAGCGCGCCGCGCGCTTCATAGGCGCGCTGCGCGCGCCTTAATTGTTGCCGCATCTTGCCGCCGAGCGCAGCGCCGACATCGCCGCCGGCTTTCGCTACCCGTGTCAAATTCGTCGCGAAGCCTGACGCTTCCCGCACATCCGCGACGAGCCCGCCATATCGTGCAGCGGCCGTGATGCCTGGAAGGTGCAGCGCATCGAGCGGCGGCTGCACTTGCGCGAACCAAGCGGCGAGCGCGGTCATGACCGCGCGCTCGGCGCTGATCTCGCAAAGAAAGCCGTTATGCTCGATATAGACCGCATCGAGATTGCGATCGCCCGTTGCATTCAGATAAAGAGCCTGCTGGGTGGCGCCCTCGACAGCGAGCGCAACGGCGAGCGTTGCGCCGCCCCTTTTAGCGCGCAGGAGGAAAGGCTCGACGTCCGGCGGTAAGGTCGCCAGCCATGTTCCGATCCACGACCAGGAGAGGAAGAAGCCGCGACCCGCCATGCGTTCCAGCGCACGCCATTCGCGCTCCAACGCCGCTCGTGTCGGCAGGGTCTCGCGCTGGATATCGATGGATTCTCTCAAATGCCTGGGCTCGCGCTATGCGCTTTGGCGCGCGGTCGGTGTAATCTCATCCGGCTCATGCATCTCGTCGAGGACCCCGATTTTCTCCATCTGCCCGCCGCACTGCAGGCGCTTTTCACGCGCGCCGCGGAGCGTAGTTTTTTTGCCTTGCCGCTCTGGTACCACGTCCTCGCCCGCCACGGAACCGACAAGGCGACCGCGCCACGGCTTTACCTCGACAAGAAAGACTCGCCAACCGTCGCTTTCGTCTGCGCTCGGCACGGCCGTGCGCATCGGCTGACGAGTTTCTCGAACTACTACAGCACCGAGCATGGCCCGATTTACGGCAGTGGCGAGCCGCGTCTCGCGCCGGCGATCGACGATATCGCCGCCGGCCTGCTGCGCGACCGGCCCGCCTGCCATGCCGTGCAACTCGCCGGGCTCGATCCCGCCGATCCGGCCTATGACACGCTCGCCGCCGCCTTTCGCAAAGCCGGCTGGGCGGTATTCCCCTATTTCGATTCGGGCACCTGGTACGAAGCGACGGGCGGGCTCGATTTTGCACGCTACCTCGCCGAGCGACCGGCGAGCTTGCGCAACACCTATCGCCGGCGCGGCGCGAAGCTCGATGCCGATGGCAAGGCCAGCATCGCTTATCACGATGACGCGAGCACGCTCGATGCGGCGGTCGCCGATTACGAAACGGTCTATCACGCAAGCTGGAAGGAGCGCGAACCCTTCCCCGACTTCACGCCTGCCCTCATCCGTGCCGCGGCGGCGGTCGGTGCGTTGCGCCTTGGCATTATGAAGATCGGCGGCGTTCCTGCCGCCGCGCAGTTCTGGCTGCATTGGCGCGGCCGCACCACGATCTACAAACTCGCCCACGATCGACGCTTTGACGAATACTCGGTCGGCACCGTGCTGACGATGCGAATGATGGCGCGCGTGCTCGAGCGCGATCGGCCGATCGAGGTCAATTTCGGCCGCGGTGATGATGATTATAAGAAGCTGTGGCTAACCAAGCGCCGCGAACGCTGGGGCCTTTTCATGGCCAATCCGCGCAATCTGCCCGGCTTCGCGCTCGCATTGCGCGAGCGCCTTGCTGCGCGCTTGCGCCGCTGGCGCTAAGGCGGCCGAAGCCGCTAGAATTGCCGCGTAATAATGTGTGAGCTGGGGGAAATACGCCGATGATGGGTTTGGTGCGCCTGGCGCTGCGCCGGCCCTATACCGCGGCCGTCACAGCGTTGCTCATCCTGTTGATGGGCGGTTTCGCGGCAACGCGCATGATCGTCGATATCTTCCCGATCATCGACATTCCGGTCGTGCTCGTAGCTTGGAATTATCCCGGCCTCTCGGCGCTCGATATGGAACGCCGCGTCGTGCTGGTGAGCGAGCGCTCCTATTCACAAAGCGTCAACGGCATCGACCACCTCGAATCGGAATCGATCCCGAGCACCGGCATCCTCAAGGTCTATTTCCAGCCGGGCGCCGATGTCGGCACCTCGATCGCCCAGATCGAATCCGCCAACGACACCATCCTGCGCCAGTTGCCGCCGGGCATGACGCCGCCGAACGTGATCCAATTCAACGCCTCGAGCGTGCCGATCCTGCAGGTGACGGCCACGAGCAAGACCGTACCCGAACAGGTGATCTCGGACTATGCGCTGAACTTCCTGCGCCTGAAGCTTTTCACCGTGCCGGGGCTCGCGATCACCGCACCTTACGGCGGCAAATCGCGTCAGATCCTGGTCCAGCTCGACAATGCGCGGCTCGAGGCAAAAGGCGTCTCGGCGAACGACGTCGTTCAGGCGCTGACCAGTTCGAACGTCATCCTGCCCGCCGGCGTCGCACGCATCGGCACGCGCGAATACAACGTGTCGCTGAATTCGAGCCCGCCGAACGTCGCCGAATTCAATCAACTCCCGCTCGGCAT
>DASXCX010000311.1:0-13079 GCA_036490955.1 Allostellaceae bacterium | reverse complement strand
GATTGCCCAGCAGATAGCGCAGCGTGTTGCGCAGCCGGCGATAGGCCTCGGCCTGGTATTTGAGGATCTCGGGTCCGATACGCTGATCCTCGGTGTAGTCGGTCGAGACCACCCAGAGGCGCAGGATGTCGGCGCCACTCTGCGACACCACTTCCTGCGGCGCGACGACATTGCCGAGGGACTTCGACATCTTCCGGCCCTGCTCGTCGAGCACGAAGCCATGCGTGAGCACCGCTTCGTAAGGCGCTCGGCCGCGCGTGCCGCAGCTCTCGAGCAGCGAGGAATGGAACCAGCCGCGATGCTGGTCCGAGCCCTCAAGATAAAGCGAGGCCGGCCATTGCAGATCGGGACGCTTCTCCAGGACGAAGCTGTGCGTCGAGCCCGAATCGAACCAGACATCGACGACATCTTTGATCTGCTCGTAATCCTTGGGATCGCGGCCCACGCCGAGGAATTCGGCCGGATCGCGCGCATACCACGCGTCCGCGCCTTCCTTCTCGAAAGCCGCAGCGATGCGATCGACGACCGCCTGATCGCGCAGCACCTCGCCGCTCTTCTTCTCGACAAAGACGGCGATCGGCACGCCCCAGGCGCGCTGGCGCGAAATGCACCAATCCGGCCGCGTCTCGATCATCGCGCCGATGCGGTTCTGGCCTTGCGGCGGATACCATTTCGTTTCGGCGATGGCTTTGAGCGCCTTCTCGCGCAGATCGTTCTTTTCCATGCCGATGAACCATTGCGGCGTGGTGCGGAAGATCAGCGGCGCTTTCGAGCGCCAGGAATGCGGATAGGAATGGACGAGCTTCGCCTCGGCCAGCAGCGCGCGCACCTCGCTCAGCGCGTCGATCACCGCGCGATTGGCGTCGCCTTCCTTGCCGTTGGGTCGATAGACGCGCTTGCCGGCGAAGAGCGGCACGCTGTCGTAATAGGTGCCGTCGGGACCGACCGTCGCCGGCACCGGGACCTTATGCTCCTGGCCGAGTTCGAAATCGTCGGCGCCATGGCCGGGCGCGATATGCACGAAGCCCGTGCCGTCCACATCGGTGACGAAATCGCCGGCGAGCAGCGGCACGTCGAAATCGTAGCCTTTGCCGTGCAGCGGGTGATGGCAGATCGTGCCGGCGAGGAATTTGCCCGAGACGAGCTCAACCTTGCCGCCGAGCTTGGCGATCTCGGCGAAATTGACCTCGAGCGGCGCCGCGACGACAAGTTTCTCGCCGATTTGCGCCGCGCTGCCGTCGCGGATCGACTGCACTTCGATGACGACGTAATCGAGCGCTTCGTTGAAAGCGATGGCGCGATTGCCCGGCAGGGTCCAGGGCGTCGTTGTCCAAATCACCACCGAGGCGCCTTCGAGCGCTTTCACGCTCGGCTTCGCGACGGGGAATTTCACCCAGACCTGCGTCGAGGTGTGGTCGTGATACTCGACCTCGGCTTCGGCGAGCGCGGTTTGCTCGACCACCGACCACATCACCGGCTTCGAGCCGCGGAAGAGCCCGCCATTCATCAGGAATTTGCCGATCTCGCGCACGATCTGCGCCTCGGCGGCAAATTCCATCGTCGTGTAAGGATGCTCCCAGTCGCCAAGCACGCCGAGGCGCTTGAACTCCTCGCGCTGGACGTCGATCCAATGCGCGGCAAAGTCGCGGCATTCCTTGCGGAATTCGAGGATCGGCACCTCGTCCTTCGACTTCTTCTTGGCGCGGTATTCCTCTTCAATCTTCCATTCGATCGGCAGGCCGTGGCAGTCCCAGCCGGGCACATAGACCGCGTTGCGGCCAAGCATCTGCTGCGCGCGATTGATGACGTCCTTCAGGATCTTGTTGAGCGCGTGACCGATATGGAGATTGCCGTTGGCGTAAGGCGGCCCGTCATGGAGCACATATTTCCTTCGCCCTTTCGCCGCCGCGCGCTGCCGTTGGTACAGCCCGATCTTCTCCCAGCGCGCGAGCAGCGCCGGCTCGCGCTTCGGCAGTTCGCCGCGCATCGGAAAGTCGGTCTGCGGCAAAAAGACGGTTTTGCGGTAATCCTCGCCCATATTTCCGTTTATGGCGGAAGGGTTTAGCCGTGGTCAACCAGCGGCGAGGATTTGCCGCGCCTGGACAACATCAGCCGCAATTTGCGCCTTCAAGGCATCGAGCCCGGCGAAACGCTGCTCCGGCCGTAGCCGCTCAATCAGCGCGACACGCAGATGTTTCCCGTAGAGATCGCCCGAGAAGTCGAACAAATTGGTCTCGAAGCGCAGATCCTTGCCGCCGACGGTCGGCCGCCAGCCGAGATTGGCGGCCCCGCCATGCCATTCCGTCTTGCCGCGCTCCTCGATGCCCGCGCGGACGGCATAAACGCCGGGTGCCGGCCGAAGGTAATCGGCGAGATCGATATTCGCGGTGGGAAAGCCGATCGTCCGGCCGAGCCTGTCGCCGACCTCAACCCGGCCGTCGATCTCCCAGGGCCGACCCAACAGCGCCGCTGCCTCGCGTGGACGGCCGGCAACGAGATGCTCGCGGATCTGGGTCGAGGAATAGACCACGCCGCCCGTCGCCGCGACCGGCGCCACGATCTTCACCGCGAAGCCGTGCCTGCCGCCTTCGGATGTCAGCAACTCGGCCGTGCCGCGACGCTTGTTGCCGAAGACGAAATCGTAGCCGACGACGACCGCCTTGGCGCCGAGCCCCTCGACCAGTACCTCGGCGACGAATTTCTCCGCCGTCTTCCGCGCGAAAGCGGCATCGAAATGCAGCGTGAACAACAGATCGACGCCGAGCGTTTCGAGCACCAGCGATTTGGCGCGAAACGGCGTCAGCCGAAACGGCGGCAAGCCCGGTTGGAAAACCACGCGCGGATGCGGCTCGAAGGTCAGCACGGCGAATGGCGCGCCGAGGCTCTGCGCCAGCGTCTTTGCCTCGCCGAGAACGGCTTGATGGCCGAGATGTACGCCGTCGAAATTGCCCGCCGCGACCACCGCGCCGCGCGCATCATCGCTCGCGCTGGTGTGGCGGAAGACGCGCATCAGCTCTTCGGTAACACCATGACGGTGGCTTCGCCGTCGATCACCACCGTTTCACCGACGCGGCATTGCGTCTTCAAGACGACGCGCTTCTTCTCCGCGATCACCTCGGTAACGGTAATCATCGTCTCGACCTTGTCGCCCGGCCGCACCGGCGCCTTGAAAGACAGCGACTGGGCAAGATAGACCGAGCCCGGCCCCGGCAATTTCGAGGCGATCGCCGTCGAGATGAAACTGGCGCTGAGCATGCCATGCGCGATGCGGCCCTTGAACATCGTTGTCTTGGCATAGGCATCGTCGAGATGGACCGGGTTGTGATCGCCGGAAACCGCGGCAAAAGCCTCGATATCGGCAACCGTCACGACGCGCTCATAGGTCGCGCTCATCCCCGGCTTGAGCGCGTCGATCGCATAGCCCTGCGCGGCTTGATCGGCCATGAAAGCACCTCGGCGTGAAATCGCGCGGAACCTTACCGAGCGCGCTCCCCGCCGACAAGGCACGAGCCGACAGAGACGGGGACGGGCCTTTCGCCGTAAAAGCCGCGTCGTTACTCTCTCGCCCGCGAATTCTCTTACCCGCCCTATTCTTTGTCCGTGCCGGGGGAACCCCATTTTGGAGAATGACAGCAGCGCGCCGCTTCGGGAGATGTGGTACTACGCCGTCCCCGGCGAGCGGCTGCGACGCGGCAAGACGCTGGCCAGGACACTGCTCGGCGAGCCGTTGCTCTTGGGCCGCACCCAGGAGGGCGCGGTCTTCGCTCTCCGTAACATTTGCCCGCATCGCGGCATTCCCTTGAGCTACGGCCGTTTCGACGGAAGCGAGATCGAATGCTGCTATCACGGCTGGCGCTTCGCGCCGAGCGGCGCCTGCACCGCGATTCCCTCGCTCGCCGCGGATCAGCGCTTCGATCTCGCGACCGCATCGGCTCAGGCCTATCCCGCGCGCGAGGAAAGCGGCAATGTCTGGGTGTTCTTCGGCAAGGACGCCGCGGGCGCACCGCCGCCGCCTTCGCTACCGCGCGGCTTCGATGCGCACAATCCCGACATCTACGAGACAGTCACCTTGCCCTGCAGCATCGATCACGCCGTGGTCGGCCTGATGGATCCGGCGCATGGACCTTTCGTTCATCGCTCCTGGTGGTGGCGCAGCGCGCGATCGATACACGAAAAGAGCAAAGCCTTCGGCGCGAGTCCTTACGGCTTCACGATGCTGCGCCACGCGCCGTCGAGCAACTCAAGGGCCTACAAGCTTTTGGGCGGCGCGCCCGAGACCGAAATCAGCTTTCGCCTGCCCGGCGTACGCATCGAGCACATCACCGCCGGCAGGCATGCGGTCGTGAACCTCACGGCCGTGACGCCGCTCGATGCACAAGAGACGCAGATCAATCACGCGATCTATTGGACGACGCCGGTGCTCTCGCTCTTGAAGCCGCTGCTGCGGCCTTATGTGCGCGCCTTTCTCAACCAGGATCGCGACGTGATGGTGCGGCAGCGCGAGGGGCTCAAATTCGATCCGCCGCTGGCGCTGATCGACGATGCCGACACCCAGGCGCGCTGGTACTATCGGCTGAAGACCGAATATGCACGTGCCAAACGCGAAGGCCGGGAATTCGTCAATCCCGTACAGGACCGGGTGTTGCGCTGGCGGAGTTGAGCGCCCAGATTCCGCGCATCTTCTCGGATAGGAGCAGCAGATGAGTGCGCCCGACGCGGCCGCTTCCGTTCTGGCGGCGCTGAAGTTCGACAGCCAAGGACTCGTGGCCGCCGTGGCGCAGCAGCACGACACCGGCGAGGTGCTGATGCTCGCCTGGATGAATCGGGACGCGGTCGCCGAGACGCTGGCGACCGGCCGCGTCTGCTATTGGTCGCGCTCGCGGCAATCGCTCTGGCGCAAGGGCGAGACCTCGGGGCACATCCAGCAACTCAAGGAGTTGCGCGTCGACTGCGACGGCGACGCGATCCTGCTCCAGGTCGAACAGACCGGACCCGCCTGCCACACCGGCGAGCGCAGCTGCTTCTTCCGTGCCGCGCGCAACGGCACGCTGGTCAAACTCGGCTAGGGACGGGCGTCGACACGCGGGCAGGCAAGCGGGGTCGCCTGGATCTGATGGAGCACGGTGTCGTCGTAGGAGCGGCCGGCGCAATTTGCATTGTAAGCGGCGACGGCCTGGTTGTAGCGCTCGGCCGCATCGTCATAGGTTTTCGTCGCATCGGCGGTGGCATCCATCGAGGCGTCGCGCTGCTGCAGGAGCTGCTTGAACGCGTCGAGCTCGGTGTGGTTATAGACGTTGATCTGCGCGCGGCGCGTGTCGACCTGACTGGCGAGCGAGGCCTGGTTGCGCTGGCTGCTTTCGAGCGTCTGGCGCTTGGCGCCGACGCCGCTTTGCAAATCGAGCACGAATTGCTGTTCGCAGAGACAACTGCGGATCACGTTCGGATCGCTCACCACCTGTGCCGAGGCCGGCACGATGGCCCCACCAGCCAGGACACCGAGCGCCACCACAGCACCACAGATGACTTTGCGCATGATCCCTCTCCACCCCTAGCGCCGCTCAATGGTCTGCTCGGCAGCGCGCACACTGATAGGCTCGACGGATAGGCCGGTCAATGCGAATTGGCGGTCGGGCGAGCAACCGCACTTGCCGCGTGCCGCGAAGCGTGCGGCGGCTTCCGCTAACGGGCCGACTTACCGCGCGGCGGCACGCTCATCTAATGCGCGAGGATGACGGGAATGTCGGCTTCCATGATGATATGGCGGGTCGCGCCGCCGAAGATCATCTGCCGCAACCGGCTCTGCGTGTAGGCGCCCTTCACCAGGAGATCGCAGCCGACCGCTTTAGCCTCGGTGAGGAATTTCTCGCCGGCGAGGTTGTTGGGCGCCGATAGCATCCGAAAGGTCGCGGCGATACCGCGCCGACGCAGCGCCGCAGCAAGATCGTCGCCCGAAGGTCCGGGTTGCATCGCACCGTCGACCGCCAGCACTTCGACCTTGCTGGCGAGGGCGAGATAAGGCATCGACAGCGCCACCGTGCGCGCCGTCTCGGTGCTGCCGTTCCAGGCGACAACGATATTCTCGCCGATCGTCTTCGGAGGTGCCGGCGGCGCCATCAGTACCGGCCGCCCGCTTTCGAAGAGCGCGTCTTCGAGCGTCGCCTCGGCGAGCGAAGCGAGCTTCGCCGGCCGCTCGACGACGATCAGGTCGAAGACCCGGCCGAGCGATCCGACCACAGCGTTCTGGCGGCCGGACTCCTCGCGCCATTCGGCGCTGACGCCTTGTATCGGCGCCGTTTCCTCGGCGGTGACCGGCACGTTATGGCCGCGCATGAAATTCTCGAACAGCTGGCGCGCTGCGACGCGCCGGTCGTGACCCTCGCGCTCCAGCGTGCGATCGACCTCGGACGAGACCGAGAAGCCCATTTCGCCGCCGAACACGACGGCGTATTCGGTGGTGAGCGCGTTGAGACCAATCACCCGCCCGTCGAATTTGCGGGCCGCCAATAAAGCGGTTTCGAGCACCGGGGTCGCGGTGCCGTCGCCGACGACCGTCAACAAGGTTCTCATGCCTACCCCGTTCGCGTATCGCAGCGGAATGCTGCCTGGACACTAATTATATTTATATCCCAAGCCCGAGGCCAAGCCCAACGCTTAGCAGCGCTTGCACAATCCTGGCCGACTCGCGAGAGTCCGCCCAACCAAGGGAGGACCATGATGAAGATTCACAACCCATCCACCGTCGCGCCGGGTGCCGGCTATAGCCATGGCATCGAGCTGCCGCCCAATATGCGGATCCTCTATTGCGCCGGCCAGCTTGGCCTCAGACCCGATGGCAGCTTTGCGTCGGACGAAATTCGTGGCCAGGCGGAGCAGGCCTGGCACAATATCGGCGCCGTGCTGCGCGCCGCCGGCATGGGTTACGAGAACATCGTCAAGCTGACGCATTATCTGACGCGGCGCGAGGACCTTCCCGCTTATCGCGAGGTGCGTGCCCAATTCCTCGGCAAGCTCGCGCCGGCCTCGACCCTCTTGGTGATCTCGGCGCTGGCGCGCCCGGAAGCCCTGGTCGAGGTCGAGGTCGTAGCCGCCAAAGAATAACCAGCGGCGATGCGCGCGGGGGTATGCATGCGCCGCTCGTTCGCGACGCGGCGGGCGATCGGCCGGCCGATCATCTCGAGCGGCACGCTTTCGGCCTCGTCGGGAGAGCCGCCCCGCATCCTGATGCGCATCCGGCGATAAGGATCGGTTGTGAAGGCCGCGACGACGCAGCCACTCACCGCGCCCCACAGCAGCGAGACGCCGAGGACGATGTCCTGCGCGCCGGAATCCCGCGGGAATAGCTGAATGATCGGCGACGTCACGACCAGCAGCACGGTCACGACGAGAATGCCGGCCAGCAACGAGAAGGCGACGAAGAGTCCGCCAAGCGCGATATCGCGCAAGCCTGAAGCCGAGAAGAAGTAACGCACGCTTGCCTGTCCGATCACGGGCCCGAGGCGCCACGCGATCCATTCGAGGGTTGGTACGCGATCGATAAGAAGCTTAGACGCGCAAAATTTCAAGAAAAATAAAGGTAAATCAAATAGTTGAATTAACCATTCGTCGGAGAAACATGGTTAATCCCGGGGCGGCGTCGGAAGATTTGACGAACCGAGGGGTGGGCGCGGCGAGCGCCCCCTTGGTCAGAGACTCCTAAACAATAAAGAGGAGAGCAACGGCCGCTCAGCGGCCGCCATAACCCTCGTCGGCCAGGTTCAGCAGCGGAAAGGCGCTGAACACATGCGGCAGGGTCACCGCGGGCGCCGCCGCGACATGGCCGCGCGTCAACTCGTGGAAGCCGGCGCAGCCGAGGAGCGCGAGGCAGGTGCGGATCTCGCTCTCCAATATCTCGAGCACGCGTGCGACGCCGTCCCCACCTGCCGCGGCGAGGCCATAAAGATAGAGACGGCCGATCGCGACCGTGTTGGCGCCGAGCGCGATCGCCTTGACGATGTCGGTGCCGCGATAGAAGCCGCCATCGATGATGATCTGCGCTCGGCCGCGCACCGCCTCCACCACCTCCGGCAGGATATCGAGCGTGCCGCGCACGTGATCGAGCTGCCGGCCGCCATGATTGGTGATGTAGATGCCGTCGACGCCGTGATCGACGGCGATCGCCGCGTCCTCGCCGGTCTGGATGCCTTTGAGGATCAGCGGCAGCTTGCCGCCATGCTTGTCCTTGTACCGCTTGACCTCGGCCCAGGAGAGCGATTGCTGCCGGTTGTCGCCGCCGTCATCGATGATCGAGCGATTGGAAACGCGCCGCGCGATATCGCGCTCGCGCCGCCCGTAGAACGCGCTGTCGATGGTGTAGCAGAAAGCCTCGTAGCCGGCAGCCACGGCGCGATCGACGATCTCGTCGGTCATGCTGTCGGGACCGCGACGATAGAGCTGAAAGAATTTCCGGCCATTCGCCGCTTTCGCGGTGGCTTCGAGACCCGGAGCGCTGACCGAGCTCAGCATCTGCGGGATGCCGAAGAGCGTCGCGCCGCGGGCGACCGCCGCCGCGCCTTCGGGATCGAGACGCTCGAGCCCGCCGACCGGCGCCAGCATCACCGGCACCCGCGCCTTCTTTCCCATCACGGTGCCCGAACATTGGATACCGCTGACGTCGTTCAGCACCCGCGGCCGAAAGCCGACGCTGTCGATCGCATAGCGATTGCGCTTCAAGGTCGTCTCGGTCTCGGCGGCGCCGACGACATAGTCCCAGACCGTCGGTGTGAGCTTGAACCGCGCCGCCTTGACGAATTCATGCAGCGTCTCGAACTTGCCTTGCAGCCCGCTCGAATTGCGGCGCGCTTCGTCGGCCATCTCACCCTCCCCGATCACATCGTCATCGCACCCTAGCCACCGCCGGCACGACCGGCCAGCAGCCTTCAGCCATGTGCGTTCAGCACCTTGCCGCTTTTGGCCGTCACCGGCTTCGCCGCGATCAGCGAGAAGGCGATGACGCAGGGCTCTTTGCCATGATTGATCCAATTATGGACGGTGCCGCGCTGCACCAGGATATCGCCCGCCTTCAAATGAACGACGGTGCCGTCCAAATCCATATCGATCTCGCCCGACATCACGACGGCATAGTCGATCGAATCCGTGCGGTGGTTGCGCGGCGTGACGCCGGGATCGAAGCGCACGATACGAAGTACGGTGCCGTTGTCGAGCGTCGTGTGCGTCTTGCGCTTGGCCTCGTCCTCGGAGCCGTCATTGCTGATCGGCCAGCCTTCTGTGGTCCAAACGACGCAGGACGTCGCGCCGGGGCGACCGACCGAGATCTCCTTGCCGATCTCGTCATAGAGCACGATCGCTTTGCCGTTGACATCATGCCCGGTCACCACGCGCCGAATTTGGAAATCGCTCATCGCTGCCTCCCTCGATTGATGGCTCGCGCATCTATTTTGGTTTGCGGTGCCGCCGTCAAGGCGATGCATCACCGAATGAGATTGATCGGGTGCGCCGCACGTCGTGCGGAGCGCATTGGGGGCATTTATCCACACCCCACATGTAGCGATTTGACAATCTGGCTACACAATTTCTGGGAGGGATGGTAAATTTTTCTGGGGTGAATGCATTGGATGGGCCGATGCAGAACCCATCGCTAAGAGGACAGCCATCATGGCAGCAAAGAGAAAGGCCAAGAAGAAGGCCAAGAAGAAGAAGAAAAAGAAGTAGGGCTCCTTTAAGTTCAGCCTCTACCCATGGCGGGGCTGCTTCCGAGCGAAGGAAAGCTCAGGGGCAGCCCCGCTAACATTTTGGACGATCCATCGCGTGACAAAATTGGTCACGCGTTTTCTTTTTCGGGCACAGGCGCGCACCGCGATTTCCGCGCGCGAGATTTATCGTCTCTCGTTGCCGGGAAATCTTGCGGCGCAGAATAAGCCGCAGATTTTGGGATCAGTGCGCGATAGGCGAAAAGTCCGCAATTCATGCGGGTTTGCGCAAATCGAGTATGCCGCGAACACGCATCGTCGCCCGACCGATCATCGCGTGAAGTTCATCACGCATGCGATGCGAAAATTTCGCATCGCATGCTGCGCCGAATGTCGACGCGACGCATCGCACGACATCGATCGCGCAAAAAAAATTCGCTCACCGCTGATGTGCGACGCGCGCGAAAATCATCTCGCGCGTCGCGATCACGATCGCGATCGCATCATCCGATCCGCACGCAACTCTCGGGAAAAAGTCCTCGCGCCGAAGCGTCGGCACGCCGGATTCGCTTTTCGGTGCCCGCGCGGTTCGCGACGATCGATCCGCGCCCTGGAAATCGTCTTTTCGACCCGAATCCGCGACTCGCGGGGGAACGGGCTGTTTTGAGTCGTTTGCGCCCCGCTTGCGCCCCCCTACACCCCTTGTCGTCGCTTTTGCGGTGATGCGATGCATGGATGCAACACCTGCGAGCGAGATCGATGCATGAGCGACGAGCGCATACGACGGAATCGACAATCGCCGGCAGATGATGAGCGATGCATAAAAGAAAAGAGCCGGTGGTTACCACCGGCTCTTTCGTTCGTCGATCGACGAAATGGATTAAGCCTGTGCCGCGCGCTTTGCTTGCGCCGTCTCAACGCGGCGCTTCAAGCGCTTCGCTTCGCTTGAAAGTTTGGAATCGGGCGTGCCGAGAAGATAGGCGTCGATGCCACCATTATGCTCGATGGTGCGGATCGCATTCGTGGTGAGACGCAGCTTCACCGCATGGCCGAGCGCGTCGCTCAAGACCGAGCCGTATTGCAGGTTGGGCAGGAACCGACGCTTGGTCTTGTTGTTCGCATGGCTGACGTTGTTGCCCGTCTGAACGCCTTTGCCCGTGATGACGCATCGCCGCGACATAGTAACGACCTCGTTTGGGAAGGCGCGGTTTTAGGGGAAGGAGCCGCGCCGGTCAAGCCGGACCGACATCGCGATGGCGGGAAAAAACGGCCCTATTCCGCCACTGCCACCGGGTGAGCGGCCTCAGGCGGGTCGCCGACGACCGCGGCGAGCTCGGCAGCGCGCTGATCGGCCTCCTGCTGGCGGCGCCACATCGCGGCATACATGCCGTCCTGGGCGATGAGTTGGGCATGGTTACCGCGCTCGACGATGCGGCCGTCATCAACCACCAGAATCTCGTCGGCATGGATCACGGTCGAGAGACGATGCGCGATCATCAAGGTCGTGCGGTTTTCCGCCACCTCCTCGAGGCTCGCCTGGATCTCGCGCTCGGTGTGGGTATCGAGCGCCGAGGTCGCCTCATCGAAAAGGAGGATGCGCGGCCCCTTGAGGATGACGCGCGCGATGGCGACACGCTGCTTTTCGCCGCCCGACAGCTTCAGGCCGCGCTCGCCCACCGGCGAGTGATAGCCGTCGGGCAGCGCGCGCACGAAGTCGTGGATATGCGCATGCCGCGCCGCCTCCTCGACCACGTCGGCGCCGGCGCCGGGCTGGCCATAGGCGATGTTGTAGAAGATGCTGTCGTTGAACAGCACCGTATCCTGCGGCACGACGCCGATAGCGCGGCGCAGGGAATCTTGCGTCACGTCGCGGATGTCCTGACCGTCGATGCGGATCGCACCTTGATTCACGTCGTAGAAGCGGAACAAGAGCCGCGAGATGGTCGATTTGCCGGCGCCCGACGGACCGACGATCGCCAAGATGCCGCCCGGCGCGACGCGGAACGATACGTCTTTCAGAATCGGCCGGCGCAGATCGTAAGCGAAGGAAACGTGATCGAAGACCACCTCGCCGCGCGTCACCTGCAACGTCGCCGCGCCCGGCTTGTCCTGGACCTCGGCTTTCACCTGCAGCAAACGGAACATCGCTTCGAGATCGGTCAGCGATTGCTTGATGTTGCGATAGACCATGCCGAGCACGTTGAGCGGCTGATAGAGCTGGACGAGGTAGGAATTGACCAGCACGAAATCGCCGACGCTCATGCCGCCGGAGGCGACGCCGTCCGCCGCCAAGAGCATCACGCCGACAAGGCCGCAAGCGATGATCGAGCCCTGACCGATATTGAGGAAGGAGAGCGTGTGCTGGCTGCGGACCGCGGCCTGCTCGTACCCCTGCAGCGCGACGTCGAAGCGCCGTGCCTCGTGCTCTTCATTGGCGAAGTATTTGACCGTCTCGTAATTGAGCAGGCTGTCGATCGCCTTGGTGTTCGCCTCGCTATCGCGCTCGTTCATCTCGCGGCGGAACTGCATGCGCCAATCGGTGACGATGAAGGTGAAGGTGACATAGGCGAAGATGGTGGCGAGCGTCACCGCCGCGAAGGTCCAATCGTAAAGCCGCCACAGGATCGAGCAGACGAGCAGGATCTCGAACATCGTCGGTACGAAGCTGAAGAGGAAATAGTCGAGCAGGAATTCCGTGCCGCGAATGCCGCGCTCGACCGAGCGCGAGAGCCCGCCGGTCTGGCGCTCGAGGTGAAAGCGGAGCGACAGCGCGTGGAGATGGCGGAAGGTCGCGAGCGCCACGGTGCGGACCGCGCGCTGCCCAACCTTGGCGAAGACCGCGTCGCGCGTCTCGGCGAAAGCCTGCGCCGCGACCCGCGCCACGCCGTAGCCGATGATGAAGAAGATCGGCACCACAACGACCAGCGCCTTGCCAGGCGAAAGCGCATCGACCGCGTGCTTGTAGAGCATCGGCACATAGACGGTGAGCGACTTGGCCGCGATCAGCAGCGCGATCGCGATCAACACGCGCGCGCGGAGCTCGCGATTGTCGCGCGGCCAGAGATAGGGCAGCAGCTTGCCGACCGCTTTCAGCTCTTCCTTGAACCCGACCTCGCTGACCCGATCGATCCGCCGGCGTTGCCCGCCGCGGTCCCTGCTCATGCTCAACGCGTTTTCTCCCCGCGGGGCAAGGCGGCGGCCATCAGGACGACCGCCACCATGATGACCGCGCCGACATAATAAGGGGCGTCGCGTCCGGCCGCACCGTAAACGAAGCCGCCGATCAGCGGGCCGAGGATGCGGGCGAGACTCTGGCCCGATTGATTGACGCCGAGAATGCCGCCGCGCTCATCGGAGCCCGCGGCGCGCGAGACGAGACTCGTGACCGCGGGA
>DASXCX010000310.1:0-11528 GCA_036490955.1 Allostellaceae bacterium | reverse complement strand
CGCAGTTTGCCGCCGGCGGCGATGAACGCTGTGCGCAGCGCGCGCACCAGTTTGCGATTCTCGACCTGATGATCGCCGGCGCAATAGACCGCGGCGGCAAGATTGGGATGGAGATACGGCTCTTTTTGCCGCGCTTGCGCGCCGCTCAACCAATCCAGCGCGATGCCATGCGTGCGCTGGAAGTCGTAGGTGTAACGAAGCTGCGCCGTATCGTCGCGATTGAGCGCGACCATGAGAGTTCCCTCGCGGCGCAGCTCGATGCGCTGACCCGAGGCGGCTTCGAGCTCGGCAGCGAAGCGCGGCCAGGCATCCTGGCTGGCACGGCAAAGCCCATGCAGCGCGAGTTCTCCCGGCTCGGTCTCGACGCCCGCGGCGAGCATGCCGGCCGCGGCCCAGCTCGCGCCCTTCCCGGCCTCGCTACGCTCGAATATCTCGACGGCGCAACCGGCTTGCGCCAATCGCCAGCCGACCGATAGGCCAATGACGCCGCCGCCGATGATCGCGGTTTTTGGCTTGCTACGGGATGCTTGGCCGTCCATGGGCTCCCTTCGCTGGCATGACCCAGACAGGTTCCGTGGGTATGATCTCAGCCGGCCGATCGCCGGCACCCCAGCCGTGTCATCAAATTGAAGCGCTCGGCCGCGGCTCTGGCAAGGGCTTTGTTAGCGGCCCTGCCCGACTGTGCCTGACGGGAAGCCGCTCGATCTGATTCGGCTCTTCATCGAGAGCACGTCGGTCGCCGCCGGCGCGTCGTCCGTCCAATCGGTCATGGCTTTATCGCGGTCGGTATTATCTTCTCAACCGCATCTTGCAGAGATCGGGAATTGCGGGTGAACATGGAGTCGTGGGCCCTGATCTGAGGAATAACGATGTCGGACCGGCTTTCAGCGTCTGAACGGCTTATCGCGCCGGAAATTCTCGATGACGCCTTTTACGAGGCGCTCAAAGGCCTTGGCATGTTCGAAGACCTGAAGCATGTGCTCGAGATCGGTTCCTCCTCGGGCGAAGGCAGCACCAAGGCCCTCGTCAGCACGCTCCGGCTGAACCGGCACGACCCAATCCTCTATTGCCTGGAAGTTTCGCGCCCACGCTTCGCCGAGTTGCAGCGGACCTATCAGAAGTATGAGTTCGTCCGTTGCTACAACATGTCATCGGTCCGTTCATCGCGCGTCGCGAGCGAGGCCGAACTGCGCACGTTCTACAACACCCATAGGACCGCGCTCAATCAGTACGATCTCTCGACCGTATTCGGCTGGCGTGCCGAAGGTCTCGATTATCTGAAGGATCATCCCGAACTCGACCGCGACGGCATTGCCGAGATCAAGAAAGCGAATGGCATCGAGCAATTCGATCTCGTGCTGATCGACGGCTCGGAATTTACCGGTTCGGCCGAACTCGACGACGTCTACGGCGCAAAAATCATCTGCCTCGACGATACCAACGCCTTCAAATGTTACGCGGCGCGGCAGCGTCTCCTGAACGATCCGCTCTACGAAAATCTGGCGGACGATCAAACCCTCCGCAACGGCTACAGCGTTTTTTGCCGCACCGATGCCTGGGGCCACTGGCGCACCGCCAAGGCGAACGCGATCGAAGCCCTGCGCCGAGCACAAGAGAGCAGCCGAAGGCGCAAGCTGCTGATGCGCGCGAAGCGCATCGGCCGCCGCGTGATCAATACGATCCGCGGGCGAGGCTGAGCCGGACGCGCAAAAAAATGCGGCACCCGACCGCGACTATGCTCGCCACCGGCCCTGGCGAGGGTTTCGGGCCGGCGTGCCGATGCAGGAAGGACGAGAATCTTGCCGATCATGATCGAACGGATTCGCGCGCAGCGCGGGGCCTAGGGAGCCTGCGATGGCAAGCAAAGAATTCCGCTGGCGGCCGGCGCGCGAGCCAACGCGGCTGCCGATCCGCGGCCGCTATGTGACGCTCGAGCCCTTGAAGCCGCGCCATCATGCAGCGCCGCTCTATGAGGCGACGCATGGAGCCGGTCACGACTCGCGGCTTTGGGATTTCATGTTCGTCGGACCATTCGTCAGCCGGGCGGATTTCGCGCTTTGGCTCGCGGCCTGCGCCGAATCCGAAGATCCCCTGTTCCTCGCCATCGTCGACAAGCGGCGCGGCGCACTTGGCATGGCGAGCTTCATGCGCATCAATCCCGGCCATGGTGTCGTTGAACTCGGCAACATCTTCTTCGCCGCGCCGTTGCAAAAGAGTCGCGGCGCGACCGAAGCGATCTTTCTCATGCTGCGCCAGTGCTTCGAGCGCTGGGGTTATCGCCGGGTCGAATGGAAATGCGATGCGCGCAATCGCCGCTCGCAGCGTGCGGCCTTGCGCTTCGGTTTCCGGCGCGAGGGCTATTTCCGGCAGCACATGGTGATCAAGGGCGAAAGCCGCGACACCGTGTGGTTCGCGATGATCGATCGGGATTGGCCGCGGCTGCGCGGCGCCTACCAGCGCTGGCTCGCGCCCGGGAATTTCCGCCGCGACGGCGGACAACGCATCAAGCTCAGAGCGCGGTCGCGAGGATATTGACCGCCAGGGCGAGCACGCCGGCATTGAAGAAGAAAGCGAGCACGCCGTGCGCCAGGGTCAGGCGGCGCATCGGCTTCGTCAGCACCTGCACGTCGGAGACCTGGCAGGTCATGCCGACGACGAAGGCGTAGTACATGAAGTCCCAGAAATCGGGATGCCCTTTGCCCGGAAAAGCAAGACCGCCGCGCGGCGTGCCGTCGGCTTCCGGATCGCCATAAAAATAATGCGCGTAACGGATCGCAAACATCGCATGGACCAAGCTCCACGACAGCACAAGCGTCCCGACAGCCACGCAGACGCGGCCGACCATCGAGCTCGTCGGCGCTCCGTCCGGCTTTTGCAGCACGAAAGCGAGCGCGGCAAAACTCGCCGCGGCGGCGATGACGACGACGCCAAGGATGATCCAAAGATGTGTGTCGCTCTGGCTGGCGCGTTGGCGCAACACCGTCGAGTTGCCGGCGCCGATGACGAAGGCGGTGAGCGCGAAGAACAGCAGCACGCCGGAATCCCAGCCGATCGCGCCCCGCATGGCCGTCGGCAACGCCACCGGCGTGAGCAGGAAGATGCAAAGCCCGAATACGGCGCCGGTGCCGAAGCGAAAGGTGACGACGAGGTTGCGCAGGATACCGGGCATGAAACGAGGCTAACAAACGCGGCGACAAGCGCAAATCGCCTTCCACGCCGTGACCTCGGCCATGGCGCCCTTCCGGATTTCCGCCGCCGTAGCGTTTCGTTAACGCTCCCTTTTAAGGATGCCCTAACCGCCAAGTCGCGATAATCGCCGCCCAACCCGGCGGAACACCCCGCTCGGCAAAGGAACATCATGGTGGCGATCAGCCAAGGCGGCCCGCAGTCCGGCCGCCCGAATACCGGAATCCGCGTCAAGCTGCTTGGCGCTTTCGGCGCGATCGCCCTGCTCGGCCTCGTCACCTGCCTCGTTGCTGTACTGCGCGGCGAAGCGCTGCTCGCCGTCATCGCCACGATCAGCCTGATCGCCGCCGGTCCCGCACTTTTCGTTGGCAGCCACCTCGTGCGCCGGCTCGATGCGCTGACGCACAGCATGAGCGACCTTGCCCGCGGCAATCTCGATATCGTCATCAAGGATTTGGGCAAAGACGAGATCGGCGAGATGGCGGCAGCGCTGGTCGTGTTCCGCGATCGTGCCCGGCTCGCCCGAGAGCGCGAAGGCGAAGCGGCCCACGAGCGCCAGGCCATGACCGAGCAGCGCCGCGCCGAGTTGCTCGCGCTCGCGCAAAGCTTCGAGGCGAGGGTCAAAGGTGTTGTCGATACCGTCTCGGGCGCGGCCGGGGCAATGCAGACGACCGCCGCGGCGATGGTCTCGACCGCGGAATCGGCGCTGCGTCAGTCGGACGCCGTCGCCGCAGCCGCGGAGCGCGCTTCGGGCAATGTGCAAACCGTCGCCGGCGCAGCCGAGGAGCTATCGGTTTCGACCTCCGAGATCGGCCGGCAGGTCGCCGAATCGGCGCGCGTCGCGCACGAGGCGGTAGCCGAAGCCGGGCGCACCAGCAACACCGTGCGCGGACTTTCCGAAGCCGCGCATCGCATCGGCGAGGTCGTGAAGCTTATTTCCGATATCGCGAGCCAAACCAACCTCCTCGCGCTCAACGCGACGATCGAGGCGGCGCGCGCGGGCGAAGCCGGCCGCGGCTTCGCCGTCGTCGCGGCGGAGGTCAAATCGCTCGCCAATCAGACCGCGAAAGCAACCGACGACATCGCCGCGCAAGTGCGCGCGATCCAAGGCGCGACACGCGAGGCAGTGAACGCGATCGGCGAAATCAGCGCGACCGTCGCCACGAGCAACTCGATCTCGGCCGCGATTGCCACCGCGATCGAGAAACAGGAAGCGACGACACGCGAGATCGCACGCAACGTGCTCGAAGCCGCCAAGGGCACACGCGGCGTCTCGACGAATATCATGGGGCTCAACCGCGCCGCCGATGAGACCGGCCAGGCCGCGAATATGGTGCTGAGTTCCGCCGCGGGGCTCGCTGAAGAAGCCGACACGCTGCGCAGCGAGGCCGAGCGTTTCCTCTCGAGCGTCCGTGCACGCTGACGGCTCGTCCTGGCAGCACTCCTATCGATGGGCTGCTAAAATACTGATATTTCTAGGTTTTTTCTTGATTATTAACCCGTGTGAGGAAACCTTGAGAGTGGTCTTCGTTGTCTAGCTAGAGATGCTGCGAGGTTCACGCATGTTCGCTCAAGAGGCCATCCGCAAACAGCTTGAAGGGTATCGGCTGACCACCGCCGATATCCTCTACCACCTGCCCGACCACCCGCATTTGGTCCAGAGCTTCATCTGGCAGCAATTCGATATCGCGCCGCGCTATCCCGAGTTGCAGCGCTTCCTCGCCTTCTGGCAAAAGAACATCGAGGGCAAGCTGCATTCAGTGAAGATAGCACAGGCGGCATTGATCGGACCGCCGCGCATGCACCACGTGCAAGCGTCGTTCAGCCTACACTGAAGGCTATTCGAGATCGCGGCCCTGTTAATGGCGCGCCGTGACCTCGTGGGTCTTCAGCACCTTGTCGCTCGTGGCGTCGATCTCTTCGAGCCGGATGCCGTAATGCCAGAGGCCCGAGAGCTCCTCGAGCACGGCCCGGGCTGAATTCTCCTCCAGCAGCACGCCGTCATGTACGGCGTGACTTAAGACGAGACAGCGATCGCCGGCAAGATCGACGTCCCGCACCTGGATATCGGGCTCGTGGCGCGCGAGATCGTATTGCCGCGCCAAGCCCCGGCGGATCTCGCGATAGCCGCGATCCTCGTGGATCGCGTCGACCACCATCGCATCCTGATCGGCATCGTCGACCAGCTTGAACATGCGGAACTCGCGCATCAAGCGCGGGCTGAGATACTGCAGGATGAAACTCTCGTCGCGGTAATTCGCCCAGGCATGGCGTAGCGTCCCGTAGGGATCGCCGTTGCCGGCGAAATCCGGGAACCATTCTCGATCCTCGGCCGAGGGATCGAGGCAGATGCGCTTGATGTCGCGCATCATGGCGAAGCCGAGTGCGTAGGGATTGATGCCGGAATAGCGCCGATCGTCGAATTCCGGCTGCGTCACGACGCTGGTATGCGAATGCATGATTTCCAAGAGCGTGCCGTCGCTGATTAAGCCCTTCTCATGCAGGCGGTGCACGATCTCGTAATGACAGAAGGTCGCGCAGCCTTCGTTCATCATCTTGGTCTGCTTCTGCGGATAGAAGTACTGCGAGACATGACGCGCGATGCGCACCAGCTCGCGCTGCCACGGCTTGAGCCGCGGCGCCCGTTTCTCGAGGAAATAGAGGAGGTTCTCCTCCGGCAGACCGAGCTTCTCGCGGATCGCCGCCAGCTCCCGCTCGGCCGCTTTCGCGTCCGACGACGCGGTCTCTTGCACGAGCTGGGCCGTGCGCCAGATGTCGTCGTAATTCTCTTCGGCGAAACGCCGGCGCTCGTCCTCGCGCTTCTTCTCTTCCATGAGATTGAGCTTCGGCCGGCGCGCATAGCGATGGACGCCGTGACTCATCAACGCGTGCGCGGCGTCGATGGTGCGCTCGACCTCGTCGGCGCCATAAGTCTCCTCGGCATGGGCGACGTAATCGCGCGCAAAGGTCAAATAGTCGAGAATGCCCGTGGCATCCGTCCATTGCCGGAAGAGAAAATTGTTCTTGAAGAAATGATTGTGGCCGAAGGCGGCATGCGCCACGACCAACGTCTGCATCGCCATGGAATTCTCTTCCATGATGTAGGAAATGCAGGGGCTGGAATTGATCACGATCTCGTAGGCAAGGCCCTGATAACCCTTGCGATAGAGCGTCTCTTCGCGCGCGAAATGCTTGCCGAAGCTCCAATGCCGGTACATTAGCGGCAGGCCGATCGAAGCGTAGGCATCGAGCATCTGCTCGGAAGTGATCACTTCGATCTGATTGGGATAGACGTCGAGCCCCATCTCGCCGATCGCGATCTCCTCGATCGCGTCGTAGACGTGGCGCAGCTTCTCGAAATCCCATTCCGGCCCGGTGAAGAGCAGCTTATCGTCGCCGGCGAGCGAGTTGAGCAGCGTCTCAGGCATGCTCGCGGTCCTTGGCGAAGAGATCGTGGAACACCGGATAAATTTGCGACGGATCGGCGACCTTGCGCATCGCGAAATTCTCATGCGCCGGCGCGATCGCGGCATAGGTGCGCCAGAGATCGGTCGGCGGCGAGGGAAAGCCGTGGCGCAGCGTCGCCTCGGCGCCGACTTCGATATAAGCGAAATATTGCGTCAGCGGCAGGATCTCGCCACCGAGCAATTGGCTGCAACGATCGCTGTCCTCGGAGTAATTGTCGCCGTCGGACGCCTGCGCCGCGTAAATGTTCCAGTTCTCAGGATTGTAGCGGTCGCGCACCACTTTCATCATCTCATCGAGCGCCGTCGAGACGATCGTGCCGCCGGTCTCGCGGCTGTGGAAGAACGTGTCCTCGTCGACCTCCTGCGCATTCGAGGTATGGCGGATGAAGACGAGATCGACCGTCTTGTAGCGCCGCGTCAGGAAGACGTGCAGCAAGAGAAAGAAGCGCTTGGCGAGATCCTTCATCGCCTCGGTCATCGATCCCGACACATCCATCAGGCAGAACATCACGGCCTGCGCGTTCGGCTTCGGAATACGCTCGAAGCGGTTGTAGCGGACATCGACCGGATCGATATAGGCGAAGCGCCGGGCGCGCAGCTTCGCCGCTTCGAGATCGGCGCGCGCCTGTTCCGCGCCCTCTGCGTCGTCGGCCTCCTCGGCCGCTTTCGCCTGGCGTTCGATCGCCTCGATATCGGCCGGACTCGGGCGATTCAAAGAAATGCGCCGCGCCAGACTGTTCCGCATGGTGCGGCGGATGTTGAGGCTCGCCGGCGTGCCATCGATAGAATAGCCGGCACGCTGAAGCTGCGTCGTCTCCATCGATTTGAGCTTGGTCTTGACGAGATTGGGCAGTTCGAGATCCTCGAACAACAGATCGAGGAACTCTTCTTTCGAGAGCATGAACTCGAAAGCATCCTGCTCGCCATTGTCCTCGGCGCTGGCCTCGCCGCGGCCGCCGCCGCCACCGCCTTGCTGCGGCCGCTCGATCTTGTCGCCAGCGACGAATTTCTTGTTGCCCGGCAGCACGTATTCGCGCTTGCCCCCGCGAGAGGCGGAGCGGAACACGGGCTCCTGAATACCGCGTGTCGGGATCGAGACTTTTTCGCCGCCGGCGGCATCACCGATCTTGCGGCGCTTCAAGGCGTCGGCGATCGCATCCTTGACCTCACCTTTCGCGCGCTCGATGAACCGTTGCCGGTTGGCGAGGCTTTTGCCCTTCGGATTGGGCCGGCGATCGATAATGTTCATCGCGCGCTTACTCCTGCGCTACCTCTAGCCGGCCTTGTTCACGCGCATATACCACTCGACGAGACGCCGCACCTGACGCGGTGTGTAACCGCGCGAGGTCATGCGCTCGAGAAAGTCCGTATGCTTCTTCTCGGTCTCGCTGTCTTTCTTCGTGCCGAAGCTGATGACCGGCAGCAGATCTTCGACCTGGCTAAACATACGCTTCTCGATCACCTCGCGCAGTTTCTCATAGGACGTCCAGGCGGGGTTCTTGCCCTTGTTCGCCGCGCGGGCGCGCAGGGCGAACTTCACGACTTCGTTGCGGAAGTCCTTGGGATTGGCGATGCCCGCCGGCTTCTCGATCTTCGATAGCTCTTGGTTCAACAGTTCGCGATCCATCAACTGGCCGGTGTCCGGATCCTTATAGTCCTGATCCTCGATCCAGGCATCGGCATAGGCGACGTAGCGGTCGAAAAGGTTCTGGCCGTAATCGCCGTAGGATTCCAGATAGGCCTTTTGAATCTCGTTGCCGATAAATTCGGCATAGCGCGGGGCAAGCTCGGCCTTGATGAAAGCAAGGAGCTTCTTCTCCTGATCCTCGCCGAACTGCTCGCGGCGAATCGACTGCTCGAGAATATACATGAGGTGCACGGGATCAGCCGAGATCTCATGGGTGTCGTAGTTGAAAGTGCTGGAGAGCACCTTGAAGGCGAAGCGGGTCGAAAGACCGTTCATGCCTTCGTCGACCCCGGCGGCGTCACGGTATTCCTGCACCGTGCGGGCGCGCGGATCGGTGTCCTTGAGGCTCTCACCATCATAGGAGCGCATCTTCGAATAGAGATTCGAATTCTCATGCGGCTTCAGACGAGACAGCACGCAGAAGCGCGACAGCATATCGAGCGTGCCCGGCGCGCACGGATTGGTCGAAAGCTCGCTGTTCTGCAACAGTTTCTCGTAGATCTGTCGCTCTTCGCTCGAGCGCAGGCAATACGGCACCTTGATCACGCAGATGCGGTCGATGAAGGCTTCATTGTTGCGGTTGTTCTTGAAGGTCTGCCACTCGGCTTCGTTGGAATGGGCGAGGATGATGCCCTGGAACGGGATCGCGCCGATATTCTCCGAACCGATGTAGTTGCTTTCCTGTGTCGCCGTCAGCAACGGATGCAGCATCTTGATCGGCGCCTTGAACATCTCGACGAATTCGAGGATGCCCTGCGTCGTGCGGTTGAGACCGCCCGAGAAGGAATAGGCGTCGGCGTCGTTCTGCGAGAAGAATTCGAGTTTGCGGATATCGACCTTGCCGACCAGCGAGGAGATGTCCTGGTTGTTCTCGTCGCCCGGCTCGGTCTTCGCAACGCCGATTTGGCGTAGACGGGAGGGATGCACGCGCACAACCGTGAATTTCGAGATATCGCCGCCGAACTCATCGAGCCGCTTCAGCGCCCATGGGCTGACGAGGCCGGTCAGCCGGCGCTTCGGAATCTTGTACTGCTTTTCCAGCATGTCGCCCATGGTGACGGGATCGAACAGCCCCAAGGGGCTCTCGAAGATCGGGCTCATCTCCTTGCCCGCCTTCAAGACATAGATCGGCATCTTTTCCATTAGCGCCTTGAGGCGTTCGGCAAGCGAGGATTTGCCGCCGCCGACCGGGCCGAGCAGATAGAGCACCTGCTTGCGCTCTTCGAGCCCCTGCGCCGCGTGACGGAAGTAGCCGACGATGCGCTCGATCGTCTCTTCCATGCCGTAAAAATCGTCGGTGAAGGCGGGATAGACGCGGATCGTCCGGTTCATGAAGATGCGGCCGAGGCGAGAATCGGTGCTGGTATCGACCATCTCGGGCTCGCCGATCGCGGCGATCATACGCTCCGCAGCGCTCGCATAAGCCATGGGCTCGCGCGCGCAGGCTTTGAGATAGTCCTCGAGGGACATCTCAGCCTCTTTCTGCGTGTCGTACTGTTTCGCGAAGAGACCGAAGAGACTGTCCTGTGTCATCATGTCCCCACCTCCACGTTCAAATGTGCAAGTTCAGAGCCAACCGCCTCATTCCCCCAACGGACTTGCCACCGATAACTCATCGTCGCGCCGAATGATTGACGAGGCATTAACCATAACGGTCGAGCAGCGTCGTCGATCCAGGCTTTCCGCGCCTACACCTCATTAAAGATAGGTGCCTTTTAGCGATTTGCGCCGAGTCGGTCTGTGCGGGCCACCACACCGACCCGCGGGCCCCGCCCTGCGATGGGGCAAAAGGGCGGATTACAGCCGAGCGAAAAGCCCTTGCACGGCAAGGAATTCCGGGATTCCGGCCTATCCGGCCGAAACGGATGCGCCTAGCGGCGGATATCACGTCGATTGCGGCCAAAAACTTCAGAGAAAGCATTGCCCAAAAACGTGGCATTGTTAAGGAATTTGCTTGATTAGGGGGCTTTCTCCCCTGCCGCTGTGGCTTTTTTGTCATGATAGCCGCGCTGGTCGCGAGGCAAAGATGAACGAAACTGAGCAATTCAGCCCCGAAGAATTCGTCGGCACGATGCCGGTGCGCGAGCAACACCGTTTCGATCCGGCCGCGCTCGAAGCCTGGATGCGGGCGAATGTCGCAGGATTTCGCGGGCCGCTCGCGATCGAACAATTCAAGGGCGGCCAGTCCAACCCGACGTATCGCGTCGCCGCCAGCAATCACCGGTATGTCTTGCGACGCAAGCCGCCGGGTAAGCTGCTGCCCTCGGCGCACGCCGTCGATAGGGAATTCCGCATTATGTCGGCGCTCGCCGCCACCGATGTGCCGGTGCCGAAAATGCACGCGCTTTGCCTCGACGACAGCATCGTCGGCACGGCGTTCTATCTGATGGATTATGTCGAGGGTCGCGTCTTCTGGGACCCAACCCTGCCTGCTTTGTCCGAAAGCGAGCGCCACGGCATCTTTGCGGCAATGAACGAGGCAATCGCGCTGCTCCATAAAGTGGATTACGCGGCGATCGGCCTTTCGGATTACGGCCGGCCCGGCAATTATGTGATGCGTCAGATCGACCGCTGGACAAAACAATATCGTGCATCCGAAACCGAAGCGATGCCGGCAATGGACCGGCTGATCGAATGGTTGCCGCAACACGCCCCGGCAAGCGAAGAGACGACGCTCATCCATGGCGATTTCCGCATCGATAATATGATCTTCCACCCCAGCGAGCCGCGAGTGATCGCGGTGCTCGACTGGGAGTTGTCGACGCTTGGCAATCCGCTCTCGGATTTCGCCTATCACATGATGCCTTGGCGCTTGGGGCCGGACACCTATCGCGGCCTCTTCGGCTTCGATCTCGCCTCGCTCGGCATACCGAGCGAGGCGGAAGGCCGTGCGCTTTATTGCCGGCGGACCGGCCGCGGCGACTTGCCGAATTGGGACTTCTACATCGCCTTCAACATGTTCCGGCTCGCGGCAATCCTCCAGGGCATCATGGGGCGCGTGCGCGAAGGCACGGCCGCAAGCGCGCGGGCGCTCGATAGCGGCGCACGCGCAAAGCGCCTCGCCGAAGCCGGCTGGGCACAGGTCGAGGCGCTGGAGAAGCGGCGTTAGCTACTTCTCTTTTGGCTTCAGCGTCAGCGATGTCGAATTGATGCAATAACGCAGCCCGGTCGGCCGCGGCCCGTCGGGA
>DASXCX010000309.1:0-2581 GCA_036490955.1 Allostellaceae bacterium | reverse complement strand
CACCTTGGTAGTAATCATCGACGGCGTATTCGCCGCCCTGCTGTTCAGTGTCGGCGTAGGGCGGCGCCTCATTGGCGGTGCGATAGAGCCCTGCCCCGCCGGCAAGCGGCGACGCGTATCGAGATGAATCGTAATTCTGCGTGCCGAACATTCGTGGTGGCGGCATTTCAGATTGCGCCGAGGCCGGCGCAGTCGGGGGCGCGCTCAATGCCGCAGGTTTAGCTGGCGGCCACGTCTCCGACGTTTCAGGGGAGCGCGCAGCAGGCGCGCGACGAGCGCTGTCGCGGCCGAATTCAGCGAATGGATCGGTCTGGCCGATCAGGCGCGCAAGCTCAGCGAGCGGGTCATTGCCGCTGTTGGTCGTCGTGGCGCGCGCTTCGTTCGTCCGATAGCTTCGCTGACTGTTCTCGTCCGCCATTGAATCCCCGGTTTGTCCCTTCGCCCACCATGAACCATGGGCGGCAGCGCGCGATCACGCAATAATATTTAGCGCATTTCGTCCGGCGCATCGACCCCGAGCACCGCGAGCCCGGAAGCCAGCACAGTCACTACGCCCTGCACCAGAGCGAGCCGTGAGGCGGTCATGTCTGGATCATTCTGGATAATGAAGCGTAAATGAGGCGCTTCATTGCCGCGCGTCCAGAACGCATGAAATTCGCTTGCCAATTCATAGAGATAGAAAGCGATACGGTGCGGCTCATGGGCCCCGGCCGCTGCTTCAACGAGCCGCGGGTAGAGTCCGATGCGCCGCATCAACGCAAGTTCCGCAGGGTCGTCGAGTCGTTCCACCGAGGCACCCGAAAGGAACTTGGCACGTTCCTCAGCATCAGCCGGCAGGCTCGGAATTTCGGCGCGAGCATTGCGGAACACCGACTGCGCGCGCGCGTGCCCGTACTGAACGTAGAACACCGGGTTGTCGCGCGAATGTTCGATCACCTTGGCAAGGTCGAAGTCGAGTACGGCGTCGTTCTTTCGGTAGAGCATGTCGAAACGCACGGCATCACGACCGACCTCGTCGACGACTTCGCGCAGGGTGATGAACTCGCCCGCCCGCTTCGACATCTTCACTGGTTCGCCCGCGCGCAGCAGCCGCACGAGCTGCACGATCTTGACGTCGAGCGCGGCTCTGCCGCCACTCACAGCCTTCACCGCCGCCTGCATGCGCTTGATGTAGCCGCCGTGGTCGGCGCCCCATACGTCAATCAGGTTGCGGAAACCGCGGTCGAACTTGGATTTGTGATAGGCGATGTCGGAGGCGAAGTAGGTATAACTGCCGTCGGATTTCTTCAGCGGCCGGTCGACGTCGTCGCCGAAATCGGTCGAGCGAAACAACGTCTGCTCGCGGTCTTCCCAGTCTTCCAGGTTGCCGCCTTTGGGCGGCGGCAGCCGGCCCTCAAAGACGTCGCCCTTGACGCGCAAGGCCTCGATAGTCGCTCCGACTTCGTCTTTCTTTCCCTCGATCAGCGATCGTTCCGAAAAGAACACATCGTGGCGCACATTAAGAGCGCCAAGATCGTCGCGGATCATATCCATCATCATGGCGATGGCTTTGGCGCGCACGATCGGCAACCATTGAGCCTCGCTCATGGTCGTGAGCTTTGCGCCGTGCTCGGCTGCGAGCTCTCCTCCGACGGGCTTGAGATAGTCGCCGGGGTAAAGTCCTTCCGGAATTGTAATGGTCTCGCCCAATTCCTCGCGGTAACGCAGGAAGGCCGAGCGGGCGAGCACGTCGACCTGTGCGCCGGCATCGTTGACGTAGTATTCGCGCGTCACGTCGTAACCGGCGAAGGCGAGCAGATTGGCGAGCGCGTCGCCGAACACCGCGCCGCGGCAGTGGCCAACGTGCATCGGGCCGGTCGGATTGGCCGAGACGTATTCGACGTTGACCTTCTCGCCCTTGCCCAGATCGCTGTGGCCGTAGTCGGCGCCTGCGGCGAGCACGCGGCGCAATTCGTCGCGCCACACTTGCGGCTTGAGCGTCAGATTGATGAAGCCGGGGCCGGCGACGTCCACCTTCTCGATGGTCTCGTCATTACGCAATTTATCCGCAATGGCCTCGGCGAGATCGCGCGGCTTCTTGCCGGATTCCTTGGCCAGCACCATCGCCGCGTTGGTCGCCATGTCGCCGTGGGTCGCGTCGCGCGGCGGCTCGACCACGATGCGCGAGAGATCCGCCGCCGCCCCGATAAGCGGTGCGGTTGCCGCGGTCACGCGCGCCAGCATGTCGGCGAAAAGATGCTGAGTTTTCGCAGTCATTTGGCGCTGCGGGTAAATGATTTCGCGCGAGGTGTCAAAACGGCGGCGCTACCGTATTGCGGCATCGAGCTTCTCGATCTCGACCAACTCCGTACGCCTGGCCCGTTACCGCAGTTCCGGCGTGTTCGTGCAGTATCGTGCGTGCTCGACCAGCGCATAGCGGTCGGTCATGCCGGCGATGTAGTCGGCGACGCGGCGGGCGCGCGTGCTTTCGCCGGCGAGCTCGATGCCCTTGCTCCATTCGGGCGGCAGATCGACCGGATTACGCAAATAATGCGCATAGAGTTCGCGCACCACACGCTCGGCCTCATTCATGATGCCTTCG
>DASXCX010000308.1:0-15766 GCA_036490955.1 Allostellaceae bacterium | reverse complement strand
TCAACGGCCGCCTCGCGCTTCTCGCTTGCGCCGGACTCGCGCTCAGCGTGCCGCTCAAAGCATTCATCCTTCTATTCCCGATCTTCGGCTCCTACCTCGTCATCTACCTCGCTTTCGCACCATGGTTGAAGCCGCTGCCCGCCGCGCGTTTAGGCGATCTCTCCTACGGGCTCTATATTTATGGCTGGCCGATCGAGCAGGCGATCGTCTGGCTGAATGGCGGTTCGATGAGCTGGTGGGCGCTGTTCGCGACCGCTTCCCCGGTCACCGCCGTGTGCGCGTTTCTCTCCTGGCACCTGGTCGAAAAGCGTGCGCTGCGCCTGAAGCCACGGGCCGCCACGCCCGCCCGCGCCACGCTCGCGTCCGTCGGCGTCGATCCTTAGATTGTAAGCGACCGTAGCGATTGCCGGAGCCATTCCCGCAAGGCGGCGGGATCGCTCAGCGTCTCGGTCGCCAGCGTCTCGCGCGGCGCGCCGACCCGGATCGCGCGGCCTTTACCGGCGAGGGCCGCCTTGAATCCGTCCTCGTCGGTCCAGTCATCGCCGATATAGACCGGCACACGACCGGCGAAAGGCGCGACCGCCATCAACCGATCGACGGCTTTGCCCTTGTTGGCATCGCGGGCGCGGATGTCGTAGCAGAGATGGGAATCGAGCAGATCAAGCGCATCGGCGCGGGGCGCGACTGCCTGCGCAAGTACGGCACGTAGCGGGGGACCGGCTTCGATCTCGTCGCGATAGTGGAAAGCCGTGCTCAGGCCTTTTCGCTCGAGCCGAATGAAGGGATGCGCCCCGAGAAACGGCTCGACATGCTCCAGCACCTCGGCAAGCGCAATTTCCGGGGACACGTAGGTCTGCGCCGCACCATCGACGCTAAGGCGCGCCTCGGCGCCGTGCTGGCCGCCGGCGGCCAGGATAACCGGCGCGAACAACCGGTCTATATCGGCAAGCTTGCGGCCGCTGACAACCGCCAGCGCGCCGTTCAGCGAGCGGCGGAGCGCGACAATGGTAGCGAGCAGTTCGGGCGGCACACGCGCATCCTCGGGCCGCGGCACGAATTCGATCAGCGTGCCGTCGACATCGAGGAAGAGCGCCGCGTTGGGCGCGAGAAGCGGGAGCATCATCCTATCTACAGCTTGTAATTCCGGCGGCAATAAGACATCGGGCTGCGAGCGCTGCCCTCAGAATAGCGCTGCGACAGGGCGCGGGGTTGCCTAAAAACCCGCGTGTTTTAGACTGCAATAAATGGACCGTAACCCGCCGCTCGCCCGCCAAGATCTGTTCCCGCCGATCGAGCCCTATGCCAGCGGCATGCTGCGGCTCAACGCCGTGCATACAATGTACTGGGAGCAATCGGGCAATCCCGACGGCAAGCCGATCGTCTTCCTGCACGGCGGCCCGGGAGCAGGATCGACGGCGACGCACCGCCGCTTCTTCGATCCGCAATATTATCGCATCGTCGTTTTCGATCAGCGCGGCGCCGGGCGTTCGACGCCCTTGGGCTCGCTCGACGACAACACGACACCGCATCTCATCGCCGACCTTGATGCGTTGCGCCAATTCCTCGGCATCGAGCGCTGGGCCGTCTTCGGCGGCTCCTGGGGCTCGACCTTCGCGCTCGCCTATGCCGAAGCGCATCCCGAGCGCGTCAGCGCCTTGGTGCTGCGTGGCATCTTCCTCTGCCGGCAGAGCGAGATCGACTGGTTCCTCTACGGCATGCGCACGGTCTTTCCCGAGGCGTGGCGTAATTTCTCGGGCTACATACCGGAAACCGAACGCAAAGATCTTCTGGACGCCTACTACCGCCGGCTGATCGACCCCAATCCCGCCGTTCATATGCCGGCGGCGCGCGCCTGGAGCACCTATGAGGGCGCGTGCTCGACTCTGCTGCCAAGCCCGGACACGGTTGCAGCATTCGGCGAGGACCGTATGGCGCTCGGCCTCGCGCGCATCGAGGCGCATTATTTCCGCTACAATGTTTTCAAGCCGGAGGATGATCTGATCGCGCGGATCGATCGCATCCATCGTATTCCCGGCACGATCGTCCAGGGCCGCTACGACATGGTGTGCCCGATCGTCAACGCCGACGAGCTAGCGCGCGCTTGGCCGGCGGCCGAATACATCGTGGTGCCCGATGCCGGTCACTCTGCCATGGAGCCGGGCATCCGGGTCCAGCTTGTCGCCGCGGCCGAAAGGCTGAAGGCCCTGCGTTAAGCGCAGGCCGACGGACGCCGAACCGACTTTCGCTTGCCTGTCTCACGGCTTTCCCGGAAGATACGCGCGGGCTCGGGAGCGAGTTGGGGGATCTACATGCGTGGATGGTGGCGGCGAATTGGCTTGGCGAGCATTCTCGCCGGCGCGGCGACAATCGCGAGCAATCCAGCCAAGGCCGAGTTCGGCGGCTATATCGCCGGCGGACTCGGCGCCTTCGATTTTCTCCATAACTATACCGCCGGCGAGGCCCGCTTCGAATTCCGGTTCGACCAAAGCATTCTCTATTGGCACCCGCAGGTCGGCGTCTTCGTCACCAATCGCGGCTCGCTCTACACCTATGGCGGTTTCCGCCTCGAGTTGCCCGTCGGCAAACATCTGATGATTCTGCCGAATGCCTCCGTCGGTGACTATGAGAAAGGCGCGGGCAAGGATCTCGGCTCGCACATCGAATTCAAGACGGGCGTCGAAGTCGATCTCGTTTTTGCAAACGGCATCCGCGTCGGTCCGGTTTTCGACCACGTCTCCAATGCCGGTATCGGCAAGAAGAACCCGGGCGAAGAAAATTTGATGCTGATGGTGTCGATACCGCTCGGCATGGTGTCCCTGCCGTGATGGCTTCGCGCTTTAAGCCGCAGCTTCTGCTTCCGCGCGCCGCGAGCGCCGCTCAGGTCTGACGCCGAAAGTCTCGACGTAGTCGGCGAACCGGTGCCGCTCGCGCGACGCGTCGATGCCGTAATCCTCGATCCGGTGGCTGAGCTGGCCATAGCCGCCATTCGGCTTGGCGTCGACATAGCCCTTGATCCGTTGTTCAAACACCGCATCGAACGGCAAGCCGAATTTCGCATAGAGCCGCGCCACCGTGCCGACGGGATCGCCGGTCAGCTCGCGGTAGCGAATATGGACGACGTGGTCCTTGGGCAAAGTGTTGCATGCCGCCACGACTCGCTCGGCACCATCGACCCATCGGTCGCAAACCTGGCGTCCGACCGTCGCGCGATCGAGATGTCGCGTAAAAGGCTGGCGCAGCACCTCGGTGAGGCGCGCAACCGAGGCAAGCACGCGCATCGGATCGCGATGGACGAAGACGAAACGCGCATCGGGATAGACCTCGCGTATCGCATCGAGCGCGAAGACATGGTCGGGGCATTTCAGCACCCAACGCTGTTGGGCCTCGCCACGGCTGGCAAGATGCTGAAGGAAGCGGCGATGGAAACGATAGGCCTCGCGATGACCAGCACTATCGAGCCAGGCGCGATAGGACGGCACATGATGCGTCGTATCGAAGCGTAGGCTGGAGAAAACATGCGCTGTGATCTCGCTGCATTCCTGCGGTGCCGTCGCCGTGATCGGATGCATCGCGCCGAAATCCGGCGCGAGGCAGCGAAACATTCTCAGCTGGCGATTCACCTGACGGATCGAGCGCGCCTCGCCGGCAGCATCGCCGGCGATCCATGGATGGATCGTTTGCCAACAACGCGGCACGGCATTCGCGGAATCCTCGATCAGAAGATTATGCAGGAAGGTGGTGCCGCTGCGCGGCAAGCCGGTGACGAAAATCGGCTGCTCGATCGTCGGCGGCGGGGTATTGCTCGTTTTCTCGGCGGCGCGCAGGCGCAGCAAGTTCTCGAGAAAGCGCAGCGCGTCCCACCGCAGCGCAAAGCGCCCGAAAGCGCCGAGCGCCGCTTCATGCTCGCAGGCCTGGAGCAGGACGCGAAGCGGCGCAACGAATTGCCATTCGCCGAAATCGGTGAGCCCGGTCCGCCGCTGCGCGGCCGCGACGAGCTCTTCCGCGGTCAAGGGCCGGCGCAGAAATCCCACCATGTCTGAGAGCCAATCTGCCGCGCGCAACAGCAGGGGCGGCGTTCCGATGCCGACCGATGCGATCGTCGCTTGACTTGGACCGGACTCCACGGTGCTGCTCCCTTCGCCCCTAAGATGCTTAGGCAATCAACGATGTCCTAATCCCCGTTCCCCTCACCGCGTTCCGAGGGGCCGATATCACGCGACGGCCTACCACGGCCGCGCCACCACTGTCCGCCCTCCAGCAGCTGCCATCCCAGCAACGGCGGCACACCCAACGCCAAGTCGCGGCCGCGTTTCAACAGCGACAACGCCAGCGCCTGATCGGGCGACAAGCCGAAAGCCGCACCCACCAGCAGATAGCCGCCTTCCTGAACGCCGGCGGCCAGCGGTACCATAAAAGCCACGCTGCGCACTGCATAGAGCAGCCCTTCGAGACCGGTAGCGGCTGCAAACGATATCGGAACGCCCATTAAGCGCAGCGCCAGCCAAGCTTCTACGCCCGTCGCCAGCCACTCGAGAAAGTGTAACAACGCCGCGACAACGAGGCGCCCCCGACCGGCGTGAATGCGTGCGAGCGCCGCGGTGACCGATTCGATCTTGCCGGGAAGCGCATCCGAAAAGTGCCGTGCGATCAATGGCTCAAAACGCGCGAGCAAATGTCCGCCGTGGCGCTGAACCAACAAGAAACCGCCGCAAAGCCCGGCTGCCACCACGAGCCATGCCGCCGCGGGCAACAACAGATTCGTTGCCGGTCGTGCGGTCGCGAGCAGGAACAATCCGATCACGGCGTAGACAAGCTGGGTGAGGAATTCGAGCGCGACATCGACGATCACCGCCGCGGTCGCGATCGCGGCGGGAACGTTGTGCAAGATCGCGATGCGGATGCCCGCAGCCGGACCGCCGAGTTGTGACAACGGCAATACTTCCGCCGCCGCGGTGCGCACCAGCCGCGCCCAGATGAATATCGGCCAGCGTCGCGGCACGACATCAGGCGTCAGCACCTGCCATGCGACACCGTTGACGGCGATCAAGCAGAAGTGGAAGCCGCAGATCAGGGCGAAGCCGCCCCAGCCAATGGCGACCAGCGTCGCAAGGATGGCACTGGCGTTGAACCAAGCGACCAATCCCGTGGCGAGAGCCACCCCGACCAACAGCAACAGGACCGCTATGCGCATCGAACGGGGTGCCTCATCCTTCCGGTAATTAGCGGGACCCAGGGTTGGTGTTCAATCGCACCCGAGCCGTTAATGGCTGTTAACGAACGCTCAACCATCCCCTGCTATCTGTTAGGGATCGCCCGAGGCCTGATTGATTGCCTTTGGTGTGGGTGGAGATTCGTGGATGCGCAATACCGACCGGCAAGTGCTGATCGTCGACGACTACAACACGATGCGCAGAATCCTGCGCAATCTGTTGGGTCAAATCGGCTTCGCCAATGTCGAGGAAGCGGAGGACGGCGCCGGCGGCCTCAAGAAGATGCGCGAACACAATATCGGGCTGGTGATCTCCGATTGGAACATGACGCCGATGTCGGGCCTCGAGTTCTTGAAGGAAGTGCGCAACGACGCGCTTCTGAAAGAAACGCCCTTCATCATGATCACTGCCGAAAGCAAGACCGAGAAGGTGGTCGCCGCAAAGGCGGCGGGCGTCAGCAACTATATCGTCAAGCCGTTCAACGCCGACACACTCAAGAAGAAAATCGAAGCCGTGCTCGGCACCGTCTGATCGTCTCTACCGTTGGGTGCGCTGGCCAGCGGGAACGAGAAAGCACAGCGCACAAGAAATCACCGCCAGTATCAGAACCACCACATAGACCGTGGTGAGCGATGACGCGATCGCCGCGGAGAGTCGTTCCAGCGTGCCGGGCGCCATTGCCGCGCGTTGCACGGGATCCATCAATTGATCGATTGCATCGCGGCCTTCGGGAATGCGCTGCGACAGAGCCCAATTGATGACGCCGCCCAGAAGAGCCGCGCCGAAGGATGCGCCGACTTGCCGCATGAAGAGATTGCCCGAGGTCGCCGCGCCCCGCTGCTGATAGGGCACGGCATTTTGCGCCGCGACCAGGAACGTCGTGTTGCAGAAGCCGATGCCGAAACCGATCAAGCCGCCGCTGAGGAACGCCCAGAGGGGACCGCGCCCCGCATCGAGCATGACCAGCATGATGCCGCCCAGAACGAGAAGCACACCGCCCCAAATCGCCATGGTGCGATAGGTGATGCGCACGAGAAGCCGCCCGGCGAAGGCGCCGATTACGGTCCAGCCGAGCGATTGGCTGACCAGAGTGAAACCGGCGACCACGGGACTCTTGCCCATCACGCCTTGCACATACGGCGGGATGAACACGATCACGCCCATCATCACCATGCCGATCGCGAGCGAGCCGATATTGGTGGTGGAGACGATCGGATTGCGCCATAGCTCGAGCGGCACGATTGGCTCGGGTGCGCGCGCTTCCCAATAAGCGAGAACGGCAAGCGCAACCGCCGCGATACCGAGCAGGACGGCGATGGTCTCGCCGGCGAGCGCGGAGAATTGCACCAGCGCCAGGAGCAGCGCGCCGACGCCGATCACCAGCAGCAGCGAGCCGATATAATCGACGCGATGCGCGCGGAAATGGCGCTCCTCATGGAAGGCGATCCAGAGGATCGCGATCATCACGAGACCCGGCGGCACATTGATCCAGAATACCGAGCGCCAGCCAAGCGTCGCGGTCAGCAAAGCGCCGATCAAAGGTCCCGTCAGCGCCGAGACACCCCAGATCGCATTGAGATTGCCCTGCACCTTCACACGCTCGACCGGCGGGTAAAGATCGCCGATGATCGTCAGCGCGAGCGGCTGCAGCCCGCCGCCGCCGGCTCCCTGCACGAACCGGAAGATGACGAGCGGAATCATCCCCCAGGCGGCGCTGCATAGCAGCGTGCCGACGAGAAAAGCGATTGTCGATCCGATGAAGAGCCACTTCCGACCCCAGAGATCGGCGAGCCGGCCGTAGATCGGAATCGCCACGGCCTGCGACAGTAGGTAGGCAGCGAAGACCCAACTCACATATTCGAACCCGCCGAGCGCCCCGACCACCGATGGCGTTGCGGTGGCAACGATCGAGGATTCGACCGAGACCATGAACACGGCAACGCAGCAGGCGGCGAGAATCCAGCGGCGGCGCGCAGTCGAATGAGAGGTATCGGCCGCGACCGGCGGCGTGGCGGATTCAGGCAAGGCATCAACTCATCGCGCACGAACGGGCCGCGACGATAGCGCAAAGTCGTGCATGGAGCGATTGACACGGCACGCAGCTTCGGCTTGCCTGCACTGCGCGATGGGAATGACAAAAACGAATCTGTCCGAGCTCGCGGCGCGAGCGCGGCTCCTGGTGCCGGTGCTGCGCCGGCGCGCCGCCGAGACCGAGAAGCTCCGCCGGCTGCCCGATGCGACGGTGGCCGATCTTCAGGAAAGCGAGTTGTTCCGGCTGTTTCAGCCGGCGCGCTATGGCGGCATCGAAGCGCCCTTCCGCGCGTTCATCGATATCGGCGGTGCGCTCGGGCGCGGCTGCGGCTCGACCTCATGGGTGTTCAACAACCTTGTCGTGCACAATTGGATGCTCGGCTATTGGGCGCCTGAAATGCAGGACGAGGTGTGGAAAGCCGATCCGCGCTCGCTGATCGGTTCGTCCTTCGTTTTTCCGGCCGGACGCGCCGAGAAAGCTCCGGGCGGTTATCGGCTCTTCGGTAAGTGGCCATTCTCGAGCGGCATCGATGCGTCGGAATGGATGATGCTGGCAGCGCCCGTGGCCGGCGAAGACGGCAAACCGCCGGAGCCGCGCTTCTTCATTGTGCCGAAAACCGATTATCGCTCGATCGACAATTGGTATGCGATGGGCCTTGCGGGCACCGGCAGCAAAGACGTCGCTGTCGACAACGTCTTCGTGCCCGAGCATCGCACGCTCGCCGCTGCGGACGGCAAAGGCACGCCGCACCCGGGCAGCAAGGTCAACATCGGCGCGCTTTATCGGCTTCCTTGGTATGCTCTCTTCGGCTTCGTCAATGGCGCGACCGCGCTCGGCATCGCCCAAGGCGCGGTCGAGGAGTTCGTCGTCGCAACGCGGGCCCGCGTCGCGACCGCAACCGGCCGCCAGCTTGCCGACCTCGCCACGATGCAACTGCGCGTTGCCGAGGCGGCGACGGAAGTCGACGCTGCCGAAACCTTGATGCTGAAGGATTGCGACGAGGCGATGCGTATCGCCGAGGCCGGCAAGCTCGCCGGCATGGAAGAGAAGACGCGCTGGCGGCGCGATGCCGCCTATGCCGTCCGCATGAGCATCAAAGCGATCGATCTCCTTTTCGCCGGCGCCGGCGGTGCTGCGATCGTCGACTCTCACCCGCTGCAGCGCGCGCTGCGCGATGCGCATGCGGCGCAAGGCCATATCGGACTCAATTGGGATGCGAACGGGACGATGTTCGGCCGCGTCGCGCTCGGCCTCGACCCGGATTTTCCGCTGCTCTAGCTAGCGGCAGCTATTTGCGCTCGGCACGGCCATTGCCGGCATGTCCGCGCGAATGCTCGCGGCGCGCTCGGCGATGTATGGCGTTGGATGGAGCGGCGACCATTCGCGCGGATTGGGGAGCACCGCCGCGAGCAGCGCCGCTTCCTGCGCGGTCAGCGCGGATGCCGGTTTGTTGAAATAGCGATGCGCGGCCGCATCGGCGCCGTAAATGCCATCACCCCACTCGATGACATTGAGATAGACCTCCATGATGCGGTGCTTGTTCCAAAAAAATTCGAGCAGCACCGTCAGATAGGCCTCGATGCCTTTGCGGATGACGCTGCGTCCCGGCCAAAGGAAGAGATTCTTCGCCACTTGCATGGTGATCGTGCTGGCGCCTTTGGGCTCGCGGCCGGCGCGCCAGGCGCGATAGGCGTTGTCGAAGGCCGCCCAATCGAAGCCGTGATGGGTGCAGAATTTCTCGTCCTCGCTCGAGATCACCGCACGCGGCAGCGCGGCCGAGATGCGATCGAGCGGCAGCCAATGGCGGTCGAGCGGGGCGCCGCCGGTCGAACGGATCATCATCAGCGGGGTGATGGGCGGCGGCACGAAGCGGTAGGCGATGACGACCGATACCGGAAGCAGCAGCGCGATCAGCGCCGCCCGAAGCACGAGCCGCAACAGGCGCCCGCCGCGCGGGCGGCGGACGATCTTTCGGCCGAAGGTCTGCCGCGGCGAGCGGTCGGCGACGGGGGAATTGTGGGGCTTTGACGGCATCGACGGCGGGACCATAAAGGGCGGCTCGCCGCTGGCCAACCGGCTCCCACCCGTCACCAGGGAACGACTTACATCGATTTAACTGTTGACGCCGCGCGCTGGGGGGTATTTTTTCGCGCCTTTGCGAGCATCCGCTAGGGATGGTGCTCGGGGAATAAGAAAACGATACGGGGATCGACCGCCATGCGCTCTTTTGCTTTTGCCTTCGGCTTGCTGCTCGCGCTCGCGGCACCTGCCGTCGCCGCCGACACGACGTCCGGCCATCCCAAGGGGTTGTGGCTCACCACCGACTACCCATCGGTCACCGCCCGCGCCGGCGACAGCACCACCGTCAAAATCAAGCTGCAGAATTACGAATTGCCGCCGGAACGCGTCGCACTCTCCGTCGATGGCGTCCCGCAGGGTTGGACGGCGACGATCCTCGGCGGCGGCGCTCCGATCACGGCCGCGATGCCCGCGACCGACGATAACGTCCAAATCTCCCTTCGCCTCGACATCCCGAGCGGGGTCGCCAGCGGCACGCAGACCGTGACCTTGCATGCCAAGGCGGCCGACGCGACTGTCGCGCTGCCGATCGATGTCACCATCGGCCAATTGCTGCCGGCAAAGCTTGTCCTCAAGACCAAGAACCCGTCGCTGATCGGCACCGCGAAGACCAGCTTCGAGTTCCAGTTCAACGTCGCCAATCAGAGCGACCGCGATCTCACAGTGAAATTCACGGCGCGAGCGCCGCAAGGCTTCCAAACCGCGTTCCAGGAAGCTTATGGCACGCAGGATATTGCTTCGATTCCGGTCGAAGCCGGCAAGGACAAGGACCTCAAGGTCAAGGTAACGCCGCCTTCCGATGCGAAGGCCGGCAACTACCCGGTCGCGGTTCAGGTCCAGGCCGAGGAAGCGACCGTCAACGGCCAGATGGTGATGCAGATCACGGGCCAGCCGCAATTGAAGCTGAGCGGCCAGGACGGCCGGCTCTCGACCACGGCGACGGCTGGTGCAGGGACACCGGTGTCGCTCACCTTGAGCAATGACGGCAGCGCACCGGCGAAAGACATCTCGCTCACGTCCTCGCCGCCGACGGATTGGAAAGTGAGCTTCGAGCCCGACAAGATCGCGCAACTCGCCCCTGGCCAAAAAATCGACGTGCAGGCGCAATTGACGCCGTCGTCGAAGGCGATCGCGGGCGACTACATGACGACCTTCAGCGCCAACGGCAATGACAGCGCGTCGAGTTCGGCGGATATCCGCGTCACGGTTTCGACCTCGACCATGTGGGGCATCGTCGGCGTCGCGCTCGTCGCGATCGCGCTGCTGATCGCCGTCGGAGCGGTCGCCCGATTCGGCCGCCGCTAGAGCGCCGCGCGGGTTCGGTCATGGCCGATTCGAGTGGCAGCGAGGTTATCATTTCCGCGTCGGGATTGCGGAAGCTTTACGGCCGCGCCGTCGCGGTCGACGGCATCGATCTCGCGATCAAGCGCGGGGAGATTTTCGGCTTGCTCGGCCCAAACGGCGCGGGCAAGACGACGACCATCCTGATGCTATTGGGCCTCACCGAGGCCTCGGGCGGCACGGTGACGGTCGCCGGCTGTAACCCCATGCGCGAGCCGCTCGAAGTGAAACGCCATGTCGGCTACCTGCCGGATTCGGTCGGCTTCTACGACAATCTCACGGCGTGGCAGAATCTCCGTTACACGGCGAAGCTCGCAGGCATTCCGCGCGAGGAGATCGAGGATCGCATCGGCGACGGCCTCAAACGCGTGCGCCTTGCCGAGGTCGGCGGCAACCGCGTCGGCACTTTCTCGCACGGCATGAAGCGACGCTTGGGCCTCGCCGAAGTGATCATGAAGCGCGCCGAGATCGCGATCCTCGACGAGCCGACCTCGGGCCTCGATCCGCAAGCGACGTTCGAGTTCCTCGACATGATCCGCGGCCTCAAAGCCGATCGCATCGCCGTGCTGCTCTCCTCGCATCTGCTCGATCAGGTGCAGGCGGTGTGCGATCGGGTCGCGCTGTTCAATCGCGGCAAGATCGCCATCGAAGGCACGGTCGAAGCGCTCTCGAAGCAGGTTCTCGGCGGCGGCTACGGCGTCGAGATCGAAGCCGTCGGCGCCAATCTCACCACGGTCTTCGGCGGCATCGACGGCGTGCTGCGCGTCACCGAGACAGGCAGCGGCAAATACAGCCTCGTCGCGTCGCGCGACATCCGCCCCGAGCTCGGCGCCGCGATCGTGGCGTCCGGCGGCGCGCTGATGCGGCTCGACCATATCGAGCCCAGCCTCGATACGGTCTATCGCCATTATTTCGAAGGCCAAAGATCAGAGGGACAGCATGACGCGGCGTAGCGGCTCGGTCTGGACCGGCTGCGGCACGGTCTTCATGAAGGAATTCGCCGATCATCTCGGCAGCGGCCGCATGCGCGTGCTCGAATGGCTGGTGTTGCTGACCGGCATCGGCGCGGTCTACACCGCGATACAGGATCTGAAGAATACGACGTCGCAGGACCCTTTCCTGTTCCTTCGCCTCTTCACCGATGCGCATGATCCGCTGCCGTCTTTCATGGCGGTGCTGGGTTTCCTGATCCCGCTGGTCGCGATCGGTCTCGGCTTCGACGCGGTCAACGGCGAATTCAGCCGCCGCACCATGAGCCGCATCCTGGCGCAACCGGTCTATCGCGATGCGCTGCTGCTCGGCAAGTTCTTCGCCGGCTTGGCGACGCTCGGCGTCGCACTCGTAACGCTCTGGCTGCTGATCATCGGCCTCGGCCTTCTCACGCTCGGCGTGCCGCCGACCACGGAGGAGGTGATTCGCGGCATCGGCTTCCTGGTCGTCTCGCTCGCTTATGGCGGCCTATGGCTTGCCGTCGCGATGCTTTGCTCGGTGATTTTCCGCGCCGCCGCGACGTCCGCGCTGGTCGCGCTCGGCCTCTGGCTCTTGATGAGCGTGCTCTGGCCGCTGCTCTCGCAATTCATTACCAGCGCGATCTTCCCGACGACGCAGCTCAACCTCATCCTCGGCCCGAGCTATGAGCAGCTCATGCTGCAGCAAACGCTGGCACGGCTTTCGCCGAATACGCTCTATGCCGAATCGCTCCTTGGCATCATGCATCCCTCGACCCGTGCGCTGGGTCCCGTGTTCATGGAGCAGCTTCAAGGTGCGGTGATGGGCAATCCGCTGCCGCTCGGCCAAAGCCTGCTTCTCGTCTGGCCGCAGGTCACGAGCCTCATCGCCGGCGTGATCGTGCTGTTCGTCGCCGCCTATGTCGTCTTCCAGCGCCAGGAAGTCCGGGCTTAGCGAACGCCCGCCGCGCGCAGATAGCTGCGATCGACGAAGCGCTCCGGCTTGGGCAACGGATCCTTGAGCACGCCCGCCTCGCCCATGAAGGCGATCACCTGCGCCAGGCCTTTGAGATCGAGCTCGCCGGCGCGCGGAATGACACCGCGATCGGGCTCGAAATAGAGCTTCAGCGTCTCACGCGCGATCTTGTCGGTCACGCCGGTGGTTGCCACGATGGTCTTCACCACGTCGTTCCGATGCGCGGCATCGCGGAAATACTTGAGCGACGCCGCGAAGCCGCGCAGGAAGCCGACGAGCGCCGGGCGATTTTGCTTCGCCCAATCCGGCCGCACGATCAGCGCGGTGAATTCGAAATGCTTCACCGCGTCGGTCGAGACGCCGAGCCGGGTGAAGCCCTGGTCGATGGCCGTGAAATCCTCGGGCTGGCCGAGCGGGACGCCGTCGCATTCGCCGCGCTTCAGGCAATCGAAGCGCACCGGCGTGCCGACGAGCTCTTTCACCCGATAGTCGCTGTCCTTGAGGCCTTTCTGCGTCAGCAGCTTGCGCATCGAGATCGAGATCGTGTCGATGCCGAGCGAAAGGCCCAATGTCTTGCCTTTGAGATCGGCGAAGCTTTTGACCCCCGGCCTCACCATCAGGCTGTAGATCGGATTGGCCGTCGCCGCCGCCACCGCGACATCCTGCGAGCGGCCCTCGGCCACTGCTTGGATGAAATAGGGCGTCGCCGAGGAACTGATCTCGACGTCGCCGGCATCGAGACGCTTCACCATCTGATCGGTGCCGCCTTCGAGCGGCACGAGTTGCACGGCGAGATGCTCATCCGCGAAGAACCCCTGCTGGTCGGCGATGACATACGGCACGATACCAATGCTCTTCATCGTCGACGGCACCTGGCCGAGACGGATCGTCGTATCGGCACGGGCGCCCGGCCCCGTCAGAACCATTGCCGCCAGCGCCAGCGCCGCGGCGTAAACCCGTTGCTCCATAATGCCCTCCCCTTTCGGCCAAAATAGCATGACCGACGATGGGCCGTGCTATAGTGCCGCCCGAGGCTCAGGGAGATGCGTCATGTTCCTGAAGAATTGCTGGTACGTCGCAGCCGAAGCGCGCGAGGTGAGCCGCACGCCGCTGGGCCGCGTGCTCCTCGGCGAGCCGGTGGTGCTCTATCGCCGCGAGGACGGCACGCCGGTCGCGCTCGAAGATCGCTGCTGCCATCGCCGTGCGCCGCTGCATAAGGGAAAAATCATCGGCGACCGGCTGCAATGCGGCTATCACGGATTCACCTTCGACGCGACGGGCAGCTGCGTCGCCATTCCTGGCCAGGAGCGCGTGCCGCCAAGCGTTGGCGTGCGTGCCTACCCCGTGATCGAGCGGCATCGCTATGTCTGGATCTGGATGGGCGAAAAAGACAAAGCCGACCCGGCGAAGATTCCCGATTTCTCGCAGAACGACGACCCGAACTGGGCCGCGGTCGGCGACAATCTGCATGTCGAGGCGAATTATTTGCTGCTGGTCGAGAATCTCATCGATCTGTCGCATGTCGCCTTCGTTCATTCCTCGACCATCGGGTCGACCGAGGACACCAACGCGACGCTGAAGCTCGAGCGTGGGGACGATTTCGTCCGCGTCATCCGCGAGGCGCCCGGCATCTCCTGCCCGCCTTCGATGAAGAGTCTGGGCTTCGCGCCGGTGGTCGATCAGACCAAGATCATCACCTTTTCCCCGGCCTCCAATATCTGGATCGACATTCCGACGCGCGACGCTGTGCCCGTCGAAGGCCGCAACGAACCGATGCAGCGCCGCGTCATGATCCTAAACGCGATCACACCCGAGACCGATACGAGTTGCCACTATTTCTGGGTCAATGCGCGCGATTTCGACCTGGAAAACAAGACCCGCTCCGAGTTCTTCTTAAAGACCGTCACCACGGCCTTCAACGAGGACAAGGACATGCTGGAAGCGCAGCAGCGCGTGATTTCACTCGATCCCAAAGCCTCGACGGTCAACGTCCATGCCGATTGGGGCGGCGTGCAGGCGACCCGCATGATGGCCGAACTCATCGCCGCGGAAGGCGGACGGGCCTAGGCGTTGCGCGCGTAGCGAAGCAATCCAACTTCTACGCGTAACCGCGGATTGCTTCGCTGCCGACGATTAGCCTTTCTGCGCGTTCATCACCTTCTCGAGGCGATCGAGCGTGCGCATCGCCTCGAGGCAATCCTTGACGCTCGATTTCGGGTGACGCTTCTCTTTGATCGCCGCGAAGAATTCGCGATCCTCGAGCTCGATGCCGTTCATCGAGACGTCGACCTTCGTGAGATCGATCACGTTATCCTTGCCGTCCGACAGATCGTCGTAATAGGCCTTGTAGGTGCCGTTATCGCCGATGTAGCGGAAGAACGACCCCTGCTGCGCATTGTTGTTGAAGGACAGCGACAAGGTGAGGATCGAGCCCGATTTCGGCGCCTTCAAGAGGATGCCCATGTCCATCGCGATCTTCAGCTCGGGATGATGCGGGCCTTCGACCGCGTAGGCGACTGACGGCAACTCGCCGGTCTGCCACTGGAAGAGATCGACCGTGTGGCAGGCGTGATGCCACAGCAGGTGATCGGTCCAGGTGCGAGCCTGGCCCGCCGCGTTCATGTTGGTGCGGCGGAAGAAATAGGTCTGCACATCCATCTGCTGGATCTTCAGCTCGCCCGCCTTGATCTTGTTATGGACATATTGGTGGCTGGGGTTGAAGCGGCGAACGTGGCCTGCCATGGCGACGACGCCGGTCTGCTGCGCGACCTGCAGAATCTCCTCGCTGTCGGCCAGGGTATCGGCGATAGGAATCTCGATCAGCACATGCTTGCCGGCGCGCATCGCCTGAATGGCCTGCGCGGCGTGGACCTGAGTCGGGCTGGCGATGATCACCGCCTCGATGCCCGGCTGCTTCAGCGTCTCGCTGAAATCGCTGGTCCAATGCGGAATCTTCCACTTCTTGGCGACTTCTTCGGTGCCGGCGGGGCGGCCGCCGGCGAGCGAGATAACCTCGATGCCGGGGATGTTCTGGATCGCCTCGAGATGCTTGATGCCGAAGGCGCCTTGACCGGCGAGCGCGACTTTCATGGGAACCCTCTCTTATCCGAATTCAGTGCGTGTTTTCGAGAATGAGGTGGCCGACCGCGGTGTTCGAGGCCGGCACGGTGTAGAAGCGGTG
>DASXCX010000307.1:0-2473 GCA_036490955.1 Allostellaceae bacterium | reverse complement strand
ACATCGACCGCCTGTTGCTCGAAGAAGGGGCGGTAGGCGCGCAGGCCGTGAATGCCTTCGAGCGAGCCGATCGGCGTCGAGGTCGAGCGCCGCACCAAGGCGAGTCCTTCCGGATCATGCGTATCGATCTCTAGCCAGGTGAGATCGTACGGCTCAACGGCCTTGGCAACACGCCGCATGCCTTCGATGCGCTGGCTGAAATTCAGATCGATCATCAGCCCGGTGTCTTTGCCGATGCCGTCACGCAGCGCACCAAGCACATCGGTGATCGCGGCGATGGTCGTGCTGTCGATGTTGCGATCGAGCAGCTTCGGGCCGAGGGCGAAGCCGCCATCGAACATGCGCGGCTCGGGCCCGTCGAAGAACAGTGGATTGGTTTTCACCGCGGCGAAGCCTTGCGCGACCGCCTCTTTGCCCAGGGCCGTCAGATTATCGAGCGATCGCACGCGCGGCCGGCCGAGCACCTTCTCGAAGAATTCACCGTGGCGCACGCGGAAGCTGCCGATATGCGACCAGTAAAGCCGCATGCGCTCGCGCGTCGGGCCGCCGAAAAGCGCATAGACGGGCACCCCCAGCGCCTTGGCCTTCACATCGAGGCAAGCGTTCTCGATCGCGGCGATCGCCTGATTGGCGAGGCCGCCGGCCGCAAGCTGGGTCATCCCGTGCAGCGAAGCGCTGATCTTGCCGACGGCGCGCGGGTCCATGCCGATGACGATCGCGGCATAGCGCGGCAGAAGCGCGGTGACACTGCCGCTGATGCCGAAATTGTCGATGTATTCCGCCCAGCCGACGAGACCGTCATCGGTGGTGAGCTTAAGGAAATAGAAGGTGCGCCAGCCGGCATTGGCCGGCAACATCTCGAGTTTGGCGATGCGCATCGGCGCCTCCCGCGCTTTACGGCTTGACGATATGAGCGAGCGTCTCGCTCTTCAGATGGCGCGTCACGTTATCGTAGACGACTTGCGCCAGGCGCTTGGCGGTCACCGAACCGGGTGCGCCCGCCATATGCGGCGCGATGATGAGGTTGGGTGCGTCCCAGAGCGCATGACTCGGCGGCAGCGGCTCGGGCTCGGTGACATCCAGTCCGGCGCCGGCGATGGCGCCGTCGCTGAGCGCCTTGGCGAGTGCTTCGCAATCGACGATATAGCCGCGCGCGATGTTGACGATGTAGGCGCTGCGCTTCATCAGCGCGAATTCCGGCACGCCGATCAGATGCCGCGTCTCGGGACTGGCAGCGAGTGCGATTACGACCGCATCGGTGCGCGGCAGCACGTTGCGGAGCTCTTTGATCGAGAGGCTTTCATCGGCATGCGGATGCGGCTTGGCGCTGCGCGTCAAGGCCACGACATGCGCGCCGAAAGCTTGCAGCAGCCGGCCGATCTCGCTGCCGATATAGCCGAAGCCGAGCACTGCGACGGTGCTGTCGATTGGCGCGGCACAGCGCTCGCGCGCGCCGCCTTTGTCCCAGGCGTGACGCTTCTGATCGGCAAGCAAGATGGGGAATTGCCGCTGGATGCCGAGCAGCAGGCCGAGCGCTTGCGTCGCGACCGAGGGCGCGAAAGCCGGTCCGGCATTGGTAACCGCGACATTGGCCGGATAGCCATGCCGGCCCACCGCGTCGTAACCGGCGGAGAGAAGCTGAATCCACGCGAGCTTCCTCGCGCGCTCTTTCAAGATTTGCGCCGTCTCCGCCGAGTAGTGGGAATCCGGCAACATCAGCAGCTCGGCATCGGGAATGGCGGCGGCAAGCTCATCCTCGGTATCGACGGTGATCAGCTCGACACTCGGCACGTGCTTCAGCCGCGCCTGGATCGCCGCGGCGCCCAATCTGGCGCGCATGACTGCTTTCATGCGCCGAGTGTTGAAGGAGCGGCTTTCCCGTGTCAACTTGCGGCCACGACTGCTGCAACGCGCGCAATCGTTCTTGTGCGTCATGCTCGGACTTGGGTCTGGGCATCCACGAATTTTAAGACGTGGATGGCCGGGACAAGTCGGCCATGACGATGACAGGGCGAGGGCGTCTAAAAGAGGAGGCGTATTCCACATGGCCGACAATCTGCCGGGGGGCAAGAATGTCAAAGTCGAAATCGAGGACGGCGTCGCCTGGGTGACGCTCAATCGCCCCGAGAAGCGCAACTGCATGAGCCCGGCGCTCAATGACGAAATGGTCGAGGTCCTCGATGCGCTCGAGGTCGACGATCGCGCCAAGGTGTTGGTGCTGACCGGCGCCGGCGAGGCGTTCTCGGCCGGTATGGACCTGCGGGAATTCTTCCGCGCCACCGACGGTCTGCCGTACGTGCAGCAGATGCGTGTCCGCCGTTCCTCGGCGACGTGGCAATTCCAGCAGCTCGCGCATTACCTGAAGCCGACCATCGCCATGGTGAACGGCTGGTGCTTCGGCGGCGCGTTCACGCCGCTCATCTCTTGCGATCTCGCCATTGCCGCGGAAGAAGCGCAGTTCGGCGTCTCCGAG
>DASXCX010000306.1:0-13532 GCA_036490955.1 Allostellaceae bacterium | reverse complement strand
TATTTGAGTCCGGCCTCGGTCGAGCGGATGTCGTCGCGATGGAAGGCCGCGACGACGTAGAGCGCGAGACTCTGCAATTCGAGTGCGACATAAAGCGAGATGAGATCGTTGGCGGCGATCATCATCATCATGCCGGTCGTGGCGAGCAGGACCAGCACGGCATATTCGGGCCGCGCAATCCCTTCCCGCTCGTTGAAACGCATCGCCAGGATGAGGGTAAGCGCCGAGCCGATCAGCACCAGCATCTTGGAGAAAGCGCCGAAGCCGTCGACGATGAAAAGCCCATAGAGCGCAACCTGGCGCTCCGGCCCGTGGCTATAAAGCGGCGAGGCCACCAGTGCGAAGGCAACGACCAACGCCGCGACCGCAAGCCAGGCGATTTCCCGCGCCGCCTTGTCACCCTGGAAGGCGCCGAGGACCAGCAACGCGAGCGATGCCGCCGCGAGGAATATCTCGGGCAAAGCGGCCATAAAATCGGGAAGCGCGAGATGCATGAAGTCTGCCCCTATCGCGCCGCGAAACGATGCCCGGTGTCGCGCGCCGATTGCACGCTCGAGATCAGATTGCCGATCGTCGGCTGGAGCGGCTTGAGGAAGGTGTCGGGATAGATGCCCATCCACAGCACGACCGCGATCATCGGCACGAAGACGACGATCTCGCGCCAGTTGAGATCGAGCATGGCGCGGACATCGTCCTTGGTGATCACGCCGAACACGACGCGGCGATAGAGATAGAGCATATAGGCGGCGCCGAGGATCATGCCGATGGTGGCGAAGAACGCGACCGAAGTATTGACCCGGAACGCGCCCAAGAGCGACAGGAACTCGCCGACGAAGCCGCTGGTGCCCGGCAAGCCGATCGAGGCGAGCATGAACACCATGAAACAGAAGGCGTATTTCGGCATATTGTTGACGACGCCGCCATAACGCGCGATCTCGCGCGTATGCAGGCGGTCATAGACAACACCGACGCAGAGGAAGAGCGCGGCCGATACGACGCCGTGGCTCAGCATCTGGATCATCGCACCTTGCAAGCCTTCCGACGTGACCGTGAAGATGCCCATGGTCACGATGCCCATATGCGCGACCGACGAATAAGCGATGAGCTTCTTCATGTCTTCCTGCGCCAGCGCGACCAGCGAGGTGTAGATCACGGCGATGACGCTCAGGACATAAACGAAAGGCGTGAAATAGGCCGAGGCGTCGGGGAACATCGGCAGCGAGAAGCGGATGAAGCCGTAGCCACCCATCTTCAGAAGCACGCCGGCGAGGATGACCGAGCCCGCGGTCGGAGCCTCGACATGCGCGTCGGGCAGCCAGGTATGGACCGGCCACATCGGCACCTTCACCGCGAAGGACGCGAAGAAAGCGAGCCAGAGCCATTTTTGCAGCGTCGGATCGAAACTGAAATTCAGCGCCTCGACGATGTCGGTCGAGCCGACCTGAAAATAGACAGTGATGATCGCGAGGAGCATCAGCACCGAGCCGAGCAGCGTGTAGAGGAAGAATTTGAACGCCGCATAGACGCGACGCGGTCCGCCCCAGATCCCAATGATCAAGAACATCGGGATCAGCACGCCCTCGAAAAACATGTAGAAAACGAAGAAATCGAGCGCGCAGAACATGCCGATCATCAGCGTCTCGAGCACGAGGAAGGCGATCATGTATTCCTTCACCCGCAGCTTGACCGAGGTCCAGCTCGAGACGACACAGATCGGCGTCAGGAACGCCGAGAGCACGACGAAGAACAGCGAGATGCCGTCGATCCCCATCTGATAGGCGATGTGGAATTGCGGCAGCCATTCGGCTTGCTCGACGAACTGAAAATCCGAGGTGGTCGGATCGAACCGAGCCCAGATGATCAAGGAAATGACCAGGTCGATCAGCGACGTCCAGAGCGCGATCCAGCGCGCATTGCGCGCGACATCCTCCGCAGCGCCGCGCAGGATCATGATCGCGAAGACGCCAGCGATCGGCAGGAAGGTAACGAGGCTGAGGAGCGGCCAGTTATCCATGGTTTCTCCGCTCAGCCGATCTGGAACAGGAGATACCAGGAAACCAGCACCACCACGCCGATCAGCATCGCGAAGGCGTAGTGATAAAGGTAACCGGTCTGAAGACGGCTGGCGCCGATCGAGAGGCGCCGTGTCGTCGTCGCGAGCCCATCGGGCCCCAGCCCGTCGATCAGCGCGCCGTCGCCCTTCTTCCAGAGCCCCCGCCCCAGAGCCATCAACGGCCGCACGATGAGGAAGTCGTAAATCTCGTCGAAATACCATTTGTTCAAGAACAGCAGATAGATCGGACGGAAGGTTCGCGCCGTTGCCGCGGGGAGCTCGGGCCGCCAGATATAAGCGACCCAGGCGGTGAAGATACCGAGAAGGCCGACGGCCAACGGCAGCTTGCCAACCCAGAACGGCACGTTCTCTGCGCCTGCCAGCGTGTCGTGGCCCGGCAGCACAAGGATCGCCTCGCGCCAGAACTCCACCCTGCCCTCGCCGACGAAATAGTTGAAGCCGAGAAACCCGGCACAGACCGCACCGATTGCCAGCACGACCAGTGGCCAGAGCATCACCGGCGGGGATTCATGCGCGTGATGCATAACCTCGTGATCGGCCCGACTTTTGCCATGGAAGGTCATGAAGAGGAGCCGCCAGGAATAGAAAGCGGTGATGAAAGCGGCGAAGACGCCAAGCCAATAGGCATAGAGGCCGACGCCAGTGCCGGCCGCATAGGAGGCTTCGAGGATTGTGTCCTTCGAATAGTAGCCGGCGAAGGGCCAGATCCCGGCGAGCGCCAAGCTGCCGATCCACATCAGGATATAGGTGTAGGGAACGAGATAGCGGATGCCACCCATCTTGCGCATGTCCTGCTCGCCCGACATCGCATGAATGACCGAGCCGGCGCAGAGGAACAGCAGCGCCTTGAAGAAGGCGTGCGTCATCAAATGGAACATCGCAGCGCCGTAGGCCGAGACGCCGGCGGCAAAGAACATGTAGCCCAGCTGACTACAGGTCGAATAGGCAATGACGCGCTTGATGTCATTCTGCGCCATGCCGATCGTCGCGGCGAACATCGCCGTCGTGCCGCCGATGATGACGACGACGTTGAGCGCGGTCTGCGAATATTCGAACAGCGGCGAGAGACGCGCCAGCATGAAAACACCGGCGGTTACCATGGTCGCGGCATGGATCAAGGCAGAGACCGGCGTTGGACCTTCCATCGCGTCGGGCAGCCAGGTGTGAAGGCCGAGCTGCGCCGATTTGCCCATCGCGCCGATAAAGAGCAGGATGCAGGTCACGGTCATCGCCGGCCACACATGGCCGAGGAAATTGATACTGGTCTTCGCGACTTCCGGCGCCGCGCCAAACACCGTGTCGAACTGCAGCGAACCGAACAGCAGGTAGACGGCGAAGATGCCGAGCGCGAAGCCGAAATCGCCGACCCGATTGACGACGAAAGCCTTGATCGCCGCGGCATTGGCGCTCGGCCGGTCGTACCAGAAGCCGATCAGAAGATAAGACGCGAGACCGACGCCTTCCCAGCCGAAGAAGAGTTGAACGAAATTGTCTGCGGTCACCAGCATCAGCATGAAGAAGGTGAAGATGCTGAGATAGGCCATGAAGCGCGGGATCGAATGATCATGCGCCATGTAGCCGATCGAATAGACGTGGACCATCGACGAGACGATCGTGACGACACAGAGCATCACCGCAGAAAGCGTGTCGACGCGCAGCGCCCATTCGACCTGAAGATCTCCCGTATCCATCCAGTTGAAGAGATCGACGGTCGCCGCCTGGCCGCCGCTCGCTACCTGGAGGAAGATGACGATCGCCAGTACGGCCGCGATCAGCACCCCGGCACAGGTGACGAGCTGGGCACCGCGGTCGCCGATCCAACGGCCGAAGAAGCCGGCGATGATCGCCGCGATCAGCGGCAGGAAAATGGCGGCGACGGTCACGATCAGCCTTTCATCAGGTTGATGTCTTCGACCGCGATGGTGCCGCGGTTGCGGAAATAGACGACGAGGATAGCGAGCCCGATCGCGGCCTCGGCCGCGGCCACGGTCAGCACGAACATCGCGAATACCTGGCCGACGAGATCGCCGAGGAAAGACGAGAAGGCGACGAAGTTGATGTTGACCGCCAGCAGGATGAGCTCGATCGACATCAGGATGATGATGACGTTCCGGCGATTGAGAAAGATGCCAAAGATGCCGAGGGTGAAGAGGATCGCGGCGACGGTCAGGTAATGGGCCAAGCCGATTTGCAGCATCGGTTCACACTCCCTGCCGCGGCCGGACCTTGACGATCTCGACCGAGGCCTCGCGGCGGCGCGTCACCTGTTGCGCGATCTTCTGGCGCCTCACGCCCTCGCGCGACCGGAGGGTCAGCACGATCGCCCCGACCATTGCAACCAGCAGGATGAGTCCCGCGGCCTGGAAGGCGTAGATATAATGTGTATAGAGCAGCGCGCCGAGCGCCGCTGTGTTCGTAAGCTGAGTCGGCGACGGCGTCGGTGCCACCGCCGCGCTGCCAATGTCCGGCGAGAGCGTCCAGGCCCCGAAGATCAGCACCAGTTCGACCAGCAGGACCAGCCCGATCAACGCGCCGACCGGCAGATATTGCATGAAGCCGTGCCTGAGCTCGACGAAATTGATGTCCAGCATCATCACGACGAAGAGGAACAACACCGCGACCGCACCGACATAGACGATGACGAGGATCATCGCCAGGAACTCGGCGCCCAAGAGTACGAACAGTCCCGCAGCATTGAAGAAGGCGAGGATAAGGAACAGAACCGAATGGACCGGGTTACGGGCCGAAATCACCATCACGCCCGAGGCGACCGCCACGCCGGCGAAGGCGTAAAAGCAAACCGCCTGGAGAAGAGCCCCAACGTCCATCGCGGCTCCTTACCGGTAGGGAGCGTCGAGCGCGATATTCTTCGCGATCTCCGCCTCCCAGCGATCGCCGTTCGCGAGCAGCTTTTCCTTGTTATAGAAAAGCTCTTCGCGGGTCTCGGCGGCGAATTCGAAATTCGGACCCTCGACGATGGCATCGACCGGACAGGCCTCTTGGCACATGCCGCAATAGATGCACTTCGTCATGTCGATATCGTAGCGCGTGGTCCGGCGGCTACCGTCGTCGCGCGGCTCGGCCTCGATAGTGATGGCGAGCGCCGGGCAGATCGCCTCGCACAGCTTGCAGGCGATGCAGCGCTCTTCACCGTTGGGATAGCGGCGCAGCGCATGCTCGCCGCGGAAGCGCGGGCTGATCGGCCCCTTCTCGAAAGGATAGTTCACCGTCACCGGCGTCTTGAACATGTATTTGAGCGTCAGCCACAGGCCGGAGACGATCTCGGCCAAGAGCAGGCCACGCACGCCGCCGCGATCCATGATCGCCATCATCCACCTCCACCGACGGGCAGCCAGCCCATCGTCACCAGCACGCCGGCCGTGATCACGAGCCACAGCAGCGATAGCGGTAGAAAGACTTTCCAGCCCAGGCGCATGAGCTGGTCATAACGAAAGCGCGGCAAGGTTGCGCGCACCCAAAGGAAGCAGAACAGCACGAAAGCGATCTTGCCGAAGAACCAGCAGATCGACCACAGATGCGCCAGCGGTCCGGTGAAAGGCTGCCAGCCGAAAGGAGCGAGCCAGCCGCCGAGGAACAGGATGGTGGTCATCGCGCTCATCAGGATCATGTTGGCGTATTCGCCAAGATAGAAGAGCGCGAAAGCCATTGCCGAATACTCGACGAAGAAACCGGCGACCAGTTCCGATTCTCCTTCGGGAAGGTCGAAAGGCGAGCGGTTGGTCTCGGCCAGGCCCGAGATGAAGAAGACGACGAACATCGGCAGGAGGGGAACGCAGAACCAGATCTTCTGCTGCGCCTCGACAATGCTCGATAGATTGAGCGAACCGACACAGAGTAGCACGCTCACCATCACGAAGCCGATCGAGACCTCGTATGACACCATCTGCGCCGCCGAGCGCAGCGCGCCGAGGAAAGCGTATTTCGAATTCGACGACCAGCCGGCCATGATGATGCCGTAGACGCCGAGCGAGCTGATCGCGAAAAGATAGAGAATGCCGACATTGATATCGGCGATCACCACGCCTTGATCGAACGGGATCACCGCCCAGGCGATGAGGCTCAAGGTGAAGGTGACGATCGGCGCCGCGAGAAAGACGCCGCGATTGGCGCCGGTCGGGATCACCGTCTCTTTCATCAAGAGCTTGAGCCCGTCGGCGAGCGGCTGAAACAGGCCGAAGGGTCCGACGACATTCGGGCCGCGACGAAGCTGCGCCGCCGCGAGGACCTTGCGCTCGGCATAGGTGAGATAAGCGACTGCAAGCAGCAGCGGCACGATGATCAGCAGAATCTCGCCGACCAGCAGCACCGTCGGCACACCGTAGGTGGTCAGAAAGTTACCCATGGGTGCCCGTCTTCTGAGCGTTCGCGTCGGCGCGCGTGGCGGCGCACTCCGCCATGGTCGGCGAAGCGCGGCTGATCATGTCGGTGCGGAAGAAATCGCGGATCGGATAGGCGAAGGCCGCGTCATCGACGTCGCCGACTTTGCCGAAGCTCCCCCAGGCGGCATGCGGCGCCTCATCGATCTCGGCGAAGCTCGGATATGCCTGCACTAGATTGCGGCGCAACGCGGCAAGGGAGTCGTATGGCAGCGGCTTGGCGAGCGCCGCCGACAGCGCACGGAGGATCGCCCAATCCTCGCGCGCCTCGCCCGGCGGGAAGACCGCGCGCCGCGCGAGCTGCACGCGGCCCTCAGTATTGACGTAGCAAGCGTCTTTCTCGGTATAGGCAGCACCCGGCAGCACGACATCGGCGCGCGCCGCACCGCGATCGCCGTGATGGCCCTGGTAGATCACGAATGCGGAGCCGAGCCGAGCCATATCGATCTCATCGGCGCCAAGCAGATAGACGACATCGATCTCGCCCTTCTCCGCGCCCGCCATGATGCCGGCCACGTCGCGGCCGCCGTGCCCCGGCACAAAGCCGAGATCGAGGCCGCCGACGCGCGATGCCGCTAGATGAAGCACGTTGAAGCCGTTCCAGCTGTCGTGCACCATGCCGGCGCTGTCGGCAAGCGCGCGCGCTTCAGCGAGGATCGCCGCGCCGTCCATGCGGCGCAGCGCGCCCATGCCGAGGATCAGCATCGGCTGCTTGGCGTCTTTCAGGAATTCGCGCGCACGATCGGCGAACCCCCGCGGGCCGGTGCCGAGCGTCATCGCCGGAAAAGTCAGATCGAGCGCCGGACCGAAGGCGCCGACGCGGAAGCCGCCTTGCAGCCAGCGCTTTCGGAGTCGCGCATTGATGATCGCCGCCTCATAGCGCGGATTGGTGCCGATCAGCACGCAGGCATCGGACTTCTCGATGCCGGCGATCGTCGTGTTGAAAAGATAGCCTACGCGATTTGACGGATCGAGCGCGGCGCCGTCCTGGCGGCAATCGATATTTGTCGAGCCGAGCGCGGTCATCAGCTCTTTCAGCGCGAACATCGCCTCCGTATCGGCGAGGTCGCCGACGATGGCGGCGATGCGGTTGCCGGCGACATCTTTGAGACGCGAGCCGATCAGCGCGAAGGCCTCTTGCCAGGTCGCCTCGACCAGCTTGCCGGCGCGCCGCACATAAGGCCGGTCGAGCCGGCGCTTGGCCAGGCCGTCGACGGCAAAGCGGGTCTTGTCGGAAATCCACTCCTCGTTTACCTCTTCATTGAGGCGCGGGAGGATGCGCAGCACGGCCGAGCCGCGCGCATCGACACGGATGTTGGAGCCGACCGCGTCGAGGACATCGACGGATTCGGTCTTGCGCAGCTCCCACGGCCGCGCCGCAAACGCGTACGGCTTCGAGGTCAGCGCGCCAACCGGGCAAAGATCGACGATATTCGCCGACAACTCCGATTCGAGCGCTTTGCCAACGAAAGTGTCGATCTCCATATTTTCGCCGCGGCCAATTCCGCCGAGATCGGCGACGCCCGCGACATCGGCGAGAAACCGGACGCAGCGCGTGCAATGGATGCAACGGGTCATGCTGGTCTCGACCAGCGGTCCAAAATCCTTGTCCTTCACCGCGCGCTTGTTTTCCTGATAGCGGCCGCGGTCGAAGCCATAGGCCATCGCCTGGTCCTGCAGATCGCACTCGCCGCCCTGATCGCAGATCGGGCAGTCGAGCGGATGATTGATGAGCAGGAATTCCATCACGCCCTTGCGCGCTTTTTTGGCGCGCTCGCTGTCGGTCAGGATCACCATGTTGTCGGCGACGGGCATGGCGCAGGAGGCGATCGGTTTCGGCGCCTTTTCCTGCTCAACGAGGCACATGCGGCAATTGCCGGCGATCGCAAGGCGCTCGTGGAAGCAGAAATGGGGTACCTCGACGCCGGCTTGCTGGCACGCCTGCAGCACCGTCGTATTGGCCGGGACTTCGACCTCGATACCGTTGATCTTGAGCTTCGGCATCGCCCTACTCCGCCGCCTGCGGCGCCGCGGCGCGATATTGCGCGATGCGCCGCTCGAGCTCGGGCCGGAAATGCCGGATCAAGCCTTGCACCGGCCAAGCCGCCGCGTCGCCGAGCGCGCAGATAGTGTGCCCCTCGATCTCATAGGTCACTTCCAGCAGCATATCGATCTCGGCGACGGTCGCCTGGCCTTTCACCATGCGCTCCATCACGCGCCACAGCCAGCCGGTGCCCTCGCGGCACGGCGTGCACTGGCCGCAACTCTCATGCTTATAGAATTGCGACAGCCGCGCGATCGCTTTGACGATATCAGTGGTCTTGTCCATCACGATGACCGCGGCGGTGCCGAGGCCGCTCTTCACGTCGCGCAACGCATCGAAATCCATCAGCACGGTGTCGCAGATCGTTTTCGGAATCACCGGCACCGACGCGCCGCCGGGGATGATCGCGAGAAGATTGTCCCAGCCGCCACGCACGCCGCCGGCATGCGTCTCGATCAGCTCTTTCAGCGGGATTCCCATCGCCTCTTCGACGTTGCACGGCTTGTTCACATGGCCGGAGATGCAGAAGACCTTGGTGCCTTCGTTCTTCGGCCGGCCGATGCCGGCGAACCACGACGCGCCGCGGCGCATGATGGTCGGCGAGACCGCGATGCTCTCGACATTGTTGACCGTCGTCGGGCAGCCATAGAGGCCGACGCCGGCGGGGAAAGGCGGCTTCAGCCGCGGCTGGCCTTTCTTGCCCTCGAGCGATTCGAGCAGCGCCATCTCCTCGCCGCAGATATAGGCGCCGGCGCCGCGATGAAGATAAATCTCGTAATCGTAACCCGAGCCGCAGGCATTCTTGCCGATCAGCCCGGCTTCGTAGGCTTCGTCGATCGCGGCCTGGAGGTTGATCGCCTCATTCGCGAACTCGCCGCGGATATAAATGTAGCAAGCGGTCGCGCCCATGCCGACACCGGCGAGGAGGCAGCCTTCGACCAGCTTGTGCGGATCGTTGCGGATAATGTCGCGATCCTTGCAAGTGCCCGGCTCGCTCTCATCGGCGTTGACAACGAGATAACGCGGCCGGTCGCTGGTCTTCGGCATGAACGACCATTTGAGCCCGGTCGGAAACCCGGCGCCGCCACGGCCGCGAAGACCCGAGGCCTTCACCTCGTTGACGATCCAGTCGCGGCCTTTGAGGATCAGGTCCTTGGTGCCGTCCCAATCGCCGCGCGTGCGGGCGCCGGCGAGACGCCAATCGCCCGTACCGTAGAGATTGGTGAAGATGCGGTCCTTATCGGCGAGCATTCACTTGGTCCCAGGCAAATCAGGAGAGGTGAGTGTCTTGGGCCCGCCTTCAGGCGCCGAGCCTTGGCGGCCGATGACCGAGCCCTCGGCCGGCCGCGCGCCGCGTGACAGGGCATCGATCAGCTTTTCGGTCGACGGCCCGTCGAGATCTTCGTAGAAATCGCCGTTATTGATCTGGATGACCGGCGCGTTGACGCAAGCGCCGAGACATTCGACCTCGAACAGCGTGAATTTTTTGTCCGGCGTGGTCTCGCCGATGCCGATACCGAGCTTTTTCTTACAGGCGGCGACGACCTCGTCGGAGCCTCTGAGCCAGCACGGCGTTGTCGTGCAGACCTGGAGGAAATAGCGTCCCACCGGCCGCAGATTGAACATCGTGTAGAAGCTCGCAACCTCGTAGACCTTGATCGGCGGCATCGCGAGTATCTCGGCGATATGATCCATCGCCGCGCGCGGCACCCAGCCTTCGTGCTGTTCTTGCGCCAAATAGAGCAGCGAGATCACCGCGCTCGCCTGGCGGCCCGGCGGATATTTGGCGATCGAGGCTTTCGCCTTCGTCATATTCTCGGGCGTGAAGGTGAAGCTAGCTGGCTGCTCGAACGGCGCGCCGTTGTCGTGGCCACTCATCGATCGACCTCGCCGAACACGATATCCATCGAGCCGATGATCGCGACGATATCGGCGAGCATGTGGCCGCGCCCCATGAATTCGAGACTTTGCAGAAAAGCGAAGCCTGGCGCGCGGATCTTGCAGCGATAAGGGCGATTGCCGCCGTCGGTGACGAGATAGACGCCGAACTCCCCTTTCGGCGCCTCGACCGCCGTGTATGTCTCGCCCTGCGGCACGTGATAGCCCTCGGTGTAGAGCTTGAAATGATGGATCAGCGCTTCCATCGAGGATTTCATCTCTTCGCGCGGCGGCGGCATGACCTTGCGATCGTTGACGCGCACCGGCCCCGACGGCATGCGGTCGAGCGCCTGTTTCATGATCTTGATCGATTGCCGCATCTCTTCCATGCGGACGAGATAGCGATCCCAGCAATCGCCGTTTTTGCCGATTGGAATGTCGAAATCGAACTCTTCGTAGCCGTCATAGGGCTGCGATTTGCGCAGATCCCACGGCAGACCGGAGCCGCGCAGCATGGGGCCGCTGAAGCCCCAATCGAGCGCCTGGGCCCCGGTGACGATGCCGATATCGACGGTGCGCTGCTTGAAGATGCGGTTCTCGGTCAGCAACTGCTCGAGGTCGTCGACGCGCGGACCGAATTGCTCGATGAAGCCGTAGATGTCGTCGGCCAAGCCCGCGGGCATATCCTGCTGCACGCCGCCGGGCCGGAAATAGGCCGAATGGAGCCGCGCGCCCGAGATGCGCTCGTAGAATTCCATCAGCTTCTCCCGCTCCTCGAAGCCCCAGAGCAGCGGCGTGATCGCGCCGACATCGAGAGCGAAGGTCGTGAGATTGAGCAGATGATTGAGGATCCGCGTAACCTCGGCAAAAAGCACGCGGATCATCTTGGCCCGCGGCGGCGGATCGATGCCCATGAGCTTCTCGACCGCGAGCGCGTAAGCATGCTCCTGACACATCGGCGAGACGTAATCGAGGCGGTCGAAATACGGTACCGCTTGGAGAAAGGTCTTGTACTCGATCAGCTTCTCGGTGCCGCGATGAAGGAGGCCGATATGCGGGTCGGCACGCTCCACGACCTCGCCGTCCATCTCGAGGACGAGGCGCAGCACGCCGTGCGCGGCAGGATGCTGCGGCCCGAAATTCATCGTAAAAGTCTTGATGAGTGCCTGGGCCTCACTGGCGGCCGGAACGGTGTTCATGCCGTCGGCGCTCATTTCTTTTCCTCGGCTTTGGGTGGCTCCGGGGCTTTCGGCGGCTGTTGGGCTTTCTCGTCGCCCGGCAGCACGTGCGCCATACCTTCCCAGGGCGACGTGAAATCGAAGCTGCGGAATTCCTGCTTCAGCTTCACGGGCTCGTAGACGACGCGCTTCTGCTCTTCGTCGTAACGCAGTTCGACATAGCCGGTGAGCGGGAAGTCCTTGCGCAGCGGATGGCCTTCGAAGCCGTAATCGGTGAGAATGCGCCTGAGATCGGGATGATCCGCGAAATAGATTCCGTAGAGATCCCAGGCCTCGCGCTCGTACCAGCCGGCCGCACTGAACAACCCCGTCGCCGACGGCACCGGGCTCGACTCATCGGCCATCGTCTTGACGCGGATGCGCTGATCGAGCTTCACGCTCAAGAGATTGTAGACGACATCGAAACGCTCCCGCCGCTCCGGATAGTCGACGCCGCAAAGATCGACCAGCACTTGGAAAAGGCATTTTGAATCGTCGCGCAGGAAAGCAAGCAGCCGCGCCACCGCGTCGCGCGTCACCGAGACCATCAGCTCGCCATGCGCGATCGCGGTTCCCGTCACATCTTGCGGGAAAGCGGCCGCAACGTGATCACCTAATTCGCGGAGCGCCTCGTCAGCCATGGTCAGCGGGAAATCACGCGCTTGCGGTTGATCTTCTTCTGCAGCTGCAGGATGCCGTAGAGCAGCGCCTCGGCGGTCGGCGGACAACCGGGAACGTAGACATCGACGGGCACGATGCGGTCGCAGCCGCGCACCACCGAGTAGGAATAGTGATAATAACCGCCGCCATTGGCGCAGGAGCCCATCGAGATGACCCAGCGCGGCTCGGCCATCTGGTCGTAGACCTTGCGCAAAGCGGGCGCCATCTTGTTGCAGAGCGTGCCGGCGACGATCATCACGTCGGATTGCCGCGGGCTCGGCCGGAAGACGATGCCGAAACGGTCGAGATCGTAGCGGCTCGCCGCCGTATGCATCATCTCGACGGCGCAGCAGGCGAGGCCGAAAGTCATCGGCCAGAGCGAGCCGGTGCGCGCCCAGTTCACGAGCTTATCGAGTTGCGTGACGATGAAGCCCTTGTCCTGGATCTCCTCGCCCATTTGCCGCAGCAGCAACTCCTGCGAGGCGGTTTCTACTCCCATTCGAGGGCTCCCTTCCGCCACTCGTAGATGAACCCGACAGTCAGGACGAACAGAAACGCCATCATCGACCAGAAGCCGAAGACACCGATCTTGCCGAGCGCAACCGCCCACGGGAACAGGAACGCGACTTCGAGATCGAAGATGATGAAGAGGATTGCTACCAGATAGTAGCGGACATCGAATTTGCTGCGCGCGTCGGCGAACGGCTCGAAGCCGCATTCGTAGGCGGACAACTTCTCGACGTCCGGGCGCTGACGCGCGACGATAAAAGATGCAGCGACGATGATGATCGCCAGCGCGAGCGCGATACCGATGAAGAACAGGATGGGCAGATATTCGGAAAGCAGGCTGTCCATCGGAACACGGCCTTGGGTGAGTTCTTACCACGCGAGATGGCGGGAGTGACGGGGCTCGAACCCGCGACCTCCGGCGTGACAGGCCGGCGCTCTAACCAACTGAGCTACACCCCCGGGAGCACGCTCTCGCGGCACGTTCTCGTAGCCCCCACACCGAGGAGTGTCAAGCGGAGGTGGCCGTTTTCCACGGCTTTTCAGCGCGTTGCAGATATGTAACGCGGCGGCCGAAGCAGTGATTCTCGGTAGTTGGCTCGCGCGTCGGCTTTTCGTTATCTTGGGCCGCGCCCGATCTTGGACGATATGGGGGCGATTAGCTCAGCGGTAGAGCACCTCGTTTACACCGAGGGGGTCGGAGGTTCGAAACCTTCATCGCCCACCAAGCCTCGCGCACGAAGGCGCGCGGCGAC
>DASXCX010000305.1:0-23211 GCA_036490955.1 Allostellaceae bacterium | reverse complement strand
ATGGCGCCAACTCCAGCCCTTCTCGCGCTTGATATCGAGAATTTTCTCGGTCAAATCGGCACGCTTCATCGTTCCCTCCTCGCTCGAGCGCCTAACGGCGCGGGATAGGCGAAAACGTGCAAGAGCAGTGCCAGGAGATCGGTATGACGCGCGCTCAAGCAACTAGGTCGACCGGACGAAGAGCGAAACTACAAAGGGTTCTTGACGCCCCAGGGGCTGCGAACCTGGTTGGGGATTTGCGCGCCGGGTTGATCGAAGGCGTTCGGCGTGACCGGATCGCTGACTTCGTAGATGCTGAAACAGAGCACCAGCGCGGCACCGGTGATGAGCCAATAGCGGGCGCAGATGCCGAGATAGCGCCGGTCGAGCAGGCGCACCAGTGTGTGCTCGTCCTCTGGATGGCTCGGCGGATGCGTGATCATGCCCTAGAGCGTAAGGCGGTGCGGTTAACAGAAGATTACAGTCCATCGCGGGAGTCTCGCCGAGACAGTAGCTTCCCGGCAAAACCACTTGACTTTGAAAGAAAAATCGCCGCCTTTCCTCCCCTTAAAACCGCCTCGCCTCGCCGGCCATCCCGATGATCTTTGCCGTCAGTATCGCGACTTTTTTCATGACCCTGCTCGGCGGGCTGCTGGCGCTCCGCCTGAAAGACCGGCTGCATCTGATCCTCGGTTTCAGCGCCGGGGCGGTGATCGGCGTCGCCTTCTTCGACCTGATCCCGGAAGCGCTTGGCCTCGCCGCACCGCCCTATTCGACGCCGTCGGTGCTCGCCGTGGTTGCGCTTGGCTTTATCGCCTACATGATCCTCGACCGCACCATCGCGCCGCGCGGCCATAAGGACGCGCCGCAACGGCCGGCTTGGCAGCGCAGCATGCTCGGCGCCGGCAGCCTCGCGGTGCACAGCTTCTTCGACGGCTTCGCCATCGGCCTCGCCTTCCATGTCTCGGCGTCGGTGGGTGCGGTTGTCTCGGCCGCGGTGCTGGTGCACGATTTTTCCGACGGCGTGAACACGGTCGGCATCGTGCTGAACAATGAAGGCGGCCGCCGTCAGGCGCTCGGCTGGCTGTTCGTCGATGCGGCCGCGCCGGTGCTCGGCGCCGCGGCAACTTTACTCTTGAGTCTCGAGGAAGCCGCCCTTGGCCTCGGCCTGGCGCTGATCGCCGGCTTCTTCCTCTACATCTCGGCCAGCGACCTTCTGCCCGAGAGCTATCACGACCACCCCACCGGCTGGACGACGGCGATGACCATCCTCGGCGTCGCGGTGCTTTACGTGGCGATCCGTCTCACCGCGCTTTGAATCGCGACGATCGTATGAGTGCTCAGAACGGCAGCAGCTTCTTGACCCGTGCCGAGAGTCCGTGGCGCAAACGCTCGCGCCGCACCACCGCTTCGCTCTCGACCCAGTTGAGTTGAACGACGCGGCGCGGCCCGCTCGCCGGCGCGTGGCCGTGCCAGGAATTCTTCGTCACCTTGAAAGCGAGCAATGTCCCGGCCGCCGGCGGCACTTCGGTGATCGCGTCGTCGAGGCGGTCGGGCGAGCGCAACAGTCGTAGCCGCCCGCCGGGCGCTTCCCAAGCCTCGTTCATATAGACCAGCACGGTGATGAGCTTGGTCGCGCTGTCGGTATGGATGCTGCCGTCCTTGAGCTGCGCCTGCCCGCGCACCGTCACCATCGTGGGCCGACGGGTAAGATCCATGCCAAATTTCCGCGCGAAGGTGTCGCGCATCGCCGGCCCTTCGAGCGCGGCGAGGAAATCGCGGAACGCCGGACCGAATTGCAGATCGCCGGTCGGGAAGCTGCCCGGCCGATCGACCTTCGGGTAATCGGCCGAGAGCGCCGCGCGCGCCGCTTTCGGCACGAAGCCCGGAACGATCAGGTAGGGAAAAGGATTGGTCTGCAGAAGCGTGCGCTCGACCAAAGCGAGGTCGATGCAGCTTTCCGCCAGCCCGGTTTCATTCATGGCCTCATCATAAGAGTGCGGACCACGAAAACCAATCCGAACGCCGCAATATCGCCCCAACCGCGCCCCAGAATCGCGCATAAACGGCGCAAGCTTCTCATGACCGGTACAGCATCCCGGAGACAAAGAAGATGAAGCTCTTTCTGACCGTCGCCCTATCCTTGACGATGATCGCGCTGATCGCGCATGCGCAATCCTATCCGCCCGGCTATCCACCGCCCCCGCCGAATTATCCGCCGCCGGCTTATGCGCCGGCGCCGCCACCACCCGAGATGATTCCGCCGCCGCCGGGCGCCACCGAGGTCATTCCGCCGCCGCCATCGCAACCAGCCGCACCGCAACAAGCGATGCCGCCGATGATGCCGCAAGTGCAAAACCAGCCGCAGCAGCAACCGCCGGCCCGCCCCGCGCTCCAGGCGCAGCAGCAGGGCGATATCACTTTCGTCAGCGGCGGCGCCGGCGAGGAAGATCGCGACACGCTGAAGCAGGTCGAGGGCCAATACAATCTCCGCCTGCTTTTCGCGGCGCGAAATGGCGACTATCTCGCCAATGTCGCGGTGACGCTCAGCGATAAAAGCGGCGGCGCGATGCTCGACACGATCGCCGAAGGTCCCATCTTTTATGCGCATGTGCCGCCGGGCCGCTATCGGCTGACGGTCTCCAACCAAGGCCAGACCCAAAGCCGCGATATCAGCGTCGGCAACGGCGCGGTGCGGCAGGATTTCTACTGGGCCTCCGCCGGCTGAGCGGCGCCGGCAGCCGCACGCCAAGGTTGTCGCTCGCGTCGCTCGCCCGTAAAGTGCCGGGGTGAGCGACGACGGCGTTACCATCACCCAACGGGAAGAACTCCATCGCGGCTTCTTCCGCCTCGAGCGCTATCACCTGAAGCACAAGCTCTATCGCGGCGGCTGGAGCGCCGAGATCGAGCGCGAGATTTTCGAGCGCGGCCGCACTGTCGGCATCCTGCTCTACGATCCCGACCGCGACGAGGTCGTGCTGGTCGAGCAATTCCGCCTCGCCGCGCATCTTGCCCAGATGCCGGCCTGGGAGCTCGAAGTCGTCGCCGGCATCGTCGACAAAGAGGGCGAGAGCGCAATCGAGCTGGCGCGGCGCGAATCCCGCGAAGAAGCCGGGCTCGACGTGATTGGCGAGCCGATCTTCATCCATCGCTTCATGCCCAGCACCGGCGCCTGCACCGAGGTGGTCGATCTCTTCGCCGGCCGCGTCGATGCCAGCAAGGCGAGCGGCATCCATGGCCTTGCCGCCGAGAATGAGGACATCAAGGTCGTGGTGATGCGCTTCGACGAGGTCATGCGACAGGTCCGCGCCGATGCGATCAAGAACGGCCCGACCTTGCTCGCGCTCTATTGGCTCGCCATTGAGCGCGAGCGGCTGCGTCGCGAATGGCGCAAGGCGCCGGCCTGACCTGACGCGATTTGCCCCGGTTGATCGCGCACACGCCGATGCGTAGTCTCCGCTTATGACTATTCGCGACGGCTTCATCGGCACGATCGGCAACACGCCGCTGATCAAATTGCACCGCGCCTCGGAAGAGACCGGCTGCACCATTCTCGGCAAAGCCGAGTTTCTCAACCCCGGCGGATCGGTCAAAGACCGCGCCGCGCTCTACATCATCAAGGACGCGGAAGAGCGCGACCTCTTGAAGCCGGGCGGCGTCATCGTCGAAGGCACCGCCGGCAATACGGGGATCGGCATCGCCCTTGTCGGCAATGCGCTCGGCTACAAATCGGTCATCGTCATGCCCGAGACGCAGAGCCAGGAAAAGAAAGACATGCTGCGGCTCTGCGGCGCCGATCTGCGCCTCGTCCCCGCCGTGCCTTATGCCAATCCGATGAATTACGTGCGCTATTCGGAGACGCTGGCGAAAGAGGTCGCGGCGAGTTCGCCCAATGGCGCGATCTGGGCCAATCAATTCGACAACGTCGCCAATCGCCGCGCTCATATCGAGACGACCGGGCCGGAAATCTGGGAGCAGACCAACGGCAAGGTCGATGCCTTCGTCGCCTCGGTCGGTACCGGCGGCACGCTCGCCGGCACGGCGATGGCGCTGAAGGAACGCAACAAGAATGTGAAATGCTATCTCGCCGATCCAATGGGGTCCGGAATTTATTCCTACTACGCCACCGGCACGATCAAGGCCGAAGGCAATTCGATCACCGAAGGCATCGGCCAAGGCCGCATCACCAAGAATCTCGAAGGCGCACCGCTCGACGGCTGGTTCCAGGTCACCGACGAAGAGATGCTACCCGTGCTGTTCGATCTCGTCACCGAGGAAGGGCTGATCCTCGGCGGCTCGACCGGCATCAACATTCTCGGCGCGATCAAAGCGGCAAAAGAGCTTGGCCCGGGCCACACCGTCGTCACCATCCTCGCCGATTACGGCACACGCTATCAATCGAAGCTGTTCAACCCAGATTTCCTGCGCTCGAAGAACCTGCCGCTGCCGCAATGGCTGCTGGATAAATAAGCCATGCCCTACGCGCATCCGGAATCGCTGGTCTCGACGGAGTGGCTGGCGGCGCATATCGACGATCCCAATCTGCGCGTCTTCGATGCTTCCTTCACCTTGCCCGGCGTGACGCCAACGGCACAGGAGGAATATGCGCGCCGGCACATCCCGGGCGCGGTATTCTTCGATATCGACAGGATATCGGATCATTCCAATCCCCTGCCCCACATGTTGCCAAGCCCGGAGGAGTTCGCGCGCATGGCGGGCGCGCTCGGCATCGGCAACGATCGTAACATCATCCTCTACGACATCGCCGGCTTCGGCTCGGCGCCGCGGGCGTGGTGGATGCTGCGCGTCTTTGGCTACGACAAGATCGCGCTGCTCGATGGCGGATTGCCGAAATGGCTCGCCGAAGGCCGCGCGGTCACGACCTATGTACCGCAGCCCAAGCCCGTGACTTTCACGCCGCGCTTCGATGGCTCGCGCGTGCGCAGCAAGACGCAGGTGATCGTCAATCTCGACGAGCAGCGCGAGCAGGTCCTCGATGCGCGCAGCGCCGGGCGTTTCGCCGGCACCGCAGCCGAGCCGCGGCCGGGGCTGCGCGGCGGCCATATCCCCGGCAGCATCAATGTGCCCTACGACACGCTCGGCGATCCGAAGACGCGCCGCTATCTGCCGGCTGAGCAGATCGAGGAGCGGTTTCGCACCGCCGGCGTATCACGCGATAAGCCCATCGTCACGAGCTGCGGCTCCGGCGTGACGGCTTGCGCGCTGACGTTTGCGCTGCATCTCGTCGGCTGGGGCAAGGCCGCGGTTTACGACGGCTCGTGGTCGGAATGGGGTCTCGCCGATAGCGATGCGCCGGTCGCGACGGGCGCATGATCGCCAAGCTCTTGCCGCTCGCCGGCGCGCTTCTGTTGATCGGAACGATCGCCCGGGCCGACGATGGCGGTGCGACGATCATCGGCAACGCGACGATGGCCGCCGACGGCACGATCACGCTCGATCTTTACGGCGACAAGACTGCGAATTACGCGCTCGCCCATATCGAATATAAGACCGAAGATAAGGACTATCAGGCGATCCTGGATCATCTCGGCGGGCTCAAGCCCGGCGAGCGGAAGCCGGTCCCGCCCTGGCCTGAAGAAGCGCACTAAAAAGCGAAGGCGACCGCGAGGGAGGAAAGCATGTCGGATGCGCTGCAACGCCTCGTCGATGAGAGCGAGATCAGGCGTATCCGCAGGCTCTGGGCGTTCGCGCGCGATCAGGGCGATTGGGATACGGTGGCCTCGCTCTTCCATCAGAACGCGCCGGTATCGATCTCCTGGTACAACGGCAATGCCGAGGGCTTCGTCGAGAATTCGCGGCGGATGTTCGGCCACAACAAGCCCGAGACACGCAGCAAGCATTGGTTCGGCAACGATCGCGTGAGTTTGAATGGCGACCGCGCGCTGCTCGAGACCGATATCGAGGTGCGCGCGCGCGACAATATCGACGGCGTGATCTTCGATTTCACCTATGAGGGCCGTTTCTTCGACCGGTTCGAGAAACGCGGCGGCATGTGGAAGATCGCGCAATGGACGTGCCTCTACGATGCCGACCGCGTCGCGCCGGCGGTGCCCGGCACGATACCGCCGGGCTTTTTCGACGGGCTCGCGATGAGCGGCGTCGAGAGCCGCATCGCCTATATGCGTTTTCGCCAGCAGAAGATGAACCGCCCCGGCGTGCCGGTGATCATCGGCGGCACCGAGGCCGAAGCGAAGCTGAAAGCCGAGGCAGCGCACTGGCTGCGCCAAAGCGCGTCATGACCGCGGCCGGCGCGGGCGATGCGTCGGGCCTCGATATCGTCGGGCGCGCTCGCGCGCTGATACCGTTGCTCGCAGCCGAAGCCGACGAGATCGAGCGCAGCCGTCAACTGACGCCGAAAGTCGTGGCGGCGCTGACCGAGGGCGGCTTCTACAAGCTGCTGCTGCCGAACAGCATCGGCGGCGCCGAAGTGGCGCCGGCCGTGTTTCTCTGCGTGCTCGAAGAGATCGCGAAAGCCGATGCCAGCACCGCCTGGTGCCTCGGCCAATGCGGCGTCTGCGCCACGGTCGCCGCTTATCTCGACCCTGCCGTGGCGCGTGAGATCTTCGTGCCGCCGCAAGCCGTCCTCGCCTGGGGCGCGACCGCCGGCGAGGCGCGCGCGGTGCCCGGCGGCTATCGCGTGACCTGGCGCTGGCATTTCGCCAGCGGCTCGCGGCAGGCAAGCTGGATCGGCGCGCATGTCCAGATCATCGAGCCGGAGGGCAACAAGCGGCTGAGGCCCGACGGCAGGCTCGCGGTGCGCACGATCCTCTTTCCGGTGAAAAGCGCGACCTTCGCTGACGTGTGGGACGTCATCGGCCTGAAAGGAACCGGGACCGACGATTACGCGGTCGCGGATCTCTTCGTGCCGGAGAAATATACGGCGCTGCGCGACGATGCGAGCGAGCGGCGCGAGGCGGGACCGCTCTACAAGGTCAGTTCCAGCATGATGTACGGGCTCAGCTTTGCCGCGATCGCGCTCGGCGTCGCGCGGGCGACGCTCAATGCCGCGATCGAAACCGCGCGCGGCAAGGCCTCGCGCGATCTGAAGACCGGCATGAAGCACAACAACGTCGTGCAGGCGACGATCGGCCGCGGCGAGGCCAAGCTGCGCGCCGTGCGCGCTTATCTCTTCGGGGCGCTCTCCGAGGTATGGCGCGATCTCGAGGCCGGCAAGCCGCTCACGGCCGATCACCGCCTCGCGCTGCGTCTCGCCTCGACCTGGACGATCCATCAATCGGCCGAGGTGGTCGACGCCGCCTATCACATGACCGGCGCGACGGCGATCTTCCACGCCCAAGGTTTCGAGCGCCGCTTTCGCGACATTCACGCCATCGCGCAGCAAATCCAGGCACGCGACAGCCATTACGAAAGCGTCGGCCAGATCCTGCTCGGCCTCGATCCCGATGCGACGGTGTTCGCGACCTAATCGGCTCCGTGCCCCTGCGGCACCGGCAGCGGGGCGGCATCGGGCTCCTCTACCTCGTGCTTGTGCGTCGCGCCGATCAGCATATAGACCGCGGGCACCACGAAGAGCGTGAAGAGCGTGCCGATGGCGAGGCCCGAGAAGATGATCAGGCCGATCGAGAAGCGCGATACCGCGCCGGCGCCGCTCGCCGTCAAGAGCGGCACCACGCCGAAGACCATCGCCGCCGTCGTCATCAAGATCGGGCGGAAACGGATCGTCGCCGCTTCCTCGATCGCCTCGCGTTTCGACTTGCCTTGCTCCTGCAGCGCGTTGGCGAATTCGACGATGAGGATGCCGTGCTTGCTGATGAGGCCCATCAGCGTCACCAGACCGACCTCGGAATAAATGTTCAGCGATGCGCCCGGCATCTGTAGGATCGAGCAGACGAGCAACACGATCAGCGCGCCAGCGATCGACATCGGCACCGAGACCAGGATCACCACCGGGTCGCGGAAGCTCTCGAACAGCGCCGCGAGCGCGAGGAAGATGATGATCACCGCGAAGCCGAAGGTCGCAACGAAGCCACTCGATTCCTGGACGTATTGGCGGAGCGAGCCGCCGTAATCGACGGTGTAGCCCTGCGGCAGGGTGCGCGCCGCGAGATCTTGCAGGTAGGCGAGCGCGTCTCCGGTCGGCACGAAAGCCACGCCCTGAACGATCGCCGAATTCTGCTGTTGAAAATGATTGAGCGATTCGGGGACCGTTTCGGTCTTGATGGTTGCGATCGTCGAGAGAGGGACCGTGCTGCCGTCGGCAGCACGCAGATAGTAGTTCTTGAGCTGGTCGGCGTTGAGCCGCGCCGTTTGCTCGACCTGCGGGATCACCTTGTAGGAACGACCGCTGAGGCTGAAATAGTTGACGTAACCGCCGCCGAGCGCCGACGCGAGTGCGCTGCCGACATCGCTCATTTTGAAGCCGAGCTGCGCGGCTTTTTCGCGATCGATCTCCACCGTGCTTTGCGGCTGGTCGATGCGCAGATCGGTGTTGAGGAAAATGAAGTTGCCGCTCGTCTGCGCTTCCTTGAGGAAATCCTGCGCGACCGTGTTGAGCTGGTCGAAAGGCTGAGTCGTCTTGAGGACGAATTGGATCGGCAAGCCGAAAGCACCCGGCAGCGACGGCGGCAGCGCCGCCACCACCTGCTCGCCGGCAATCTGGCCGTTGATCTGCTGCTGCAACAATGGCGAAATCTGGTTCGCGGTGCGCGTGCGCTCGTCCCACGGCTTCAGGGCGAGGCCGGCGAGCGACGTGCCCGGCGCGTCGATCTGGAAGACATGCTGCAGCTCGGGATATTGCGAAAAAATGCCGTAAAGCTGCTTGGTATAGAGTAGCTTCTGCTGCAGCGTCGCGTTCGGCGCGGTCGTTGCAAAGCCGATAACGAAGCCTTGGTCCTCGTCGGGCGCGAGCTCGGTCTTCTGGAAGCCCCAGAGGAAATAGATGCTGACCAGGATAAGCACGGCGAACACGCCGGTCACCGGCAGCGTATCGATGCTGCCGTGAAGCATGCGGCGATAACGGTCGCGGACCCGGTTGAAATTTCGATCGATGAAATCGGTGAAACGCGATTCCCAGCCGGGATCGCCTTCATGATGCGGCTTCAAGAGGCGCGAGCACATCATCGGCGACAGGGTGAGCGCGACGATCGCCGAGACCGTCACCGCGCCAACCAGCGTGAAGGCGAACTCGGTGAAGAGCGCGCCGGTCAGGCCGCCCTGGAAACCGATCGGGAGATAGACCGCGATCAGCACGACGGTCATGGCGATGATTGGCCCGCCGAGCTCGCGCGCGGCCTGGACCGCCGCGGCAAAGGAACTCATTCCCTCGTCGAGATGCCGGTTGACGTTCTCGACCACGATGATCGCATCGTCGACGACCAGACCGATCGCGAGCACCAGCGCCAGCAGGGTCAGCAAATTGATCGAGAAGCCGAAGGCCAGCATCATCATCAAGGTACCGACGAGCGATACCGGGATCGCGATGGCGGGAATTACCACCGAGCGCAGCGAGCCGAGGAAGATGAACACGACGACGATCACGATCAACACGGCCTCCGCCAGGCTGCGAATCACCTCGTGGATCGAGCTGTTCACGAAATCCGTCGAATCGTAGATCACCGCCGCATCGAGACCTTGCGGCAGCTGCGATTGGATTTCGGGGAGCGCGTCATGTACCGCCTTGACGACCGTCAGGAGGTTGGCGGCGGGCGCGACCTGGATACCGATATAAACCGCGTCCTGACCGTCGAAGGCGACGCGGGTGTCGTAACTATCGGCGCCGAGCGACACGTTGGCGACGTCCTGCAGCCGAACATTGGCGCCGTTCGCCTGCTTGATGATCAGATTGCGGAACTCGTCGAGCGTATGGAGATCGGTCGACGCGTTGAGGTTCACCTGCACCATCTGGCCCTTGGTCGCGCCGAGCCCGGCGATGTAGTTGTTCCCTTGCATCGCCGCCGCCACATCCGCCGCCGTGACGCCGAGCGCCGCCATCTTGTCCGGCTGGAGCCAGGCGCGTAGCGCAAAGTTCTGCGCGCCGACGATCTCAGCCGTCTGCACGCCCTCGATTGCCTGCAGCTTCGGCTGCACGACGCGCACAAGGTAATCGGTGATCTGATTCTGGCCGAGCACCTGGCTCTTGAAGCCTATATACGCGGCGTCGAACGTCTGACCGACCTTGATGGTGAGGACCGGTTGCTGCGTGCCCGTCGGCAGTTGGTTCAGCACCGACGTCACCTTCGAGGTGATCTCGGTCATCGCCTTGTCGGGATCGTAGTTGAGCCGGAGATTGACGGTGATGGTGCTGACGCTCGTCTGGCTCGTCGAGTTCATGTAATCGATGCCGTCGGCCTGGGCGATCGCATTCTCGAGCGGCGTGGTGATGAAGCCTGCGACCACATCCGGATCGGCGCCGTAGTAGGTCGTCGTTACGGTGACGACCGCGTTCTCGGTCCGCGGGAATTGCAGCACCGGCAAGACGGCGAGCGCGCGCAACCCCAGCACCAGGATCATCAGACTGATCGTGGTTGCGAGGACCGGACGGCGGATGAAGAGATCGGTGAAGCCCATCGTCCTTACCCTTCCGTCGGATGCGGGTTGGCGGCGTCGGCTGGCTGAACGCTGTTATCGATATGCAGCGGCGAGCCATTGCGCAGCTTGATCTGGCCGGCGGTCACGACCGTATCGCCCGGATCCACGCCCTTGGTGACGGCGATCTGATCGCCGCGCGTGTCGCCGGTGGTAACGAAGACCTGGCGCGCGACGAGCTGGTCTTGCCCTTTCGCGTCCTTGCCCTTGTTGTCCACGAGATAGACGGTGCTGCCGTAGGGATTGTAGGCCACAGCCGTTTGCGGCAGCGTGATATAGCTCTGTGGCGTACCGACATCGATCGTCACATTGGCGAACATGCCCGGCAGCAGGCGATGATCGGGATTGGCAATCGTCGCGCGGATTTGCACGTTACGGGTCGCGGTATCGATCTTCGAATTGATGGCGGCGATCGTGCCGGGGAAGGTCTGGCCCGCGAAGGTATCGACACCGACCGCCACCTTCTGCCCGACGACGATTTGGGCAAGCTGCTGCTGCGGCAAGGTGAAATCGACGTAGATCGGATCGAGCGACTGCAGCGTCACGATCGCGGTGCCGGGCGCGAGATATTGCCCGACATCGATCTGACGGATGCCGATACGGCCGGCAAACGGCGCCCGGATGGTCTTGTAATCGAGCGTCGCCTGCTGCTGCGCCACCTGCGCCTGGAAGGAGCGGTAGTTCTGCTCGTCGGTGTCGACGACCTGCTTGCTCACCGCCTGCGCCTGGAGCTGCCGCTGGTCGCGCTCGAAGGTGATGCGCGCGAGCTCCGCCTGCGCTTTCAGCGAATTGAGCTTGGCGACATCGTCGGCCGAGGACAGCTCGATCAACAGATCGCCTTGCTTCACATCGGCGCCGGAATCGAAATGAATCGCCGACACCGTGCCGCCGACTTGCGGCGAGAGATCGGCGCCGCGCACCGCGCGCAAGCTGCCGATCGCTTTGAGCTGCGGCTGCCAAGGCTGAGCCGCCGCGACGGCGGTCGAGACGGTCTGCGGCGGATTGGCGAACTGGGCGAGCACCTTCTTCTTGAAGATGGGAACGGCGACCCATTCGAACGCGAAAATGAGACCGAGCACGATGCCGACGATCGCCAGCATAAAGAGCATGCGAATGGTGGCTTTTCTGGTCATCGAAATGTCCTCTTAATTCTGCTTGGGCGCCGTATCGGCATCGGCCGATTTGACATCGCTGCGGTTCCACCACCCTCCTCCGAGGGCCTGGAAAAGCGCCGCGGTGTCGGCATAGCGGGTCGCTTGCGCGATCACGCGATTGACATGCGCCTGCTGATACGTGGTCTCGGCGTTGAGCAAGGTCGTGTAATTGATCGCGCCGAGCCGGTACTGATCGCGCGTGATGCGCAGATTGTCCGCGGCCGTGCTCTCCGCCGCCACTTCGGCGCGGAGCGCGTCGGCGTCTGATTGCAGAGCGCGCAGCGTATCGGCGACGTTCTGGAACGCCGTGATGACCGTGCTGCGATACTGGGCCGCGGAGGCGTCGAGTGCCGCTTCGGCGGCGCGTTTTTGATGCAAGAGCTCGCCGCCGCGGAAAATCGGCGTGGCGAGGCCGGCGCCGAGGCTCCAGATGCCGGGGCCGCTGAAGAGCGAGGCCGCGTCGAGCACCGTGTTGCCGTAGCTGCCGCTGAGCGTGATCTGCGGCAGCATGGCGGCGATCGCCACACCGACCTGCGCGCTCGCCGAATGAAGTTGTGCTTGCGCCGCCTGAATGTCCGGACGCTGCTGAACCAGCGCCGAGGGCAGGCTGAGCGGAAGATCCTCGGGCAGTTGCAAGCTGGCGAGGTCGAATTGCTGGCTCACCTCTTGGCTCGGGAAGCGACCGGCGAGCGCCGTCAGTTGGTTGCGCTGCTGCGCGAGCTGTTTTTGCAAGCCCGGCAAGGTCGCCTGTGTGGCGTTGAGCGTCGCCTGTTGCGCCAGCACCGCCGAGCGCGCGGCGGCGCCGAGCTCGAATTGCTTCTGCAGCACAGTCAACTGCTGCTGTTGATCGGCGATGATCTCCTGCGTCGCCGCGATCTGCGCGCGCAGCGATGCCTCTTGGACCGCGGCCGCAACGACATTCGAGGTGATCGTCAGATAGGACGCCTCAAGCTGGTAGCGTTGATATTCCGCTTGCGCATCGGCCGATTCGATCTGACGCCGCTCGCCGCCCCAAATGTCGAGGACGTAAGAAACGCTGACCGAGCCGGTGGTCAGGGTGAAGAGCGAGCTCGAATTCGGCGCACCAAATGCCGCGCCGGAAATCTTCTCGCGCGTCGACGAAAGGCTGCCATTCACCTGCGGAAAGAGCACGCCCGATTGAGCGGCGGCGGTCTCTTGCGCCTGCCGCAACGTCGCTTGCGCCGCGGTGAGCGTCGGGTTGGCTTGGAGCGCTTCCGCGATGAGCTGATTGAGCGGCTCGGAATGGAACAGTGTCCACCATTGGCCGGGAATGTCCTTGCCATCATCGAAATGCTGTGCCGCGCCGCCCGGCGCCCCGCCCGGAACAGTGGCGGAAGCCGTCGCGCCCGGCTTCTCCTGCGTGTAGCCGGCTTCCGGCGGTGCGCTTGGTCTGAGGAAATCGGGCCCGACGGCGCAGGAAGTCAGCAGCAGCGCCGTGCCGGCAAGCAAAAGCGAGGGTCGCATCACGATTTCTTCTCCATCGCGGCACGCAGGATCGCCTCGGTCTGCTGGCGCAGGATAGTGCCGATGGTCTTGATCTGCTGATCGTCGAGCTCGGCCCAGCCAAGCGCGGGACAGGCACCCATCTTCGTGGTGCGTTTCTTGAAGACCATCGCCTGGCCCAGAATAGTGAAGGTGCGGATCTTCACCTCTTCATCATTTTCGGAGAGGCCGAGCAGCCGCGCGACCAGCGCGATCGCCGGACCGAAAGCGAGCCGCAGCACCGCCTGCTGAAGAACGTCGAGCGCGGCGGCATTCTCGATCTCGGCGCGCGCGATCAGCAGCGCTGCGACTTCGGGAATGCCGCGGCAGGCGCAGAGATCGAGAAAACCGTCGAGGAGATCTAGGAGCAGCGCGGTCAGGTCCGACTGTGTCGGCTGGCCGACCAGAGCAACTGCAATACGCTGCGTCACCGGATCGAGCCGCACCTCGACGAGATGAGCAATATGCGCGATGACCGCGCGATAGAGTCCCTCTTTGCTGCCGAAATAGTATTGGATGGCCGGAGCGTTAACGCCGGCGTGGCTCGCCAGCGAGCGGGTACTGGCGCCTTCGTAGCCTTCGTCGGCAAAAACTTCTATGGCTGCTAGCAGAATGCGACGCGCGGTGTCTTCGCCGCGGCCCGGCGTACCTGGCCGGTAATGCATCGCCATCGTTTCGGGAATCATCGGGTCGGTCTCTGCGCCATTGTGCAATGCAGTAATATACCAACCGATAATATCAAATGCTATGACCAAATGATTGGGGTGGTATACCGGCCTCGCGGCCCTTAACCATCGCTTTCGCGGCGGAGACCGGCCCGGCAAGATGGCCGCTTGCGCCTGTCAGGGCGAATTCAGTGCAAGGCAAAAAGGGCGATGCGCAGCAAATCGAAGAAGCCGGATACCCTGTTGGCCCATGCGGGACGGGCACCCGAGAAGAATTTTGGTGTCGTGAACCCGCCTGTCTACCATGCCTCGACAATTTTATTTCCCACCGTCGCGGAATACGAAGCGTCCGGGCGCAACCGCTACAACCAGATCACCTACGGCCGGCACGGCACGCCGACGACGCGCGCGCTCGAAGAGGCGGTTGCGATGATCGAAGGCGGGCATCGTGCCGTCGCCTTCTGCTCCGGCGTCGCCGCCTGCTTCGCCTCGATCCTCGCTTTCGTCAAAGCCGGCGATCACATCCTTATGGTCGATTCCGTTTACGGACCGGTGCGCGCCTTCTGCACGAGCTTCCTTCAGCGCTTCGGCGTCGAGACCACGTTCTACGATCCGCTGATCGGCGCAAACATTGCCGCGCTGTTTCGGCCGAATACGGTCCTTGTCTATCTCGAAAGCCCGGGCTCGCTCACCTTCGAGGTGCAAGATGTGCCGGCGATCGTCGCGCAGGCCAAAGCGCGCGGCCTTAAGACGATGCTCGACAACACTTGGGCGGCGCCGCTCTTCTTGAAGCCGCTGGCGCTCGGCGTCGATGTCGACATCATTTCGGCCACAAAGTATATCGTCGGACATAGCGACGCGATGATGGGCATCGCCGTCTGCACCGAGGAAAGCTTTCTGCCGGTGCGCAACGCCGCGACGGAAATGGGCAACCACGCCGCACCCGACGATTGCTACCTCGCGCTGCGCGGCTTGCGCAGCGCCGGCGTACGGTTGCGCCAACATCAGAAACAAGCATTGGCGCTCGCCGACTATCTCGCGGCGCGGCCTGAGGTCGAGCGCGTGATGTATCCGGCGCTGCCAAGCGATCCTGGCCACGCGCTGTGGCAACGCGACTTCACCGGCGCCAGCGGCCTGTTCGGCGTCGCGCTGAAACCGGGAACGCCGAAGAAAGCGATCGATGCAATGCTCGACGGCTTCGAACTCTACGGCATGGGCGCGAGTTGGGGCGGTTTCGAAAGCCTGGTCCTCCCGATCCATCCCGAGCGCCTGCGCAGCGCGGCGCCTTGGGAGAGCGGGCCGTGCCTGCGCTTCCACGCCGGGCTCGAGGATATCGACGATCTGATCGCCGATCTCGATCGCGGCTTCGAGCGGCTCAACGCGGCGCAATGAGATCGCGCGCTAACGTCTCACCGTCATTCTCGCGAAAGCGGGAATCCATGATAAGTGCCGTGTTGCTTCCATGGACCCCCGCCTTTGCGGGGGTGACGAACCAATAAATAGCCAGACCGATGCTCACGCCGCTCGAGATCGAAGCGCTGCAACTCAGCTTGCTGATCGGCGTCGTCAGCATCATCGGCGCGCTGCCGTTCGCTATCGCCTGCGCCTGGGTGCTGGCGCGCTGCGAGTTCTGGGGCAAGAGCCTCTTCGACGGCATCGTGCATTTGCCCTTGGTGCTGCCGCCGGTCGCCGTCGGCTTCGCGCTGCTGGTGCTGTTCGGCCGCAACGGCATCATCGGCGCGTTCCTCTACCAGACTTTCAACTTCACTTTCGCCTTCAACTGGAAAGGCGCCGCGCTCGCCGCGGGCGTGATGGCGTTTCCGTTGATGGTGCGAGCGATGCGCCTGTCGATCGAAGCGGTCGATCAGAAGCTCGAAGCGGCGGCGCGCAGCCTCGGCGCCGGGTGGTGGCGTGTCTTCGCGACGATCACTCTGCCGCTGTCCGTGCCCGGTATCATCGCCGGCGCGATCCTCGGCTTCGCACGCAGCGTCGGCGAGTTCGGCGCGACGATCACCTTCGTCTCGAACATTCCCGGCCAGACGCGCACCTTGCCGGTCGCGCTCTACACGCTGACGCAGGTCCCCGGCAGCGATCTGCCGGCTTTCCGGCTCGCCGCCCTTTCCGTCGCTGTCGCGCTTGCCGCGCTGGTCGGTTCGGAAATGCTCGCGCGCCGCATGGGCCGGCGTTTGAGGGGCGTCGATTGACCGAAATCGCCATCGCGAAAAAACTCGGCGACTTCATGCTCGACGTGAGGCTCGAAGCGCCCGAAAGCGGCGTCACCGCGCTTTTCGGCCGCTCCGGCATGGGCAAGACCAGCGTTATCAATGCGCTCGCCGGGTTACTGCGGCCGGATCGCGGCCGCATCGTCGTTGGCGGCACGACCCTTTTCGATTCCGAGCGCGGGATCAATCTGCCGCCCGAGAAACGCCGCCTCGGCTATGTGTTCCAGGAAGCGCGGTTGTTTCCGCATTATTCGGTGCGCGGCAATCTGCTGTACGGCGCCAAATCCGACGGCGCCCCGGATCGCGTCGGGCCGAGCTTCGATGCGGTGGTCGATCTGCTCGGCATCAAGGAGCTGCTCGCGCGCCGGCCGGCCGATCTTTCCGGCGGCGAGAAGCAGCGCGTCGCGATCGGCCGCGCGCTGCTGGCGAGCCCGCGGCTCATGCTCATGGACGAGCCGCTCGCCTCGCTCGACGAGCCGCGCAAGAACGAGATCATGCCTTTCATCGAGCGGCTGCGCGACGAGCTGAAGCTGCCGATCTTTTACGTCTCGCATGAGATGGAAGAGATCATCCGCCTCGCCGATCTCCTGGTGCTGCTCGATGCCGGCAAGGTGGCGGCGTCGGGCAGCGTCGAAGAGCTGACGAGCCGGCTCGATCTCTGGCCCTTGACCGGCCGCCATGAAGCGGGCGCGGTCATCCGCACCGTGCTGCGCGGGCACGATACGACCTTCGGATTGAGCGAGCTTGCCTTTCCCGGCGGGCGGCTGCGTGTGACCCAGTTGGCGCTACCGCTGGGCACGCCGATCCGCGTCCGCATCCGCGCGCGCGACGTCGTGCTCGCGAGCGAGCGGCCGGCCCATCTTTCGATCCGCAACGCTTTCGCCGGCAAGGTGATCGAGCTCGCACCGCCGCGCGGCCCGCAGATCGACTTGAAGCTCGATATCGGCAGCGCCGCCGAGCCCGTGATGCTCTGGGCGCGCATCACCCAGCGCGCCTGCCAGGAAATGCAGCTCGCCCCCGGCAAGCCGATCTTCGCGTTGGTGAAGACGGTCGCGCTCGACCATCACTCCTACGGCCGCTACGACAACGGCGAAGCCGAAACCGCCTGACGATCAGCGGTATCGCCTATCTCAGAAACATGATGGCCGGGCTTGACCCGGCCATCCACGAATTCGCCTAGAAAAGACGTGCATGCCCGGCACAAGGCGGGGCATGACGTGCAAGAAAAATTACTCTGCGGCGCTGCGCGCGGCGAGGCGACGCTGCTTCACCTCGGAGACGACCGGCTCGAGATTGTAAAGCCGCTTGGCGTTGCCGCCGAGGATGTTGCGCTTCGCTGTCTCCGACAGGAACGGCAGATCGTAGATTGTCGACGGCAGGTCCATGTCCCAATGCGGATAGTCGGACGCGTAGCAAAGCTGCGTCTCCGCATTGATCATCTTGAAGGTGAGCTCGAGCGCTTCGCGGTTGTGCACCATTTCCATCGGCTGCGTCGAGTAATACATCTCGCGCATGTAATCGCTCGGCTTGCGCTTCAGGAGCGGCACCTCGGACGAGCGCATCATCCATTCATTGTCGAGACGCTGCATCAAGAACGGGATCCAGGCGAGGCCGCTCTCGATCCAGATCGTCTTCAGCTTCGGGAAGCGCTCCGGCATCCCGTTCACCAGCCAGTTGGTGCAATGGAGGATGTTGAACCACGAGAAGCCGAGCGCATGCGCCGCCATGAAGCGGTTGCAGAGATTGAGGCTCTGATCGCTGGCGCCGCCGAACTGGCTATGGAAGTTGAGCGGCACCCCGCGCTCCTCGATCGCCGCATAGGTCTTCATATAGGCGTTGTCGTAAAGCGGCTTGTGGCGCGCGGTGCAGACGGTGAAGCCGACGACGCCTTTGCGGCCGGCGAACTCCTCGACGACCTTATAGGCCGCCTCGGGATCGTTCATCGGCAGATAAAGCGACGAGCAGATGCGCGGCTCGTGCGCCAGGATTTCGTCGCAGAGCCAGCGATTATAGGCGCGGGCCAGCGCCACCTCGACGTCGACGCGCGGCGTAAAGCCAAGGCCAAGCATGGGCGTCGGGAAAATGTTCAGCACGTCGATGCCGATCGCGTCCATCCAGCGCTTGGTCATCGCCAGGTCGCGGTGGATGCCGGGCGGCGTCTTTTCCTTGCGCCGGCCGGGATAGCGCGTCACGCGGCCGCCGAGCGGCTGGTAATTGCCGCCGCCGGTGATGCCGGCGCCGCCGAAGCCCTGATACTTCGCTTGGTCGCGCATCACCGGATCTTCGATGTATTCGCAGATCTGCTTGAAGGATTCGGTCTCGTAGTGATGACCGTCGACATCGCAGATGAAGAAATCCTCATAGCGGCGCTGGATCGCCTGCTGATTGGCGTGCTGCAGCAGCGTCGTCGTGTCGAATTCCTCGACCGAAAGATCGCGGAAATTGGTGCTATCCATAATAGTGTTTCCTCCTGGCGAGGCCGTTGCCTCGATCATAGGCCAAGCCCGGCCGTGAGCAAACGATCTTCGCCTCGCCATTTCGCCGCAAGCGGACGGGACGGGCTATTTCGCCGCAAGCGGCGGCGGCAGGAACTTCTCGGTGTAGAGCTTCGTCATATCGGGCTCGGCCGGCAGCAGGTTCAGATCGACGAAGGATTTCGCCAACACCGCGGTCGCCTGCGGATCGAAATGCCCGGTGTCCGAGAACATCGGCATCACATCGTCATAGACGCTGCTCTCGACCTCCGGCGTGACATGGGTGACGGCGGTGCCGATGCGCACGGTTTCGGCCTTGTTCTGACGCATGTAGCGGATGGTGTCGAACCAGCCGGCGAGGAATTTCTTGAGATCTTCCGGCCGGCTCTCGATCGCGTCGTCGCTGGCGAAGATCACATGCATGATGAACACCGGCACGATGTCGCCGAAATGCACGAGAATGCGCGCGACGCCGTCATGCTCGAGGCGCGTCGCGACGCCGATATCGTTCGGCAGCCCGACGACCTGGCCGGTGCGCAGCGCGGCGATCTGCGAGGAATCCGCGCCGAGGCCGATCATATTGATGCCATCGGGGCCCCAGCCTTCATGCTGCGAGAGCTGACGTACCAGCCATTCCGGCACACCGCCCGGCGCCGAGATCGAAACGGTTTTGCCCTTCAGATCGGCGATCGTCTTGATCGGCCCGTCCTTCGCGACGATCAACGTCATCACCAGCGGCGGGCCGGCCATCGAAGCAATGCCGAGCTGCGGTGCACCTTTGGCGATGAAGCTCAGCGCCGGTCCCGAGCCCAGTCCGATATCGATCGCCTTCGCGGCGAGCGCTTGTTGCAGCTTGGCGGCGCCGCCGAGATCGAAGCTCTGCACCTCGACGCCGTGCTTGGTGAAAATGCCTTTTTCGATGCCGACATCGAGCGGGACGAAGGAGAAGACCTCGCCCTGGGGTTTGCCGACGCGCAGCGGCTCGGCCTGCGATACCGTGCCGGACAAGCCGAGCGCCAGAAGCACGCCGGCAGCCAAAACCAGCCGGCGCCGAAAACGCGTCTTCATCGCGAATCCCCTCCCCGCGAATTTTTATCTTCGCGGGAAGATGACCTATTGCCCGGCCATTGCCAAGGTGCCGGCGAGCGCCTCGCGCAACTCGGGCAGTTTCGGCGGCTTGTCGAGCGTGCGATCGACATTCGCCGGCATGTCGTGCTCGCTGCCGCTCATGCGGCGGCCCCAGCCGGTCAAGAGGATCACCGGCGTATTGACCGACATCGTCTTGATCGCGCGCGCGACTTCGTGCCCGTCCATATAGGGCATGCCGAGATCGGTGATCACTACTGCGAAGCCCTCGCCCGCTTCATGCGCGGTCTTGAAGGTCTCGACGCCGGCACGGCCGTCATTCGCCGCCGTGACGGTGTGGCCGTCGAGCTCCAGCACCAGCCGCATCGAATCGAGGATCACGGGATCGTCGTCGATGATGAGGATGCGCAGCGGCGGCACGGACATCGAAGCCGCGATCAGCGCCGGGGCCGCGGCTGCATGCTCGAGGACCGGGAAGATCAGCCGGAAGGTCGCGCCTTTGCCGAGCTCGCTGCTGATCTCGAGATCGCCGTCGAGCCGCTGCACCGCGCCATAAACCATGGCGAGGCCGAGACCCGTGCCGCGTTCGCCCTTCGTCGTGTAGAAAGGCTCGAGGCACCGGCGGCGCGTGTCGTCGTCCATGCCGACGCCCGTGTCGATCACTTCGATCTGCACACGCGGGCCGCTTGACGCGGGGCTCGCCATGCGGGTGCGCACGGTGAGCTGCCCGCCCTGCGGCATCGCGTCGACGGCGTTGAAGATGAGATTGGTCAGCGCTTCGCGAATCTCGCTCGCGATCGACCTGGCCGGCGGCAAGCCGGCCGCGAGATCGGTGCGCATCTCGATGGTGACGCCGGCGCGCTGCGGCATGTCGCCCCAACGGGCGCGCGTCAGATCGATCACTTGATCCGCAAGCAGGTTGAGATCGACCGGCTCCAGCGTCATCTGCGGGTCGCGCTCGCGATAAAATTCGCGCATCCGCGCTACCGTCGCGGTGACATCATCCGTCACGCGATGAACGATCTCGAGATAGGAGCGGATGCGCGGGCTGAGATTGCCGCCACCGGTCTCGAGCAGCGACTGGGTGTGCAGCGCCATCGGCGAGATCGCGTTGTTGATGTCATGCGCAATGCCGCTCGCCATTTGGCCCAAGGCGCGCAAGCGTTCCTGCTGCATCACGGTCTGCCGGGTCTGGCGCAGATCGTCGTAGGCTTTCTGCAGGGTGTCGCGCAGTTGCGCCTGGTGCGCGGCGAGCGAGACGTGCTCGCAAAGCTGCTTGACGAATTCGCAGTCGGTGCTGGTGAAGCCATCGGGTTGCTGGCGTGCGATCACCAGCATGCCGAAGACCTTCGCTTCCATGAGCAGCGGCGCGATCACCAGCGCCTTGAGCCCGCCGGCGGCGAGACGCGAAGGGAAGGTGAAGGGCACATCCGAGATATCGGCCTCGTAGACGAGCTCGCCTTTCGCCGACCGCGCCAACCCATTCTCGTCGACCGGGATTCTGGTCTGCTCCGGCATTGCCATCGTCACCGCGATCGGCCGGCTCTTCACGCCGAGATGCGCGACGGTCATGGCCCGCCCGTCGACGTCGTAGAGGCCGATCAAGCCGAAATCGATCGGCATGTAGTCCTCGAGGCTCCGGATCACGACCTGGAAGATGCTGGCCATGTCCTGGCGCTCGGCGACCGAGCGCGTGATGCGATCGAGCAGCCGCATCCGCCCGAGTTGCGTCTGCAGCCGGCGCTCGGCCTGCTGCCGCCGCATCACCTCGCCCTTCAGCGCATCGTTCGACTGCTCGACCTGCTTGGTGCGATCGCGCACGCGCTGCTCGAGCTGCGTATTCAAGGCTTGCAGCGCGCCTTCGACACGTTGGCGGCGCGCCATCTCGATCGCGCTCATCTCCATGAGGCTCATCAAGAAGAAGAACTTGGCGAGAAATTTGCCGAAATGCGCGATCATCGCCGGCGCGTCGTCGTAGGTATGCGAATAAAGCATCGCGATATTCGCAATGACCATGAGTCCCGACATCAGCGTGAACATCGTCAGGATTTCGCTCTGCGCGCGCCGCTGCCAACAGAGATAGCCAACCGCCGCCCAAAGCACCGGCGACGGTATAAGCGTCGGCGCGGTGATACCGAGAAAGTTCGGCTGAGTGTAGCGCGGCAGCGCTTCGAACAAGCCGAGCAGCACAACGGCGAGAACGGCGAGCGAGACCAAGAACCCGACGCCGTGCCGTTTGCCGCGCTCGGGCATGAACAGGATCGCGAGCATCGCGAGCGGCAGGAAATACGCGGTGGGCGACCACGTCGCCGCGCGCCATCGTGTCTCGGGCTGGCCGAAGATCGTGTACTGAGCCAGCGGCGCGAGCAAAGCGATGGTGTGAAGCAATTCGAGCGCGATCAGCACCGGCAAGGCCAGCGCCAATAACCGCGGCAAGGATTGCCCCGTACGGTTGCCGATCTCCCAAAGCATCAAGCCGAAGATGGTCGTCACGACGAGGACGCTCGTGCTGAGCATCGACTGGTAGACCGCGGCATCGAGAGCGGGAACGGCAAAGAGTGCTGCCGCGCCGGCCGCGAACACGCCGAGCGCGATCGCGGTATTCCGTCCGAGATTTAGTGCGGCTTCGCGTTCCATCGCGCCCTATTACCGATGCGGGCAGCGGACATGCGGCTCGATACGCCCGCCATCGTACTATTTCTGCGGGTAAAGATATCTAAATGGCTCAGGGCGCGCTAGGCCTCGTTGTGAATACGGGGAGGTACTGGAAAGTACCAAGCGCGCCGCTCCGGCGCGGACGATCGGGCCGAAAGCGCGTGCTTTCGAATATCCTAAACAGCCGTTTACCCCGTGCGCGACGCCCCGGTCGCGTGCCTGATCGAATGTCACAGAAACGCCCTAACTCGAGGGCCGGCGTGTAACCCCCGGTTAACCAGTTCTGCCTATCATCTCAGTCGGAAAGTTCAGCGTTCTGAAGGTTTCTACCTTTGAATACGATCACCCGCGGTATCATTCGGTCGCAAGGCGATCGCCCCCGCACCGATGTGGGTTGGGCGGAACGCCGTCAGTTCCGTCGCAAGGCCGTCATCTGGGCGGCCAAGCTCGAGACCGACCAGGGCGTTTTCGACTGTATTACGCTCGATCTGTCTTTGGGCGGCGCCAGGCTGCGCTGCAGCCGCTCGATCGCCCTGCTCGAGCCGACGACCCTGGTGCTCGATAAATTCGGCCGGTTCCCCGCCGAGGTGGTCTGGATCACGCCGACCGAGATCGGCCTGCAATTCACCGAAACGCCTGAGCAGGTCGCGAGCCGCTTTGGCGATATCCTGCCGCTCGGCGCCTAACAATCCCGCGCCGAGACCGCTCCAACGGCATTCCTAAAGCCGTTCGCTAAGGCGTCTCGTTAATCCAGTCGATGAAGCCGCGCCGGCTCGCTTGGCGTTTGATCCAATTCAATCCCTCAACGCGAGACTGACACGGGTGGTGCTTCGGCTCTTCGAGCCGGACCCCGGCACTGTAATTCTCCGCGGCGTAGCAAGACGCCACATACGCCCCTTCTTCCACC
>DASXCX010000304.1:0-12937 GCA_036490955.1 Allostellaceae bacterium | reverse complement strand
GTCACGGCTTGCGCGCGCGTGCTGGCGGCGAGATTGCTGGCGATCACCGCCGCGACCAGGAAGGCGATCAGCGCGAGGATGTTCTCGGGCTCGGTGATGGTCAGCGTGTAGAGCGGCGGCAGGAAGAACAAATTATAGGCGACCACGCTCAAGAAGCTGGCATAGAGCGAGGGCGCCAGGCCGTAGCGCGCCGCCGAGACCAGCACCGCGGTCAGGAAAACGATCGATATATTGCCGATGCCGAGGAATTGCTGCACGGCGAGGCCGATGCCGAGCGCCACAGCGACGATGCCGGTCGAGACGAGATAAGGACCGGAGTCGAGCTTCTTGCGCGGCTCGCTCGCCACGCCCGCCGCGACCGGCTCACCCTCTTCCGCCTCGCCGGCGATGACATGAACGCTGATATTGCCGGCGCGGCGCACGAGATCGTGCACCACCGAACCATAAAGCATCTCGAACCACAGCGAGCGTTCGGACTTGCCGGTGACGATCTGGGTGATGTTGTTGCCCTTGGCATAGGCGGCGACATCCTCGGCGATATTGCGCCCGGGGACGGTCATGGTCTGCCCGCCCAGCCGCTCGGCGAGACGCAGCGTCTCGGCGACGCGGTCGCGCGCCGCCTCGTCAAGCCGCTGATAGCGGGCCGTCTCGACATAGATCGCGGTCCAAGGCGCGTGCAGCCGGTCGGCCAGCCGGCGCGCATAGCGCACCAGCCCCGGCGCGCCGGGATCCTCGCTGACGCAGACCAGCACGCGCTCGCCCGCGGCCCACGGGCCGCTGATCGCATGCGCGCGCATATAAGTGAGCATCTGCTCGTCGACGCGCTGCGCCGTGCGGCGGAGCGCGAGCTCGCGCAGCGCCGTGAGATTGCCCGGCTGGAAATAATTGCGCAGCGCGCGCTCGGCCTCGGCCGGGACGTAGACCTTGCCCTCGCGGAGACGCTCGATCAGATCGTCGGGCGAGAGATCGACCACCTCGATATCGTTGGCGCGGTCGAGGATACCGTCGGGCACGGTCTCGCGCACGCGGACATGGGTGACCTGCGCGACGACGTCGTTGAGGCTCTCGACGTGCTGGATGTTGATCGTCGTGTAGACGTCGATCCCCGCGGCGAGCAGTTCCTCGACATCGAGATAGCGCTTGGGATGGCGGCTGCCGGCGACGTTGGTATGCGCCAACTCGTCGACCAGCACCAGCTCCGGCCGGCGTGCGAGGATGGCGTCGATATCCATCTCATCGAGCACGCGGTCCTTGTACTCGATCTTACGCCGCGGGATCGTCTCGAGGCCGTCGAGCAGCGCCTCGGTCTCGGCGCGCTTATGCGTCTCGACGACGCCGACGACGATCTCCGTGCCTTCCTTGCGTGCGGCCTGCGCCGCGAGAAGCATCTTGTAGGTCTTGCCGACCCCCGGCGCCGCGCCGAGGAAAATCTTCAGCCGCCCCTGCCCCGCGCTCTTGGCGGCGCTGAGCAGGGCATCGGGCGACGGTCGGTGACGGTCAGAGTCGGTGTGAGCCATCGTGGCAAGTGTAGCCTCTCCTCCGATGAGCGGAGAGGGTTACGGAGTTTGCGGCGGGAGTGCGTCCAAAGCCAGGTTGAGCTTCAGGACGTTCACCCGCGGCTCGCCCAGGATACCAAGCCAGCGGCCCTCGGTGTTAGCAGCAACTACCGTCGCGACCTTATCGGCCGGCAGGCTGCGCGCCTTGGCGACGCGCGGCACCTGGAAGGCGGCAGCGGCCGGGGTGATGTCGGGATCGAGGCCGCTCGCCGAATTGGTGACGAGGTCGACCGGGATTTGCGTCGACGGATTTTCCTTGGCGAGATCGCCGGCGAAGCCTTTGACGCCGTCGGCCAGCGCCTGGCTCGTCGGTCCGAGATTGGAGGCGGAGGAATTATCCGCGGAATAGGGCACCGACACTGTCTTGGTCGGGTCTTTCGGATCGGGCTCGCTGGTCGCCGAGGGCCGGCCGTGGAAATATTTCTCATCGCCGAAATTCTGGCCGATCAGCGCCGAGCCGATCACCGTGCCGTTCTTTTCGATGAGGCTGCCGTTGGCCTGGCTCGGAAAGATCACCTGCGCGATACCGGTCATGCCGAGCGGGTAGACAAGGCCGGTGATGATCGTCATGACGACGATCATCATGATGGCGGGACGGATTTCTCGTAACATTTCTCAGTCTCCTTTCGTCATTGCGAGGAGCGAAGCGCTTTCGCTCGCCGTAACGACCATTAAAACGGATCAGGCCAAGTGGATCGTGGTAACCAACAGATCGATGGCTTTGATGCCGATGAAGGGCACGATGATGCCGCCGATGCCGTAGATCAGCAGGTTACGGCGTAGGATGTGGGCCGCGCCGGCCGGGCGGTAAGTGACGCCGCGCAAGCTCAAGGGGATCAACGCGATGATGATCAGCGCGTTGAAGATGATCGCCGAGAGGATCGCGCTCTCCGGGCTGTGCAGCCCCATGATATTGAGCACGCCAAGCTGCGGATAGAAGGCGGCGAACATCGCAGGGATGATGGCGAAGTATTTCGCCACGTCATTGGCGATCGAGAAGGTCGTCAGCGCACCGCGCGTCATCAGCAATTGCTTGCCGATGGCGACGATCTCGATGAGCTTGGTCGGATCGCTGTCGAGATCGACCATGTTGCCGGCCTCGCGCGCCGCCATCGTACCGGTATTCATCGCCACGCCGACATCGGCTTGGGCGAGCGCCGGCGCGTCGTTGGTGCCGTCGCCGCACATCGCGACGAGCTTGCCCTGCCCCTGCTCGGTGCGGATGAGCTTCAGCTTGTCCTCCGGCGTCGCCTGCGACAGGAAATCGTCCACCCCCGATTCCGCTGCGATCGCGGCGGCGGTCAAAGGATTGTCGCCGGTGATCATCACCGTGCGGATGCCCATCTGGCGCAGCTCGGCGAAGCGCTCGCGGATGCCGCCCTTGATGATGTCCTTGAGGTGGATGACGCCGAGGATCTTGCCGTCCTTGGCGACGGCGAGCGGCGTGCCGCCGGCGCGCGAGATGCGCTCGACGATCGGCATGAGATCGGCCGGCGGCGACTCTTTCTTGCCGGCATAGGCCAGTACTGCATCGACCGCGCCCTTGCGGATCTCATGGCCTTCGAAATCGACGCCCGACATGCGCGTCTGCGCCGAGAAAGGAATGAAATGCGCGTTGAGCGACGTCATCTCGCGCCCGCGCAACGCATATTTCTCCTTCGCCAGCATCACGATCGAGCGGCCTTCCGGCGTTTCGTCGCTGAGCGACGACAATTGCGCCGCGTCGGCGAGCTCGTTCTGGTCGATGCCGGCGAGCGGCAGGAATTCAGTCGCCTGGCGATTGCCGAGGGTGATGGTGCCGGTCTTGTCGAGCAGCAGCGTATCGACATCGCCCGCCGCCTCGACCGCTCGGCCCGACATCGCCAGCACGTTGAAGCGCACCAGCCGGTCCATACCAGCGATGCCGATCGCCGAAAGCAGCGCGCCGATGGTGGTCGGAATCAGCGTCACGAACAGCGCGATCAGCACCACCACCGACACGGCGCCGCCAGCATAGCTCGCAAAGCTCGGGATCGTCACCGTGGCAAAGACGAAGATGAGGGTCATTCCGGCAAGAAGTATGTTCAGCGCGATCTCGTTCGGCGTCTTCTGGCGCACGGCGCCTTCAACGAGCGAGATCATGCGATCGAGGAAGGTCGAGCCCTGCGCCGCCGTGATACGCACTTTCAACGTATCCGAGGTAACGCGCGTGCCGCCGGTGACCGCCGAGCGATCGCCACCGCTTTCGCGGATCACCGGCGCGCTTTCGCCGGTGATCGCCGATTCGTCGACCGAGGCGACGCCCTCGATGACTTCGCCGTCGCTCGGGATCACATCGCCGGTCTCGACCAGCACGATATCGCCCTTCTTGAGGCCCGCGGCCGCGACCTGTTGGAACCTCGCCGCGCCGGGAGCGAGGAGCTTCGCCATGGTCTCGGTGCGCATACGGCGCAGCGCGTCGGCTTGCGCCTTGCCGCGGCCTTCGGCCACCGCCTCGGCGAAATTTGCGAACAGCACGGTGAACCACAGCCACAGCATAATCTGGCCGGAGAACAGCGCGTTCGTGCCGATCACGGTTCCGGCGCCGGCAAAGAGATCGCGCAGGAAGAAGATCGTGGTCAGCACCGAGACGATCTCGACGCAGAACATGACCGGGTTCTTCGCCAGCGTGCGCGGATCGAGCTTGACGAAGGAAGCCTTGATCGCCGGCACGATCAGCTTGCTCTCGAACAACGAGAGCGGCTGGACCTGCCTCTTGTAGAGACCGGTGTGAAGCGAAGGAGAGGTGAGACTCATGTCAGGTGTTCCCGGAGCCAAAAATTCAGGGTGAAGAAGTCGCGAACAGCGTGCCGTGAGTCATCGCGACCTGCTCGACGATCGGGCCGAGCGAGACCGCCGGGAAGTAAGTGAGGCCGCCGAAGATGAGGATCACGCCGACAAGCAGGCCCACAAAGAGCGGACTGGTTGTCGGGAAAGTGCCGGCCGACGGCGCGACGAACTTCTTCTGCGCCAGCGAGCCGGCGACGGCGAGCACCGGCACAACGAAGATGAACCGGCCGATCAGCATCGCGAAGCCGAGCGTCACGTTATAGAAGAGCGTGTTCGCGGTGATGCCGGCGAAGGCACTACCGTTATTGCCTGTGGCCGAAGTGAAGGCGTAGAGGATCTCGCTGAAGCCGTGCGGCCCGGCATTGAGCGGCCCTGCCAGTCCAACAGGCAATACCGTCGCCAACGCCGTGAAACCGAGAGTCGACAGCGGCAGCGACAGTAGCGCGAGGATGGTCATCTTGACCTCCTTGCCCTCGAGCTTCTTGCCGAGATACTCCGGCGTCCGCCCGACCATGAGGCCGGCGACGAACATCGCGACGATGGCGAACGCGATCATGCCGTAGAGGCCCGAGCCGACGCCACCAAAGATCACCTCGCCGAGCTGGATATTGACCAGCGGCACGGCGCCGCCGATCGGCGTCAGACTGTCATGCGCCGCATTGATCGCGCCGCACGACGCATCGGTGGTCACGGTGACGAAGAGCGCGCTGTCGGCAATGCCGAAGCGTACCTCCTTGCCTTCCATGTTGCCGCCGGCCTGCGCCATGCTCGCGCTTTGATCGACGTTATATTGCGCGAACGCGGGATTGCCTTTCGCCTCGGCCCAGTAAGCGGTCGAGACACCCACGAGGAACAGCACGCCCATCGCGGCAAACAGCGCCCAGCCCTGCTTCTCGTTCTTGACCATGCGGCCCAGGACATTGGTGAGCGCCGCGCCGAGCGAGAAGATCAACACCAACTGCACGAAATTCGTCAGCGCGTTCGGATTCTCGAAAGGATGCGACGAATTGGCGTTGAAGAAGCCGCCGCCATTGGTGCCGAGCATCTTGATCACCTCTTGCGAGGCGACGGGGCCGACGGCGATCGATTGCTTGGCACCTTCGAGCGTGGTCGCATCGACATAAGCGCCAAGCGTTTGCGGCATGCCCTCGAAGACGAAGAACAACCCGACGACGATCGAAATCGGCAGCAGGATGTAGAGCGTGCAGCGGGTGAGGTCGACCCAGAAATTGCCGATCGCCTTGATCTCGCGCCGCGCGAAGCCGCGGATGACCGCGACCGCCATGGCGATGCCGGCGGCCGCCGAAACGAAATTATGCACGGTGAGCCCCGCCATCTGAACGAGGTAGCTCATCGTCGTCTCGGGGACGTAGGACTGCCAGTTGGTGTTGGTGACGAAACTCAGCGCCGTGTTGAAAGCGAGGCTCTGCTCGACGGCGTTTTGGCCTTGCGGATTGAAAGGCAGCACGTCCTGGAGCCGTTGCAGCGCATAGAGCAGGACGAAGCCAGCAACGCTGAAGAGGAGCATGGCGATGGCGTAGATCAGCCAGCTCTGCTCTTTCGTCTCATCGACGCCGCAGCACCAATAGATGGCGCGCTCGATCGGGCGCAGCACGGGATGAAGGAAAGTCCGCTCGCCGTTAAAGACACGCGTCATATAGCCGCCGAGCGGGCGCGTGATGGCGATGATCACGAGCGAGAAGATCGCGATCTGCAGCCAGCCGTTGAAGGTCATGGGGATATGCTCCGAATGGCGCCGAGAAAACCGCGAACGCTCAGAAGCGCTCGGGATTGATGAGCGCGTAAACGAGGTAGACGGTAATGACGAGACTCGCGAGCGAGCCGAGAATGTAATCGAAGATCATAGTCCGCCTCTCACATGCGTTCGCAGGCGTAAGCGTAAGCCACGGTCAGAAGCAGCCCGACAATGCCGGCCGCGAGCAAAATCGTATCGAGCATAAAGTGTTCTCCTGACGCCGCATTGTCGAATGCTGCGATTTTATGCAGATCAATGCTGCACAGGCGGAGAATTGAGCCACCCGGCGTATAAAATCGAGATCGAAGCGAAGCGGCGGCTATATAAGCGCCATATATATAAACGGCATATACGAAGCGCCGCCCGGGGCGGATTTCGCGGTTTTCGCATCGCCCTTGCGCCGATGGGCGCTGTGCGGCATGAGCAGGCTCCTCGGGTGTCGCTCTCCGGTGGAGTTTGTGGTCTCACCATGCTCAAGCGTCGTCTCGCCGCCGTCTTGACGACCATCGGCACGGCCGCGCTATGCGCCGCTGCCGCCCATGCCGACACAGGCGATGAGAGCACACCGTCCGCTTGGAATGAGGGGAGTTGGTACAACCTCCATGGTCAATCGACCTTCGTCTATCAGTACCATCCGCATTTCGCGGCGCCGCTCAGCGGCGCGCACAGCCTCAATCCCGACGGCATGGGTCGCGAGACGTTCGACGCGACCTTGTTTGCGGGCGTTCGCCCCTGGCAGGGGGTCGAGTTCTATGTCGATCCGGAGATCGACCAGGGTTTCGGACTCAGCGATACGCTCGGCGTCGCCGGCTTTCCCAGCGGCGAAGCGTACAAGGTCGGCCGGCGCCACCCTTACTACGAAACCCAGCGCGCTTTCGGCCGATTCACGATCGGGCTCGACGGACCGAAGGAAAAAGTCGACGACGGCCCCAACCAGATCGCCGGCACGCGGCAGGCAAACAATCTCGTCATCACCGCCGGCAAGTTGTCGGCGACCGATATCTTCGATACCAATCGCTACGCGCACGATCCGCGCGCCGACTTCCTCAATTGGTCGATCGTCGATTCCGGCGCTTATGATTACGCCGCTAACGCTTGGGGTTACACCTATGGCGGCGCCCTCGAATGGAATCAGAATTGGTGGACGCTGCGTGTCGGCTATTTCACGCTGTCGAAGGTGCCGAACGAGGTCGATCTTGACCCGTCCTTCCGCCAATTCGAGCTCGTGACCGAGTTGGAGGAGCGGCACACGCTTTTCGATCATCCGGGCAAGGTGAAGCTGCTCTTCTTCAACAATCGCGGCCGGATGGCGAATTACAACGACGCCGTCCGCCTGGCGCAGCAGACCGGCACGACGCCCGATGTCAGCCTCGTGCGGCACTACGGCTCGCGGCCGGGGACTGCGATCAATGCCGAGCAGGAATTCACCGACGATCTCGGTGGCTTCCTGCGCGCCAGTCTCAATGACGGCCACAAGGAAAGCTACGAGTTCACCGAAATCAACCGCTCGCTAGCGCTGGGCCTCTCGCTCGCCGGCAAGCGCTGGCACCGCCCCGACGATACAGTGGGCCTTGTCGGCGTCGTCAACGACATCTCGAAAGAGGCGCGCGACTACCTCGCCGCCGGCGGGCTCGGCATCTTGATCGGCGATGGCGCGCTGCCGAACGCCGGCTTCGAGAAGATCCTGGAGATCTATTACAAGGCGGCGATCATCGATGGCTTCAACGTCACCGTCGATTTCCAGCATGTCGAGAACCCGGCCTACAACGCGCTGCGGGGCCCGGTCGATGTGTTCGGTTTCCGCCTGCACGCGGAGTTCTGAACGGCCTCCCTCTGCCGGCGAGCGACAACACCCGCGCCGCGTTGCGCAGCAAGAGGTTCGGTCCGATCAAACCGATCTGCGTCAGCGCCTTGCGGACCGCGCAACGCGTTGTCTCGGCCGACTCACACAGCGGCAGCCGCAACTCGGCGCTCATGTGGCCCATGAGGCTCATCGCCCATTTGAGCGGCACAGGATTGCTCTCGACAAAAAGAGCGGCGACGAGCGGCCTCAGCCGTCGCTCGATCGCGCGTGCTTCCGCCGGCTCGCCGCAAAAACACGCGAGGAAGAGTCGGTTGCAGAGCTTGGGCACGACATTCGATACCACGGAAATGCAGCCATCGCCGCCCAGCCCCAAATAATCGAGCGCCGTCGCGTCGTCGCCGCTTAGGAGACGGAAGCGGTCGCCCAAGAGCCGCCGCATCGCCGCCGGCCGCGTGAGATCGCCGGTCGCGTCCTTGATGCCGATGATACGCGGTAGCTCGGCGAGGCGGCAAACCGTATCGAGCCGCAGCTCGCAGCCCGTGCGCGACGGCACATCGTAGAGGATGATCGGCAACCCGGTCGCGTCATGCACCGCGCGGAAATGCCGGAAGACTCCTTCCTGCGACGGCTTGTTGTAGTAGGGCGTGACGGCAAGCAGCGCATCCGTCCCTGCCCGCTCCGCCTGCTGCGCCAGCTCTATTACATGCGATGTCGCATTCGAGCCGACACCGGCGATTACCGGCACCTGGTGCTGCGCGGTTTCGACCGCGACGCGGATGAGCCGTTCCTGCTCCGCCATCGTCAAGGTCGGCGCCTCGGCGGTCGTGCCATTGACGACGAGACCCCATATCCCTTGTCGGATCTGCCACTCGCAGAATTTCGCGAAGGTGTTCTCGTCGATCTCCTGATTACGGAACGGCGTCGGCAGCGCGCTGAGATATCCCCCGAGCCCATCGAGTTTTTGCTTTTCCATCGCGATCCTCCTTTAGGCCGCGCGAACCATCGGCAACGGTTGCTTGCGGACGCGCCACAGCCCGTCGCCCATCGGCTCGAGCGAGCCGAAGCCATGCGCCAGAAGGGCCGCATCGAGTCCCTCGCCGGCGAGCGTCGGCGCGGCGACAATCAGCGCGCCGCCTGGCTGCAAGCGCGAACCCAAGCCTTCGAGCAGCGCAAGCAATTGCGCCTCGCCTGCTACCGCCGGCGCGAAGATTGCGTCGGCTTTGCCGTTCGGCACATGCGGGCTGCGCTCGAGCGACTGGCAGCTCACGCGCGCGAAGCCGCGGCGTGTCAATGTGATGAGATGTTCGAGATGAGCGGCGCCGGCGATGATGATCTGATCGCAAGGGCGCGCGCCGGAACGCTGGATGAACCGGTCGACCGAGGCAAGCGTCTCTCCATTCGCGCGTCGGTCGAGATCGATGTCGAGATCGATAACGTTACTCATAAACTCTATCCTGGGGCAAATGCCCGCCGCTGTTTCTTCCACCCCAAGAATTGCGCGGCTTGGCATAGTTTTTCGATGGAGATTGCGCGGATCAGAAATAGTGCGGACGTAGATGCCCGCGTGTTTCAGCGCTCGGATTCAAGCGCTTGGCTCGGAGCGATGGTTAATGAATTGTTATGCCCGAGATGGGTGTCGCCAGCGACACCGAAGGCGCGGCCGACGATCAGCAGGACCAGCAGCAAGAGCTGAACCCCGATCATGGCGCGCCGCAGGATGACGACCAGGGAAGCTCTCCTAGCCCAACGTGGCGGTGACGACCGCGCCGATCAGCAGGATCACGCTGGCAAGGCCCATGGCCACGGCCCAGCCGACGACCCTGTCCGAAAAACTCGGCAAAGCCTCAGCGCCCTTTGCCTCGCGTGGGCGCAAATTGCGCACCATCACCCACGTGTAATCGTCGTTGTCCATGCGAATGGCCATCACTGCGGCCTCCTAACAACGAGGCCCTTGCCTCGACCCCTATAGGAAGAGCGGCGCGCGTATAGGGTCGAGAGCATTTGGCAGGCGAAAAGATAGGAAAGTGATAGGGCCCGACTTTCTGCCAGACGAAATCACTATGCGATTTTTATGAAGCGCGCATGTGAACCCCATCGATTTTTAACGGCGGGAGGCGCTCCAATTCGGCCGACATGGCCCGCAAATCGCCCCTCTCGAAAGCACGCACCGAGCTGCTGCACGAGACGCGCTTTGTCGTCTACCACACTGCGCATGGCTATTGGATCGCCAGCACCAAAGACGGCCGCGTCACCGCCGCTTTCCCCGTGCCGCTGGAAGGCGGCCTGCGTAGCGCAATTGTCGGTCCGGCACGGCGGTCATGATCACCTCGCGCCTCGATCCGTTGTCGCAGCTTTTGCTGCAGCTCTTCTATCGCAAATTGCTGTTCCTGCTGATGATGGCGGGCAGCCTCTCACTGCTCGATCCGCGTCATCTCTATCTCGGCTGCATGCTGTTGCAGGCGCAAGCGCTGGTGAGCAGCGCGATCTCGATGGCGTTCGGCCTCGCCGCGCGCCATCGCTTCAACGGCGAGACGCTCACGTATTGGGACGAGGCGCTGGCTTTCACCGGCATCGGCCTCCTCGGGCATTTCGGCGCAGGCCTGTTCGCCGTCTAGGCCTGCGACGCCTGGCGCCGCTTTCTCCGCCAGACACGGCACGACCCCACGATACGAGCGATTATTTGGCGCAGCCCAACAAGGCTTTCGCATTTGCCGCATTACCGCCGCCCGCGCGGCTGACCAAGTACTAGACGGAAGAGAAGAACATTTGGCGGCGCCTCGGCCCTTTCCGCATCGACACACACGGGATCGCGATGGACGCGCCGCTCGAACTCAACAAGGACAACCGTCATGAAAAACATGAAAAGAACGGCCTTCGTCCTCGCCACTCTGCTAGTGCTCGGCCTCGCCCAGCTCCCTGTCTCGGCCGAGGCTCCCGCCCCCAACAGCATCGACAACGAGACCATCGACACCAATCACAATCCGCAGGGCCCGCGGCATAGCGGCGATGGAATCTACGACCACTACGACAAGTACCTGACGCCGCAGGGTTTCCCGCTTCCGGGCTGGGGCCATCTGCGCGGCATGAGCTGAGAGCAACCCATGCTTCGGATAGTCACAATGCTGGGCACCGCGGTCTTCGTTCTGACGGCGTGCGCCGCGGAGGATCCGCGCAATCTCGCTTGTGAACGCTTGGCGCAACCGGGCGGGCTGTCTTGGGGACTACTATCCCGGTTATGGCTGCGGCCCGGTGCCGCGGGCGCAGACGCACTTCTCGTGACGCCATCGACCGCTGGCTGGGCCTGACGCCTCAGGCCGGCGCCGCGACTTTCTCGACTTTCTTGTAAAGCTCGGGGCGGAGTCGGCGCTGGCCGAGGAACAAAAGGATCGGCGAAGCGATGAAGATCGACGACGAGGTACCGACGACGATGCCAAAGATGATCGTCAGCGCGAAACCGTGGATCGATTCCGCGCCAAGCACGGCGAGCGGCACGATCGACAAGAGCACCGTCAGCGACGTCGCGACGGTGCGGCTGAGCGTCTGATTGATGCTCATATCGATCACCTCGCGCAGCGGCATAGTCTTGAAGCGCCGCAGATTCTCGCGGATGCGGTCATAGACCACGATCTTGTCTGTCACCGAATAGCCGATCAGCAGCATGATCGCCGCCACCGAATTGAGATCGAACGGGATGCGCGTCACGGCGAAGAAGCCGATCGTCTTGGTGATGTCGAGCAGCAACGTTCCGACCACGCCGACGCCGAACTGCCAATCGAAACGGAACCAGATGTAGATCAGCACGCCGACGAAGGAGAGCCCGACCGCCATCAACCCGGCGCGGAAAAGCTCGCCGCTGACCTGAGCACCGACCGCCTCGAGGCGCCGGATCTCGATGCCCGGAAATTTCGCGCCGAGCGTACCCTCTATCTGTTGCCGCGCATTGTCGCCGGTGATCTGATTGTCGAGCCGCACGAGGAAATCGGTGTTCGAGCCGAATTCCTGCACCCGCGCCTCGCCGTAAGGCAGCTTTTCGAAGACGGCGCGCAAATCGTCCTCATGGGTCGGCTGCGCCATGCGCAGCTCGATCACCGAGCCGCCTTTGAAATCGATGCTATAATTGAGACCCGGATAGAAGAACAGCACGATCGAGAGCGTGCTGAGAATCGCCGAGACGATCAGCCCGGCATAGCGGCCGCGCATGAAACGGATATTCGTATTATCCGGGACGAGGCGCAGCGGTTTCATGCGGCCGGCCTTATGGGAGAGCCCTGCCGCGAGCGCTTGAACGGCGTCAGCCCGAGACGTTCGGCCGCGCACGGCGCAACGCGCATGACAAGCCAGGGCAGGATCACGAAGGCGATGATCGCGCCGAAGAGATCGCCGACCTTCTGCTCATAGACCCAGCCGTAGCCGCTGTCGCACCAGGCGACGGTTTCGCCCTTGGCGAATTTGCGTTCCATCGCCTGGAGCTGTCCGAGATTCTGCGCCGTCTGCAGCGCGGCGCGATGCGCCTCGAAGCCCTTGATGAGCGCGCCGTCCTGAGCCAGCGGATCGAAGCTCGGCTGCGGCAGCCCATAGTCGCCGACAAAGAGGCACGACATGGCAGTGAGCGGAGAGCCGTCGATCAGCCGTGCAGGAACTTGACCGCGGTCACGATCAGCAGGATCACGCCGACAAAGCCGACGATGGTGATCGCGAGCTCGCGCAGCGTGTCATGCAGCGAAAGCGAATCCGCGGTGTCGCCGCGTGTCTGCTCATCGCGCTGCCGCAGACGGTCGCTCGGCCAGCGGTAATCTTGATCATCGCTCCGGAAGGCCATCGCTGCAGGCTCCCTTAGGATCGCACGGGTCAATGCGCTTGCCCCAAGAAAAGGCCTTTTTCGGGTTAAGGATCGAGAGGGATCGGCCGCCGGAAAAATAGTTTTTTCATAGCCCGTGCGGACGTTTAGCGGCCGCGTGTCCGTCGGCATATATGGAATTTATATTTTTCCGATCGTCAACCGACATCGAATTT
>DASXCX010000303.1:0-27180 GCA_036490955.1 Allostellaceae bacterium | reverse complement strand
CCCGATGGCGCAAAGCGAGGGCACATTCACCACCACCAAAATGGCCAATGACCACCCCGATATCGTGCGCCGCTTCCTGGCCGCCTTCCGCAAGGCGAGCGCGACCTGGGATGCCGCCTTCACCGATGCCGCGGGCAAACGCGCCGACCAGCCCTCCGCGCCGGAGATCGTGGCGATCGCGGCGAAATATGTCGGCCAGCCGGAAAGCGTCATCAAGCTCGGTATCAACTACTTCGATCCGCAAGCGCGCCTCCGGATGTCCGATATCCAAGAGCCGATCGACTGGTTCACCAGTCAGGGCATGATGAAGCCCGGCATCAAGGCCGAGCAATTGGTTGATAAGCGCTACGCGATCGAGGTCCCTTGAGACGCCTGGGTCCCAGGGTGGCGACGCCATCCTATTGGACCGTGCGGCCGCCGCCGTTTATGGTAGGCTGCTGGCCGTAACAAGAGACCGCGCCCGATCCGGTGCGGCGAAGCGAGAAGGGAGGCCCGGTGGAAGCGAGAACGCCTAAGCGAGGCGTTGCGCGCGGCAAGTCTGCGCGCCATATCGTGCCACTGCCTAGCGAGCGATGAGCGAAAGGATTCCATAGACGCCGCCATGGATGTGATCGTCGACGTCAAGCGTCATTCCTATGATAAACTGCTCGTGCTCGAGGACATCAAGATGCATGTCCGCGAGGGTGAGATCGTCGCGGTGATCGGCCCCTCCGGCTGCGGCAAATCCACCCTGCTCAGCATCGTGGGCGGCATCCTCAAAGCGAGCGAGGGCGGCGTCTACCTCGAGGGCCAGCCGCCGCGCGATTGCCTCAACCCGCTGACGTTCATCTTCCAGGATTTCGCCCTCCTGCCGTGGCGCAGCGTCGCCAAGAACGTCGCCCTGGCGCTGGAGCACCACAAGCTCGAGCCGAAAATGCTGCAGGAGCGCGTGAATGACGCGCTGCAACGTACCGGCCTGCTCGATTTCGCCGATGCCCTGCCGAAGCAGCTTTCGGGCGGCATGCGCCAGCGTGTTGGCATCGCCCGCGCGCTGGTGGTGAAGCCGGCGGTGCTGCTGATGGATGAGCCGCTCTCGGCGCTCGATGCCCAGACCCGCGACCTGCTGATGGAAGATTTCCTCGACCTCCTGCTGCGCGAGCGGACCGCCGGAATCTATATCACGCACAATTTCCAGGAAGCCCTGCGACTCGCCGACCGCGTCGTGGTATTGTCACGGCGGCCGGGACGCATCAAGGAAGTGCTTGAAGTTCCGATCCCCCAGCGCGAGCGCACCGAAAAATCGGCGATCGCGCCGCTGGCCGAGTTGGGAAATCGTTTATGGTCTCTGATCCGCGACGAGGCCTCGGTGGCCGATCGAGAGGTGGTCCATGAGTGAGCTGACGGCAAACGGTCCTGTGACGGCAAGCGCGGCACCGGCACCTTCGCGCCGCGAAGTCGATTTCCGCGGCGGCGGCTTCCTCGACGTGCCGAAGCCGCTCTATTCCTGGATCGCCTTCGCCGGGATCCTCGCGGTTTGGCAGGCGGCGATTTCGCTCGGCTGGATCGATCCGGTCTTCTTGCCATCACCGGTCGCCATTGTCGACGCGCTGTGGCAGCTCACCGTGAGCGGCGATCTCTGGCGCCATCTCTCGATCTCGCTGGTTCGCATCAGCTCCGGCTGGGTGATCGGCTCGGCCTTAGGCGTTGTCCTGGGCATCCTGATGGGCCTCACCTCCTCGGGCCGCGCCATCGGCATGCCGCTGGTCTCCGCGATCTACCCAGTGCCGAAGATCGCGCTGCTGCCTCTGCTCATCCTGTGGCTCGGTATCGGCGAGACGCCGAAGGTCGTCACCATCGCCTCGGGCGTGTTCTTTCCGACCGTGATCGCGACCCTGGCCGGCGTCGACGGCGCGCCGCGCAACCTCATCCGCATGGGCCAAAGCTTCAACATGCCGATGCGATCGATCATCTGGAAGATCATCCTGCCCTCGGCGCTGCCCGGCATTCTCGCCGGCTTCCGCATTTCGGTGTCGATCGCGCTGATTCTCGTCGTCTCGGCCGAGATGATCGGCGCGCAATACGGCATCGGCGCGTTCCTGCTCACCGCCGGCAATTTGATGCAATCCGACGATCTGATGGCCGGTGTCGTCATCCTCTCCATTCTCGGCCTTTTCATCGGTGCGGCGCTGAGCGCGCTCGAGCGCATCTTCCTACGCTGGCGTTGAGCTCGTCACCTCGATTAGATTCTGGCCAGCAATGGCCGGAATCATCCTACCCCGTCCGACAACGGCGGCACCCCCCGTGGAGCGAATGACGCGATGAGCGGCATGCCGCGCCTACTTGTCGGCTCGGCATTTCTGGCGTCGCCTTTTTTCTTCATCCTGTTCGTGCTGGTCATGACCGAGGCGCTCGATGCCGCCTCGGCCTGGCTTGCCGCCATCCTCGGCTATGGCGGCATCGTTCTCCTGTTCCGCCCGCTGGTCAGCGGGCTGCAGGCGATCCAAGCCGCCGTGCAGCGCATGCACGACGATGAGACGGCAACGCCGGAGGTCGAAACCCTCAGCCCGACCGCGCGCGAGCTCTGGCTCACCTTGGCGCGCTGGGCCCGTGATACGCGCGCGATCCTGCAACAACGCGCCACCGAACTCGCGGCGGCCCGCGCGGTCGAGACCGCGTTGCCCGAGCCGGTGCTGCTGCTCGATCCGAATCGCCGCATTGTCCGAGCGAATGAGGCGGCCGTACAACTTTTGGGCGATCGGCTTGTCGACCGCGATCTCGCCAGCGCCCTGCGCCATCCCGCAGTGCTGACCGCGACCGACGCGGTGTTGCGCGGCGAGGGGCTGCGCGTCGTCGAATTTGAGATCGCCAGCCCGATCGAGCGCCATCTCTCGGCACGGCTCGCGCCCTTATCGCCGCCGGCGGCCGACGGCGCCGCGGCCATTCTGGTGCTGCACGACCTGACCGACATGAAGCGCAGCGAGCGGCTGCGCGCTGATTTCGTCGCCAATGCCAGCCATGAACTGCGAACGCCGCTTGCCTCGCTGGTCGGCTTTATCGAAACCTTGCGCGGGCCGGCGCGTGACGACACGGCGGCACGCGAGCGTTTCCTGGCGATCATGGCCGAGCAGGCAGGGCGCATGGCCCGGTTGGTCGACGATCTCCTATCGCTGTCGCGGATCGAGATGAACGAGCATCGCGCGCCGACCAATCCGGTCGATATCGGCAACGTGCTTCACGCCGTCTCCGACACGCTCGAGCAGCGCGCGGCGGCACGGCACATGTACTTCGACTTCAAGCTGCCGGCGGATCTCGCGCCGGTGCTGGGCGACGCCGACGAGCTGACCCAGGTATTCCAGAATCTCTTCGACAACGCGATCAAATATGGCGCCGCCGGGACCGCCATCGAGGTGTCGGGCTTCACCTCCGGAAAGGTGCTGCCCTCGGGGCGACCAGGGCAACGTAACGCCGCGGTCGCCATTGCGATCCGCGATCATGGGCCGGGCATTCCGCGCGATTTCATCCCGCGCCTGACCGAGCGCTTCTACCGGGTCGATCCGGCACGCTCGCGCGAACTCGGCGGCACCGGCCTAGGCCTCGCCATCGTCAAGCACATCGTCAGTCATCACCGCGGCGCGCTCGATATCGACAGCGAGCTCGGCCAAGGTTCGGTTTTCACCGTCCATCTGCCGGTCGCGACCGCGGCCGGTTGAGGCGCTTTCCCTTTTTCTAGGGCTTGCGTTGGTTGGTCCCCACCTCAGCAATCAAACTGTCATAAAAACGCAACGGAGGCCGGGTACTTCTTGCCTAAAATGGCATTGCAAAGCCTGGCGCAAAAAGAGGTGGGGCATCTCATGCCGATAGAGCGAGCCGGGCTGGATCACCAGTTATGGTAGATGCTGTCTTAGATAATACTACCGCTGCGGTTAACCAGCGCCGTCAGAGCGTGGCCGATCTCCTCTTCCGCGGGACGACCCGGCTTTTTGCCATCGGCGTCCTGGTGCTCCTTGGCGCGGTCATGCTGTCGCTGCTGATTGGCGGCGCGCCGGCCTTCCAAGCCTTTGGCTTCGCCTTTCTTTGGGGCGATGTTTGGAACCCGGTGAAGCAGATTTTCGGTGGCTGGCCGGCGATCTACGGCACCCTGGTCACTTCGTTGATCGCCATGCTCATCGGCGTACCGCTCGCCCTTGGCGTCGCCATGTTCCTGACCGAGCTTTGCCCACCGTTGCTGCGGCGGCCGATCGGCACCTTGATCGAGCTTCTCGCTGCCATTCCCAGCATCATCTACGGCATCTGGGGCCTCTTCGTTCTCGCGCCTTTCCTGCAACTCACGATCGAGCCGTTCCTGAAGGATGTTTTCGGCAACATCCCGCTGATCGAATTTCTCTTCCGCGGGCCGCCGCTCGGCATCGGCATCCTGACGGCAGGCTTCATCCTCGCGGTGATGGTGCTGCCCTTCATCGCCGCGGTAACGCGCGACGTGTTCACGACCGTGCCGCCGATCCTGCGCGAAAGCGCCTATGGCATCGGCCTAACCACGGCCGAAGTCGTCCGCGATATCGTTCTGCCCTACACCCGGATCGGCGTCGTCGGCGGCGTCATGCTCGGCCTCGGCCGCGCGCTCGGCGAGACCATGGCGGTGACCTTCGTCATCGGCAACGCACACCGTGTGAGCGCATCGCTGCTCGCGCCGGGAACGACGATCTCCGCGACGCTCGCCAACGAGTTCAGCGAGGCGGTGGGCCCGCTCTACGTCCCGTCACTGATCTTGTTGGGCTTCATCCTCTTCATCATCACCTTCTGCGTATTGGCTGCGGCAAAGCTGCTGCTGCTGCGCCTCGACCGGCAGGCAGCGAAATGACGATCTACAATCGCCGCCGCGCGACCAATCTGGTCATCCTGACGCTGTCGATTTTCGCGACCGGACTCGGCTTGCTGATCCTGTTCCTGATCCTCGGCGCGCTCCTCTATCACGGAATACCGGCACTCACGCCGGCCACCTTCATCCAAGCGACGCCGGCCCCCGGCAACCAGGGCGGCCTCAGCAATGCGATCTTCGGCAGCGTCGTCATGACCCTGGTCGCGACGCTGGTCGGAACGCCGGTCGGCATCCTGACCGGCACTTACCTTGCCGAATATGGCCGCGGCACCTGGCTCGCGCCGCTCGTGCGCTTCGTCAACGATATCCTATTGAGCGCGCCCTCAATCGTGATCGGCGTGTTCGTCTACACGCTGATGGTCGTGCCGATGGGCCATTTCTCGGCCTGGGCCGGATCGATCTCGCTTGCCATTCTCGTCGTGCCGGTTGTCGTGCGCACCACCGAGGACATGCTCAATCTCGTGCCATCGGGGCTGCGCGAAGCCGCTTTCGCCCTCGGCACGCCGGGCTGGAAGGTCGTGGTGATGATCACCTACCGCGCCGCGCTGCAAGGCATGATGACGGGCGTGATGCTGGCCGTGGCCCGGATCGCCGGGGAAACCGCGCCGCTGCTCTTCACGGCACTCAATAATCAGTTCTCAAGCACCAATATGAATGGACCGATGGCCAACCTTCCGGTCGTGATCTTTCAATTCGCCATGAGCCCCTACGCCGATTGGCAGCGCCTCGCCTGGGGCGGCGCGCTGCTTATCACCTTCGCGATCCTGTTCCTCAATATCGGCGCGCGGTTCCTGGCAAACTGGAGTGGAGGCTCAACCAGCCGATGACAATCGATGTGAGCGCCGTGGACACACCAACCCAAAATTCTGCCCGCCCCCTCGGCACAACGCCGATGGTTTCAGTCAACCACACCGCCGAGCGCGGCGTGCCGCAGACCAAGGTCGTGATCAAGGATCTGCGCTTCTACTACAAGAATTTCGAAGCGCTCAAGGGCATCAACCTCGAGCTCTACGACCGCCGCGTCACCGCTTTCATCGGTCCGTCGGGCTGCGGGAAATCGACGCTGCTGCGCATCCTCAACCGCATCTACGATCTCTATCCCGGCCAGCGTGCCGCCGGGCAGGTGCTGGTCGACGGCAAGGATATCCTCGATCCGCGCCAGGATCTCAACCTACTGCGCGCGCGCATCGGCATGGTGTTCCAGAAGCCGACGCCGTTCCCGATGTCGATCTACGACAATATCGCGTTCGGCATCCGTCTCTATGAGAGTCTCTCGGCGCAGGAACTCGACAATCGCGTCGAGCAGGCGCTGCGCCGCGCCGCGCTCTGGGACGAGGTGAAGGACAAGCTGAAGCAGAGCGGCCTCTCGCTCTCGGGCGGCCAGCAACAGCGTCTTTGCATCGCCCGTGCCGTCGCGGTGAAGCCCGAGATCCTGCTGCTTGACGAGCCGTGCTCGGCGCTCGATCCGCTCTCGACGCAGCGCGTCGAGGAGCTGATCGCCGAATTGAAGTCGGACTACACGATCGCGATCGTCACGCACAACATGCAGCAAGCGGCGCGCAGTTCCGACTACACGGCTTTCATGTACCTCGGTCAACTCATCGAATTCAATGAGACCGAGGCCATCTTCACGCATCCGAAGGAACGCCAGACCGAAGACTACATCACCGGCCGCTTCGGCTGAGTGGAGGCGTTGTCGGAAGGAGCAAGGATCAATGGTCGCCGAACACATTATCAAGAGCTACGACCAAGAGCTGCAGCGGCTCGACAATTCCATCGCGGAGATGGGCGGCATGGCGGAAAGCCAGCTCGCGGCCGCGATCGAGGCCGTGTCGAAGCGCGATGGCGATCTCGCCAGCAGCGTCATCGAGGCCGACAGCCGGGTCGACGAGCTGGAGCATGAGGTCGAGGCGCAGGTTGTGCGGCTTTTGGCATTGCGCCAACCGCTGGCGCGCGATCTTCGCCAGATCGTCGCCGCCCTCAAGACCTCGACCGATCTAGAACGCATCTGCGATTACGCCGCGAATGTCGGCAAGCGCTCGCTGGTGCTCAACCAATCCGCGCCCGTCAAGCCGGTCTACGCGCTGCCGCGCATGGGCGCGGTTTGCCAGGCGATGATCAAGGACGTGCTGGACGCTTATGTCGAGCGTGACGCCGACAAGGCCTTCGCGGTGTGGCTGCGCGATGAAGAGCTCGATGAGATGTATACGAGCCTCTTTCGCGAGCTTCTCACTTACATGATCGAGGATGCGCGCAACATCACGGCCTGCACGCATCTCCTCTTCATGGCGAAGAATCTCGAGCGCATCGGCGATCACACGACGAATATCGCCGAGACGCTTTATTTCCTCGTCCACGGCAAGCCGCTGGCGCAGATAAGGCCGAAGCGCGACCGCACGGTCGAAACGTCCGCGCCCGGCGACAACGGCCATCAGGAGGATGTTGCTTGATGCAGCCCCGCGTCCTCGTGGTCGAAGACGAATCCGCGCTGTTAACGCTCCTTCGCTACAATCTCGAGAAGGAAGGGTTCGCCGTCGCCGAAGCGCGCGACGGCGAAGAGGCGCTGCTTCACCTCAAGGAAGAGACGCCCGACGCCGTCCTCCTCGACTGGATGTTGCCGCGCGTGTCGGGACTCGAGCTCTGCCGCCAGATCCGCCGCAGCTCGGCTTGGCGCGAGGTGCCGATCATCATGCTCACGGCGCGCGGCGAGGAGACCGACCGCGTCCGCGGCCTCGACAGCGGCGCCGACGACTACGTCGTGAAACCTTTCAGCACCAGCGAGCTGGTCGCGCGGCTGCGCGCCGTGATCCGCCGCGCGCGCCCCGCTACCAATGCCGAGATCCTGCGCTTCGGCGATCTCGCGCTCGATCTTTCGGCTCATCGCGTCAGCCGCGCCGGCCAGCCGGTCCATCTCGGCCCGACCGAGTTCCGGCTGCTGCGCTTCTTCCTCGAACGCCCGGGCCGCGTCTTCTCGCGCGAGCAATTGCTCGACGCGGTGTGGGGCCGCGACGCCGAGGTCGAGCTTCGCACCGTCGATGTCCACATCCGCCGGTTGCGCAAGGCGCTGAATGAGGGTGGCCACAAGGATCTCGTCCGCACCGTGCGCGCCGCGGGTTACGCTCTCGATCAAGGCGCCACCGCGGCCTGAGCCTTCGCCTTCGCGGCACCGTTACTGTCGCGCGCCGGGGCGATCCGCTAGCTTTCGCCGTACCATCGATTAGCGGAGAAGCGCCATGGCCATTGCCGGCACGCGCATCAAAGTGCCGGTCGCCGAGATCATGGTCGAGGCCTATCGCGGGGTTTTCGGCCAGCTGAACCTGTTACTCGAAACCGCATGGCTGCCCCTGCTGCTGTTGCTCGCGGCGTCGATCCTTCCGGGCTATCTCCATCTCTATCGCGGCCTCATTAGCCTGCCGCGATGGGACGCCGATCAATTCGGTTTGAGTGCCGAGACTTCGATCGAGGCGCTCGCCGGCCTCCTCTGCCTCACGGCGCTTGCCGTACGCTGGTATCAAGTCTCGCTTTTCACGGGCGCGCGCAGCATGCCAATGGGCGTCTTCCTCGGTGCCTGGCTGCGCTTTCTTCTCTATACGCTGCTGCTTTATCTTGTCGCCGGGCTGATGATCGGCGCGCTGCTGCTCACCGATCAGGACGGCGTGCCGGATTATGTCGGCCTTCTCGTCAGCTTGGCGATGGTGGCGGCTTGGCTCGCCCCCGTGCGCTGCATGCTGCTCTTTCCCGCCGCAGCAGCGGGTAAGCCGCTTTCGATCGTTGCGGCATGGCGCTGCCTGGGCGGCAATACCTGGCGGTTGTTCGTGACGGTTCTGCTGGTCAGCATCCCGGTCGTGTTCGTCACCGCGATGATCGTCAGCGCCTTCTTTGCCGGTTTCCGCATCGATGCGTCCGGCGACCAACTGCCGCCGCTCGGCTTTTTCCTGCTGCGCGCGGTTCTCAGCACTTGCGGCAATGTCCTGGTCGTGGCGCTCTGCGCCGCCGTGATCGCCGGTTTCTATCGCCGGCTCGAGGGCAAGCAGGGGTAAGCGGCTCAGCCCTGCGGCATGCTGCCGGGTGCGGAATAGGGCGTGGCGCGCGCCGGCGGCTCGGCCGAGGCGCCGCCGAAGATGCGATCGAGCAGATTGCGCAAACCCGTTGCGACCGGCGCGACCAGATTGCCCGGCCCGCCGGATGACGTCGGCCCAGCGCCGTAGCTGACCAGTGCCGCGCCGTTTTCGCCGGGCAGCGGCCGCACCGGCATGCCCCGTGTCGCCACGGTCATGAAATCGTGCCAGGCACGGGCCGGCAGCGTGCCACCCGTGACGTTTTTCATCGGCGAATCGTCGTCATTGCCGAACCAAACGCCGCACACCAGATCGGCCGTGTAGCCGACGAAGAGCGCGTCGCGCGAATCCTGCGTCGTGCCGGTCTTGCCCGCCGCCGGCCGATCGAGCTTTGCTGCCTTGCCGGTGCCATAAGCGATCACGCCGGAGAGAAGCTGGTTCATCGTGGCGGCGATGTCCGGATCGATGACGCGGCCCGGCCCCGAGCCGTCTCGGCGATAGATCACACCGCCATGGGCATCGCGAATCTCGACGATTCCATAGGCCCAGGCGCCGATGCCGCCCGACGCGAACGGCGCATAGGCCGCGGTCAGCTCGATTAGCGGCAATTCGCTGGTCCCGAGAGCGATGCTGGCGTCGTTTGCAAGATCGGCGGTGATGCCAAGCTGGCGCGCGGTCGCGATCACGTTGCTGACGCCGACGCGCTGCACGACCTGCGCCGCGACGCTGTTGAGCGAGAGCGCGATCGCTTCCGACACCGTGACATCGCCGCGATATTTGTTCTCGAAATTATGCGGCTCCCATTTGCCGATCCGGATCGGCTGATCGACAAAATGGTCGCTCGGCTTGAGGCCGCGCTCCACGGCCGCGAGATAGACCACCGGCTTGAAGGACGAGCCCGGCTGGCGCAGCGCCTGGGTCGCGCGATTGAACTGGCTGTCGGCATAATCGTCGCCGCCGACCATGACGCGAATCGCGCCCTCCGGGGTCATCGCCACCAGCGCGCCCTGGCCGACGTCGTATTTGTCGCCGTTGCGATCGAGCGAATCGGAGATCGCCTTCTCGCCCGCCGCTTGCATCTTGGGATCGAGCGTGGTCGTGACGACGAGATCGCGGTTTTGCGTGCCGCTGAATCCGTCGATCTGATCGACGATCCAATCGGCGAAATAGCGACTGCCGCGGCTGAGGCTCGGCGTTTTGGCGAGTTGCGTCTTCTGCTGCGCCGCGGCTTGCGCCTGCGCGGTGGTGATGAAGCCGGCGTCGGCCATATTGGCGAGCACCTGGTCGGCGCGTTGCGCCGCCCGTTCCTTGTCGTTCGCCGGCGAGAAGCGCGAAGGCGCCTTGAGCAGGCCGGCGATCACCGCCGCTTCGTAAAGCGTGACCTCGCGCGCCGATTTGTCGAAATAGCGATGTGCCGCGGCATCGACGCCGTAAGTGCCGGCGCCGAGATAAACGCGATTGAGATAGATTTCGAGAATCTGCTGCTTGGAGAATTTATGCTCGAGCCAGATCGCCAGGAGCGATTCCTGAATCTTGCGCGTTAAAGTGCGGTCGGGCGTGAGGAAAAGATTCTTCGCAAGCTGCTGCGTGATCGTGCTGCCGCCCTGGACGACGTGGCCGGCGCGAAGGTTGATGAAAGCGGCGCGGATGAGGCCGACCGGATCGATGCCGAAATGGCTGTAGAACCGGCGGTCCTCCGTCGCGATGACGGCTGCCGGCAAGTATTTTGGCATCTCGTTGAGCCGCAGCGGCTCGCCGAAAAGATCGCCATAGGTTGCGATCATCGTGCCGTCGCCGGCGAGCAGCGTAATACTCGGTTTGCGCTGCGCCGCCGTCAGATCGCCGGTATCGGGCAGGGTAAGCGCAAAGAATCCGATCACGCCCATGCCGCCGATGAAGCACCACAGCCCGACGAGGAGAGCATAGCGCAGAAACCCGCCGCGACGCCGCGGCGACCGGCCAGACGCGCCGTTACCGCCTTTGCCCTGGCGTTTGGAAGCGCCCCGCGCGGCGGCGCGCGTATCACGATCGCCAGATGAGCGACGCGTCATGAACCGGAAACCCTGCTGCCGGAGATGCCGCGGCTTGCCTCTCGCCCGGCCTTGAGAATTGCTTGTACCATAGTCCGCCTTGGGCCGCACAGCCGCAGGATCGTCGCGGCCCTTTCCGTTAAAGTCCTTGTGTCAGTGTCTGACGCCCGATCGTGGCGAAACGATGACCGCAACTTAAGCGAGCGAACTTGCTGCTAGCCGCGTTAATCTTCGCCGCGACCTATCTCATCGTCGCTCTGGGTCGGCTGCCGTTCCTGCGGCTCGACCGCGCCGGCGCCGCTCTCCTTGGCGCTGCGCTGATGGTCGCGACCGGCACCCTCTCGCTCGACGAGGCTTATCGGGCGATCGATTTCGGCACGATCACGTTGCTCCTCGGGATGATGCTGATCGTCGCCCATCTGCGACTGTCGGGATTTTTCACCGTCGTGACCGCTTCCATCGCGCGCCGCGCGCGGGGGCCCCTGTTCCTGCTTGGCGCCATCATCGTCATCACGGGCGTGTTGTCGGCATTTCTCGTCAATGATGCGGTGTGCTTGATGCTGACCCCGCTGGTGATCGAGACGACGAAGCGCCTCGGCCGCCGCCCGCTCCCGTACCTGCTGTCACTCGCCATGGCGTCGAATATCGGCAGCGTCGCGACCATCACGGGCAATCCGCAGAACATGATGATCGGCAGCTTGTCGCATCTGCCTTACGTTGCCTTCACCGCGGCGCTGACGCCGATCGCGCTAGCGGGACTCGTCGTGCTGTTTGCCGCGATCACCGCCTTTCATCCGGGCGATTTTTTTCGAGCGAACGATCCGGGGAGCGCTGCGCTTCAGCCGCGCGTTCACCCCGGACTGCTCGTGGCGGCGCTCGGTGCGACGGTGCTGGCGATCATCGGATTTTTTGCTGGCATCGCGCCGGCGAAAGTGGCGATCGTCCTCGGCACCTTGCTGCTGCTCTACCCGATAAAGCCACAGCGGGTCTATCGCGAGATCGACTGGTCGCTGCTACTGCTGTTCGTCGGCTTGTTCATTGTCCTGGCCGGCGCCGAGAAAGCGCTGATTACACCGGCGCTGCGCGATGCCGTCGCGCAGGCCGGCCTCGCACGCGTACCCGTGCTGACGGTCGTCGCGGCGGTGCTGTCGAATCTCGTCAGCAACGTACCGGCGGTGCTGGTTCTGGCGCCATTCCTCCACAACATCGCCAATCCGGATCGCGCCTGGCTGGTCTTGGCGATGGCTTCAACCTTCGCTGCTAACTTCACGGTCTTGGGCTCGGTCGCGAATTTGATCGTGGTCGAGCAAGCCCGCCAACGCGGCGTGAGTATTGGTTTTTGGGCTTATTTCCGGGTCGGCGCGCCGCTGACATTGGCGACGCTGGCTTTGGGGGCGTGGTGGCTTAGCCAATGAAAAGGCCGCGCGAGCATTGCTCGCACGGCCTTGCTTGGCGCTCAATTCGACAATCGCTACGCGGCGATCCGCTCGATCGGGCGGGTCGAGGTGTTGGCGGCGACCGCTTTTTGCAGCTTCTCGACCGCACGAACTTCGATCTGGCGGATGCGCTCGCGCGACACAGCGTATTTATGCGAAAGCTCTTCCAGCGTTGCCGGCTCATCTTTGAGCCGCCGCTCGACCACGATCTCGCGCTCCCGCGGATTGAGCTTCTTCAGCGCGGCCCCGAGCAGGCTACGCCGGCGCTGGCCCTCCTCGACATCCCCGACGATGGTCTCTTGCGATGGCCGCTCATCGGGCAGAAGCTCGAGCCATTCGCTATCGGCGTCGCCGCCCAACATCGCGTTGAGTGAGTTGTCGACACCGCCGAGGCGACGGTTCATTTCGATCACTTCGTTTTCCGGTACGTCGAGGTCCTTGGCGATCGCCGCCACGGTCTCGGGTGCGAGGTCGCCCTGATCGAATTCCTCGAGCTTGGCCTTCAGGCGACGCAGATTGAAGAACAGTTTTTTCTGCGCGGCTGTCGTGCCGATCTTCACCAACGACCAGGAGTGGAGGATGTATTCTTGAATCCCGGCGCGGATCCACCACATCGCGTAGGTCGCGAAGCGAAAGCCGCGCTCCGGCTCGAATTTGTCCGCCGCCTGCATCAGACCGATATTGCCTTCCGCGACGAGGTCGGCGAGCGGCAAGCCATAGCCCGCGAAACCGCGCGCGATCTTTACGACGAGACGCAGATGGCTGCCGACGAGTTCATCGAGCGCCGCGCGATCTTTGCGCTCGCGCCACGCGGTCGCGATTTCGCGCTCGCGCTCAGGCGTCAGCATCGGGTAGCGCTTGGCTTCTTCGACGAAGCGAGTGAGTGTTGAATCGAGCTTGGTATTCATGACAGGCACCATTCCTTCCGCCAACCCGTGCCCCGCCTGATTCGTTCCGCCGGGCAAGGCGCGTCGGAACGAGAGCGGATCGTTGGCTTTTTGCGGACTTCCCTCCGAGCTGCTTGGCCGTGAGGCCTCCCGGCTCGATCCAAGAGATGTGTTCGCGGGCGTCTTTATTCAAGGACCAAACCGGTCCTATTTCGCAGCGCAAAAAGCGCGTCCCAGCTTTGCGCCGGACGCGAGGATGGCGAGGATGGTAGCTGCGGCTAGAGCGCCAGATCGACCTTGGCTTGATCCGGCTTATCGGCGTTATCTTGTTGTGCTTCCTGCCTTTTTAGCTGCTCGTATTTGTTGAGCGCGTCGATCATTTTCTGCGCGAGGGCGCTCTGATTGGGCGCGCTGCCGGGCCCTGACTTCAAAGCTTGGGCTTGGCTGGAAGTTGGACCGGCGGCTGAAGCGACGCCGGGGCCGGAAGCGAGGTGGCCCCCCGCCGGCATAACCGGCTGGAGGTTGCTGCTGAGCTCGAGGGGAACCGGGTGGTTGTTGAGCACGGCCCCATTGGTCCCGCGCCCTTGGTTGATCTGGCGCTGGAATTGCGACGCTTGCGCCATGAAAGCCTGTTCGGGCGCAGCGGGTGCGACCGGCGTTGAGCGGAAAAGCTGGTCCATGGCGATCGGCCGCGCCGGCGTCGAGGCCAAAATTTGGGGCGAGGATTGCGGGGTCGCGGCAACCGGCATGGCGAGGCTCATCGGCGCGGAAGCCGAAGCAATGCCGCGCGCCGAAAGGGCCGCAACGGTCGGCGCCGGGGTCCCTTGCGGACCCGCCGCTGGCTGATTCGCGGGCGGCGGTGTCGCGGGCTGACCGTCCGCGGTCGCGACCTGGGGCGCGCCAAGGGTTGGCGTGCTGTCGTGGTTGCGCGTGCCGAATACGTCGGCCAGCAAGCGCTCGCCCAGATCCTGGCCGCTGTCATCGGTGAACAAAGCGGTCGAGACGACGCTGACACCGAAGCCGATCGGGCCGCCATAGAGCGAGTCGCCGATGACGCGCGTCCCGGCGGCGGGCTCATCGCCCGTCAGGTAGCGGTAGATCGAGCCGACGCCCGGCAGATGCTGCAGCGGGTTTACGATATCGAGCAGATCCTTGAACGAGAAACTGCCATGCGACCACATCGCGTGGCCGAGCCCCGATGAGGCGGGCGCCGGCTGCGCGGGAGCGGTGATGGCCGCAGTGGCTGTGACGTCGGACATGGCAATTTCCTCTTAACCACGTTTGCACTTTCGACCGTGCAAGCGCAGTGCCAGTTCAGGCGTCCAGGAAATCAACCGTTTGCAGAACGTGGCCGCGCCGCCCCGGCAAAATTTGCCCGGCAGGGAAGCCCTCGGCGGTCAACTCTCAGCTTGGCTGACGAGCAGAGATTGGCGGCTGACACCTTCTAGAGTAGATGACCACCGCGTATCGCCTTGGTGCGCAGATAGCGCTCGTTATGCTCGTTTGCGGGGAAAGCGTGCGGCACGCGCTCGACCACATCGATGCCGCATTGCGCGAGCGCCGCGACCTTTTCGGGATTGTTGGTCAGGAGCCGGACTTTTAGAAAGCCCAATTGCTTGAGCATCGCCGCGGCGGGGAGATAGACGCGCTCATCGGCATCGAAGCCCAACAGCTCGTTGGCATCGATCGTGTCGAAGCCGGCATCCTGTAGCTCATAAGCGCGCAGCTTGTTGGCGAGGCCGATGCCGCGGCCCTCTTGCGAGAGATAAAGCACAGCGCCGCCGCCGCTTTTGGCGATCTCGGCGATCGCGCCGCGCAACTGATCGCCGCAATCGCAGCGCAGGCTGCCGAGCAGATCGCCGGTGAAGCATTCTGAATGGAGCCGCACCAGCACCGGCTGCGCCGGGTCGGGATCACCGATGACGATCGCGATGTGACCGACGCCGCCATCGCGCGGCCGGAAATGCACGAGCCGTGTATTTTCGGCATCCGCCAGCGGCACGCGCGCCTCGCTGACGATCTCCATCGTACGTGCGGCGTCGGATTCGTAAGCGAAGATATCATCGGCTGCGACGGCGAGCACATCTTCGCTCTTGGTGATGCGCTTAGCCGCCGCCGGGGTCAGGGACACCATCACCGCCGCCGGCAAAAGGCGCGTCAGCTTCAAGAGTTCGATTGCGGCATCGACAAGACGATCGCCATCCGGCGCCGCGATGCCGAGACCTGCGACCGCCGCGCCGGGATCGGCGAGCGTGCGGACGAAATGCGGCTGCGTATCGCGCGGCAGGGCCAGTACGCTCGAGCCGCGCGGCTCGCTGGGCATCTGGGTGAGGCCGAGCGCTGCGGCGCGGCGACGCGTCAACGCAAGCGACAGCTTGCCTTCGCCGAGCGCGGCAAGTTGGGCAAGGCTCGCCGCGGTCGCGGTCTCGGCCGCTTGCAGAGCGAGCGCGTTGTTGTCGCCGTCGACGATCGCGATCAGGCCGCGGCGCAGATCGCCGATCACGCGATCGACACGCCGCAACAAATGCGTGTCCTTGCTTCCGGCCTCGGAAATACTCAAACCATCGCCTCTTCTTTTTCGCCGGCGTGGTTCGCCAGCAGCCACGCGACATCGACCGCAAAGGAATAGACCAACCCCACCAGCGCCGCGAGGCAAAGCAGACTCGCCAATGCGGGCGGCAGGCTTGGCACGACGGCCACAATCAGCGCCACCACTTGGGCCACGCAAATCGCCTGGCGGCGCTTTTTCGGCGGCAAGGGCGCCGCCAGAGCCGGCCAAACCCAGCCTAGCCCAACAAAGATATAACGCATCAGCCCGATTGCCAGTACCCAGGGACCCGCCTGATCGCAGATCCAGACGAGAATGCCGAGTGCGAGCACGGTCGCGGCGTCGGTTTCCATATCGAACCGCGCGCCGAAAGCGCTGGCCTGTCCCAGCCGCCGCGCGAGTCGGCCATCGACGCCATCAAGCGCCAGCGCGCCGAGTGCACCGACAATCCAGAACCAACGCAACGTCGAACTGGGGACATGACCCACCACCAGCGCCCATGCCCCGTAGCCGAGAAGACAGATGGCATAGGCCGCTCGGGCCGCGGTCACCCAGTTCGCAGCACCGAATGGCTGTGGGATCGTTGCTCGCGAAAAATTGTTTCTACTCAATGACCAATCCCTGCCCCATTATGCGTTGTCGGGGGAAGCCTTAGCATGGCCGCGGAAGGAGACATAAGAGGGCGTAGCGAAGCGCAATGGCGAGCGGTGCTCGCCAATCGGCGCGGCGCACCGCTTGGTAGTATCGGCGCGGGCGAGCTCGAGGCGCTCTACGGACCGCTTTGTGCCATCGCGCCGGGTCAGAGCTTTGCTGTCGCGCATCTGGCGCAAAGCCTTGACGGCAAGATCGCGGCCATGAACGGCGCATCGCGCTGGATTTCGGGAGAGGAAGATCTTTGCCATACACATCGTATGCGCGCTCTGGCGGATGCGGTCGTTGTTGGTGCCGATACGGTATTGCACGACGATCCTTTGCTGACGGTGCGGCGCTGTAGCGGCCCGCATCCGGTCCGTGTCGTCATTGATCCAGAACGAAAGCTCAACGCACATCACAAGCTGTTTACCGACCGTAGTACGCGTACGATCGTGATCGTCGCGGCTGACCGGCATAACGGCCAAGACGCGCCGGATGTCGAGACGATCGTGCTGCCGCGAATGGAAACCGTCATCGCCCCGAAAACGATCCGCGACGCCCTCGCGATGCGTGGACTCCATTGGCTCTTCATCGAAGGCGGTGGCGTGACGATTTCGAACTTCCTGCGCGATGGCTGTCTCGACCGGCTGCAGATCACCGTCGCGCCCGTCATTCTTGGGTCGGGCCGGCCAAGCATCACGCTGCCGCCGATCAGCGAGCCGGGCTTGGGCCTGAGGCCCCCCATCCGCCGTCTGTCGCTCGGCGCCGATACGCTCTTCGAGTGTGTCTTCGGCCTTTGAGATGATCGATTCGTCGCGCGCTTTCTGGCTCATCGCACCTGGCCGCGGCGAAATCCGCAGCGCGCGTCTGTCCCCTCCGTCCGCGAACGACGTGCTCGTTCGCGCCAGCGCGAGTGCGATCAGTCGCGGCACGGAAAGCCTCGTCTTTCTGGGCCGCGTGCCGCCGAGCGAATACCGGACCATGCGCTGCCCGTTCCAGGAAGGCGATTTTCCGGCACCGGTGAAATACGGCTATGCCTCCATCGGCATTGTCGAGGCGGGCCCTGCGGCGCTGCAAGGTCAGCGCGTCTTCTGTCTTTATCCGCATCAGGATTTTTACGTCGTGCCGGGCGACGCGATCGTACCGGTGCCGGAGGATGTGCCCGACGAGCGCGCGGCGCTTGCCGCGAATATGGAGACCGCGCTCAACGCGATGTGGGATGCGGGACCGCGTCTCGGCGATCGCATCGCCATTGTCGGCGGCGGTGTGGTCGGCTGCTTCATTGCATCGCTCGCAGCGAAAATTCCCGGCACGCGCGTCGAGCTGATCGATATCGATTCACGGCGCGCGCGCATTGCCGCGGCGATAGGATGCGATTTCGCCGCGCCCGACGCGGCGCGCGGCGAATGCGATATTGTTTTCCATACCAGCGCGAGCGATGCCGGTTTGACGGCGGCTCTGCGCCTCGCCGGCTTCGAAGCCAAGCTGATCGAACTGAGCTGGTATGGCGACAAACCGGTGACAGTGCCGCTTGGCGAAGCCTTTCATCAGCGCCGCTTGCAATTGATCGCCTCGCAAGTCGGTGCCGTCGCGCCGTCGCGTCGCGCCCGGCGAACGCACCGCGAGCGGCTCGCGCTCGCGCTGGCGTTGCTGGGCGATCCGGTCTACGACCATCTCATCACAGGGCATTGCACGCTCGAGACGCTGCCACTGCGCATGGCGCAACTCGCCGCTGCGCCCGATGGCGCACTGGCCGAAATCGTGCGCTATCGCTAAGCTTCGTACGCGATGTACACACTTACCGTCAGCGATCACATCATGATCGCGCATAGTTTCGTCGGCGAGATTTTCGGACCGGCGCAGCGCCTGCATGGCGCGACGTACGCGGTCGAGATGGAAGTGCGCCGCGCCGAGCTCGATGCCGACGGCCTCATCTGCGATATCGGTAAGGCGCTCGACACACTGAAAGCCGTGCTCGGCGAGATCAATTACCGCAATCTCGACGAGCTGCCCGCGTTCAAGAACCGCAACACCACTACCGAATTCCTGGCGGGCGAGATATTTCGCCGCCTCAAGACCCAGATCGCGGCGGGCGCCCTCGGTGACGGCACGGCGGGCGCGCTGACGTCGATGCGCGTAACCTTGCGCGAATCGCCGGTTGCTTGGGCGGCGTTCGACGGATCGCTGGTGTGAAGCTGGCGCTGATCGTTCCCGGTCCGATCGATCAGCTCACCGGCGGCTATATCTTTGCCCGCTCCATTGTCGAAGAGTTGCACGCGCATGGCGACCCTATCTCGGTGATCGAGCTCGACGGCCGGTTTCCCGATGCGGACAGGGTCGCGCTCGACGCGGCGGCGCGGGCGCTCGCGGCGTTACCCGACGGGGCGATTGCAGTGCTCGACGGGCTCGGTCTCTTGGCCTTCAGCGATTGCCTTGCTGCTGAAACGCATCGCCTGAACCTCATCGGCTTCATCCATCACGCGCTCGCCGACGAGACCGGATTGACGGACGACAAGCGCGCGTTTTTTCAAGCAGCCGAGCGGCGCCTGCTGCCGCTGCTGCACGGCGCGGTCTGTCCGAGCCGGCATACCGCCGATGTGCTGATCGAGTACGGTGTCGATCCCAAACACATCGCGGTCACGCCGCCGGGCACGGCAAAACCCGTCCCCTCGCGCAAGTGCGCGAAATTCGGCGTCCCGCTTCGCCTGCTTTCGGTCGCAACTGTGACGCCGCGCAAGGGTCATTGCGTGCTGATCGAGGCGCTGGCCGGTATCGATCGCGATGCATGGCGGCTCGATTGCATCGGCAGCTTGATTCGCGATCGCGATTACGTGGCCGAGCTGCGCGCGCTGATCGCACGGCATCACCTTGAGACAAATATCCGTTTGCTGGGGGAACGCCGGCCGCAGCAACTCCCGCTCGCCTATGATGAAGCCGATCTTTTCGTATTGCCCTCGTTTCACGAAGGCTACGGCATGGCTTTCGCCGAGGCCCTCTCTTATGGCCTGCCGATCGTCGCGACCACCGGTGGCGCTATTCCTTATACCGTGCCGGAAGGCGCTGGCTTGCTCGTTCCGCCCGGCGATGTCGATGCACTGCGCGAAGCGCTCGCCCGCGCAATCAGCAACCGCACCCTGCTCGCAAAACTGAGCGAAGGCGCGCGCCGCGCCGGCGCCACGCTGCCGGATTGGCCGCAGGCTGCCGTGCGGTGGCGCGACGCCGTCGTTCGGCTCGCGGCATGAGCGAGCGCTTTCAACTGAATTGGCTGCGGCTGCGCGAAAGCGCCGATCTCGCCGCACGCAATCCGACGCTCGCGCGCCGGTTTGCCGCCGCGCTGCCGGCGAGGCAGCCGCTGCGGCTCATCGATCTTGCCGCCGGTAGCGGTGCCAACACCCGTGCGCTACTGCCGCGTATCGCCGGCGATCAGCATTGGCGCTTGATCGATCGCGATCGCGATCTCATCGCAGCGCAAGCTGAAGAGTTCACGCTTTGGGCGCGGCAGCAGGGTCACCCGATCACGGCGGGCGGCGGGCGCATCTTCATCGCAGCGCAGCCCGCGCATTGGGAAATCGATGCCATGCCGCTCGATCTCGATCGAGATTTTGCAACCCTCGAAGAATTGGCGTTCGACGGCCTCGCCGCCGCATCCTTCTTCGATCTCGTCTCGCAGGCATGGCTCGAGGGCTTTGTCGCGCTGCTCGCCAAGCATCCCGTGCCCTTCCTGGCCGCACTCACCGTCGATGGGCGGCGCGCATGGCAGCCGCCTCTCGATGACGATGCGCTGATCGCGACGGCCTTCGCCGCTCATCAGCGCCGGCTCAAGGATTTCGGTCCGGCGCTTGGCGGCACCGCACCTGACGCCATGGAAAGGCTGCTGCGGCAGGCCGGCTTTCGCATCGAACGCGCGCCAAGCGATTGGCACCTGGGAAACAGCACCGGAGGACCCCGCGACGCGGCGCTGCTCGGCGCGCTGATCGCGGGCGAGGTCGAGGCTGCCCGCGAGGCCGCGCCCGCCGACTCCGACCGGATTGATGCCTGGGAAACAGCGCGCCACGCCTTGCTCGCCGAGCAGCGATTGAGCCTCACCGTCGGCCATTGCGACCTCTTGGCTTTGCCTGCTTAAATACGCGACGGACCCGCTGCAAGGCAGCGTCAAGGAGGCATGGTATGGCAAAAGCGGTTTGGCACGGCAAAGTGCTTGCCGAGAGCCCGCGCTTCGAGATCGTCGAAGGCAATGTTTATTTCCCGCCCGAGACAATCGAAAAGCGCTATTTCAAGGACAGCGCAACCACGACCCAATGCCATTGGAAAGGCACCGCGCACTATTTCACCGTCGCGGTCGATGGCGCCGAGAATAGGGACGCGGCGTGGTATTATCCCGAGCCGCTACCGGCGGCATCGTCGATCAAGAACTATGTTGCCTTCTGGAAGGGCGTCGAGGTCGAGCGGTAGGGACGGTGGGGATAGGCGGCCGCACGGTCCCCTTATAAAGGGGCTGGCAGTAGAACAGGATCGTATATGAGCTCGGGCCGCAAGATATTGATCATCGACGACGACGAAGCGTTGCGCCGTTCGCTTGCGGAACAGCTTCAGCTGCATGAGGAATTCTCCGCTGCCGAAGCCGGCACGGGCGGCGACGCGTTGGAAGCGACCCGGACGCAATATTTCGACGCCATCTTATTGGATGTCGGCCTGCCCGATATGGATGGCCGCGAGCTCTGCCGCGTCATGCGGCGCAACGGCGTGCGCGCGCCGATCCTGATGCTGACCGGCGCCGACGGCGAAGCCGATACGATCCTCGGCCTCGACAGCGGCGCCAACGACTACATCACCAAGCCGTTCCGGCTGAACGTGCTGCTCGCGCGGTTGCGCGCGCAGCTCCGCCAGCATGAAGCATCGGAAGATGCGGTGTTCGCGATCGGCCCCTATACCTTCCGGCCCAGCGCCAAGACGCTGATCGATGATGCCAAGCGCCGCAAGGTGCGGCTTACGGAAAAAGAGACCGCGATCCTCAAATATCTCTATCGCGCGGGCGAGAAGACGATCGGCCGCGCGATCCTCTTGAACGAGGTATGGGGCTATAATTCGGGTGTGACCACGCACACATTGGAGACGCATGTCTATCGCCTGCGCCAGAAGATCGAGCGCGATCCCGCGAAAGCGGAGATCCTCATCACCGAGCCGGGCGGTTACCGCCTGGTGCCATAGGCTCTGATTGAGCACGCTCGACCTTCTCATCCGCCGCCTGATGTCGCAGCGCGCCAGCCTCGAGCGTGCGGCCGCGATGATCGCGCGGCTCCCCGGTCCGGCGCTTCAGATCGGCTGGGGTGATGGCAATGCTTACGACCATCTGCGAGAGATCCTGCGTCGGCGCGATCTCTTCGTGTTCGATAAAGCGATCGGCGCGCCCGAAGCCGCGCCGCCGCTGCCCGAGCACCGCATCATCGGCGATCCGGCCGAGAGTTTGCCGCAGGCCTGGGAGCGCTTTCGGCGCGAGGCCGCTTTCGCCTATCTGAATTTTCCGGCACCTGCGCGCACCGCGGCGGAATTGGCACCGCTGCTGGCGCCGCTTTTGCGCCCCGGTGCGATCATCATCGCCGAGGGCACGCTCGAACTGCCGGGCTGGGAGGCGCTGCCGGCGCCCGAGGGCCCGCGCGATGCGCGCGAGCACCTCTACCGCGTCAGCAGCTGAAAACTGCACACGCTTGGCCGTAACTCGGCACGAATTTTCAGCGGAAGTCTCGCCGCCGCGACCGCGCAAAATCCGACCACCTTGGCTCCCGGTCGCGATTGCCGCTGCGGCAAGCATGTACTGGTCGCTCTTTCCGGGTCCGGGCGGTTTTCTTCTCGTGCTCGTTGCCGGGCTTTTCGTCGTTGCCTGGTTTCTATTCGTTCTCGTAGCCGTGCTGAACGATGCCTTTCGCCGCCGCTGGCGGAGAGCCACCTTGCGGCTCGTTGCGATTATCGCCGTGCTGCCGCTCACTTTTTTGGCTGCGCGTAGCGGCGACTATTTCCATTTGGCTCTGCTCTATCCGCGATACCGGCAGCAAATCGCCGCGACGCCAAACCGCCCGGTACGTTTTGATTGGGGCGATCAAGCCGTGACCGTCCTCGACGGCATGCAACAGCGCACGCTCGTTTACGACGAGAGCGGAAGAACGCCGGCCTCGTTTGCGCACCGCGATTCGAACGGGTTCTTCATCACGACGCGACACCTGATCGGAAACTTCTTCCTGGAAGATACGGCCTCGCAATAAACCGCGGCGAACGCGCTATTCGTAAAGCCGGACCAACACCGGCACGTGATCGGAGCAAAGCTCCCAATTGCGCGTGTCCTTATGGACCACGGCGCCGGCGAGTCGGTCCCTCAGCACCGGCGTCACCCAGACATGATCGAGGCGGCGGCCGCGATCGGAGGCGGCCCAGTCGCGGTTTCGATAGCTCCACCAGGTGAAGAGCTTTTGCTCTATCGGGACGAAGTGGCGCACGGCGTCGACAAAACTCGCCGATTCTTGCATCGCCAAGAGCTTCTCGACCTCGACCGGCGTGTGGCTGACGATCTTCAAGAGCTGCTTATGCGACCACACATCGGTCTCGAGCGGCGCGATGTTCAAGGCCATGATGCGTCAGAAGAGATAGCAATTCCTCTCGGCAATTGCGACGCGCCGCGCGGCGGCCGCGTTCAGGCGTTGAAACCCATCACGTCGAACTCTTCCTTCTGCAGCGCCTTAGGATCCAGCGTGCCGAAGTCTTTCACTTGCTCTCCGCCGGCCAGAGCTTCGAGCTGGCTGCGCCACATCCGGCGCAGCATCACCACCGCCGCGTCCGATCGGCCCAGTTGCTCGCGTGACCGGTCTTCGATCTTGCCTTGGCCGCAGATCGAGACGCCGTCCTGAATGCGAATGATGTTCGGGTGGTTGGCGACGTCGGCCCACGTCTTGCGGCCTGCGAGGATCGCCTCGATCTCTTCGTGGATCGGCGTAGCGCTGGGACGGTCGCGGCGCTTGGTGTGATAGACCATGATGAGGAAATGATAGTGGTGCTCGTCGTCGATCGGCACGTACCAGAAGATCGCCTTGAACCAGAACGGCTTGTTGTCGCGCGCCGTGCGCAGCTGATGCGCCAGGAAGCACTGGTTCGGCATGATGAAATGGATCTTGTCGGTCTTTTCGCCGCGCTGTTGGAATTGCGTCAGGCCAAACGCGGTTTCCTCGCCCCACGTCTTGGTCGGAATGAACGGCCGCGCAGCCGTGTTCACCAGGTGATCGCGATGCGCGAAGTTCACATGGACGTCGTCCATGATGTTCTCGGCGCTTTGGAAGTAGTTGCATGGAATCATTTCGGCCGTCGGCGAGATCGTCCAACCTTCTTTGACGCCATCCTCGAGACCGGGCACCGGACGGAACGCCGGCGGCTGACCTTCGCCGAAATACGCGAAGATGAGGCCGTGGGCTTCATGCGTCGGATAGGAGGCGAGCTTCTTCACCCGGTCGCAGAACGGGTTCGGCTCGGCCGGCTGCTCGACGCATTTGCCGCCCTCGTCGAAACGCCAGCCGTGATAGCGGCAGCGAACCGTCTCGCCTTCGATCCAACCGATATGCAAGCGTGTGAGACGGTGCGGGCATTCGTTGCTGATGACATGCGCCTTGCCGCTTTCGCCACGATAGAGCGCCAGATCTTCACTGAGGATCCGAATCGGCACGATACGTCCTTCGGGAAGCTCGCTGGCGACATAAATCGGCTGCCAGAAAAGGCGCAGATAGCGTCCGGCGGGGGTGTCCGGACCCGTATGCACGAAATCGTCGATCTTTTCGGTTGTCGTCACGTTGCGTCTCCGGCATCGGCGCCGAGCGCACGGCGTTCTCCGCAAAGAACGATGGCGCAACACCGAGATTGTTTGGTACCCCAACAATCTCTCTTTTGTGGGCGAATGTCAAAACGCGGCGCGGGCGCAGTTTGCGCGAGCGCGGTCCTTCCTAAAATCTGGGCAAGAAAAAGCGCCCGGCTAGGGGGGTAACCGGGCGCTCGAAGCCCCTTTGCGGGGGGACCTGTTGGGCTCGGGGGAACACCTACAGGCCGGCGACGAGCGAACCCGCCGCGCTTCTGGGCTTTTAGGTGGGTACCCCCACCGCATTTTCAATCCATTTCCTCGCGCGACTCACGCGTCTGTGTTTGCGCGGGCAGGCACTTGGAATCGCTGGCAAATAGAATCGCGAGCCACGCTCGTCTTGCCTGATTCGCGATCCTGGCATGCGACAGATGCAGGTTCTATTTTCGCGCCATGGCGAAAATCAAGGCGGCGAAGGCCGAGGCACAGGGAGAACTCGCGGCAAGGGCCGATTTTGGCTTACTGCCCGATCTCCTTGGCTACCATTTGCGGCGGGCGCAGTCGGCGGTGTTCCAGGATTTCGCCGTCAGCATGAATGGCGCGAATGTGACACCGGGCCAATTCGGCGTGCTGGCGCTGATCGCGGCGAACGCCGGCCTGAGCCAAACCCGGCTGGCGGAAATTCTCGGCATCGATCGCTCGACCTTGGTGGCGGTGATCGACAGACTCGAACGCCACGGCTTGGTCGAACGCGCCGCGCGCCCAAACGACCGCCGCAGCCACGCGCTGCATCTCTCGCACCAGGGACAGAGCCGCTTCGAGATCTTGGCGCGGCTGGTGAAGAAGCATGAAATGCGGATTGCGCGGCAGCTTTCCGTACGCGAACGCGAGATGCTGATCAAATTGTTACAGCGGATCGGCTGAGACTTAGGCGTGCGCCAAGCGAGCGGCCGCGTAATGCCGGCAGGCGGCCCCGAAGACCGCGAAGAGCTTGGCCGAGAACGGATCTTCGGCGAAGCGGAATTCGGGATGCCATTGCACGCCGATGATGAACCGTGCGCCCGGCAAGGACACTGCCTCGATCTGTCCATCGGGTGCAACCGCTTCGATGGAGAGAGGCGCGGCCAACCGGTCGATGCCCTGGCTGTGCAGCGAATTCACCTTGATTTCGCCGGCGCAAGCGAGCTTCTCAAGCGCGCCGCCGCCGGTTAGCACGACGCCATGGGCCCGATGCGCGTAGCGATCCTCGACCGTCTCGAGATTGGGCGCGCGGTGATCGAGCCGGCCCGGCAGGAGATGGACATTCTGATGGAGCGTGCCGCCCAGCGCGACATTGAGTTCTTGAATGCCGCGGCAGATCGCCAGCACGGGCAGATCGGCCTTCACCGCGGCGCGCAGCAGCGGTAGGGCGATCGCATCGCGCGCCGGATCGTGCGGTGTATCGGGCAGGCTGGGCAGACCGGCGTAATGACGCGGCTCGACATTGGACGGTGAGCCCGGCATCAGCAACCCGTCGATCCGCGCGATGAAGGCGTCCGCCCAAGCGGCATCACCCTCGGCCGGGATCAGGAACGGCATGCCGCCGGCGCCATCGAGCACGGCGTCGACGTATTTCTTGACCACGGCATGGGCGGGATGATTGCCGGTCGGCGTCGCGATCTCGCGCCGGCAGCAGGGGATGCCGATCACCGCCAGCGGCTCGAGCGGCCGGAGCCTCGGAGCAGGCTCATCAATGAGGGACATGACAGAACGATGACCGAGAGCGGGAGGGGTTTCAAGAAACAAACGTGCCGCGCGACATCGCTATTCCGCGCTCGCTTCGCTCCCAAGCCGGCTTGCCAAGCGCCTGGATCAGCCGCCGTTGCGCTCGTTCGGCGGCCGCGGATCGGTCCAGTAAAAGAGCTGCGGGCTGAGCGGGGCGCCGAAATGCGGATCGTCGAGCGTCACTGTCACCTCTTTGCGCTGCGCATCGAGGATCTGCCATTTCCGCAATTCGAGCGGCTTGTCGCTCATCACCAACGTCGCCTGGCCAAGGCTCGGATTCTTCGCCTCGTTGACCGTGACGCGCAACGCGCCGGGATCGCGTTGCAGATTGTTGACGGTGATGTCGCCGCCGAAGCGGACATTGTCCTGCAGCAAGAACCAGGCCGGCGTGTCCTTCAGATCGAAGAAGCTCACCTGCTGCAGCTTCTTGTCGTAGTACCAAATGCGGTTGTCGGTCGCGACCAGGAGGATCGGCACCGGCGGATCGTATTCGACTCGCATCTTACCCGGGCGCGACAGGTAGATCGTGCCGGTGGCGACGCCGCCGTCATTCGAGACCTGCTCGAAGCGCGATTGCAGCGTATGGATGTTGTTGAGGTACTCCTGCACGCGGTTGAGATCGGCGGTATCCGCCGGCGTGAGCGCGCGCGCCAGGCGAGGCGCCAGCGCCGCCGGCACCAAAGAGAGGGCGCCAAGGCCAGAGATCGCGGCGAAGAGATCGCGGCGCGTCAACGACATGGAAAGAGCTCCTTGTTCCGGGGTCGGCCCATCATAGAACGGGCGCAATAGGCCGGAGAAGCAACCCGCGCCGCTTAAAAAAGTTTCACGCCCGCGTCATGGTCCGGGTAGGCGCACTATTCGCGCTCGTCGATATTGCGGCCGAGAACCTCGCGCTTGCCGACGTGATTGGCGGCGCTCACGACGCCCTCCGTCTCCATCCGCTCGACGATCCGGGCGGCGCGGTTGTAGCCGATCTGGAGATGGCGCTGCACGAAGCTGGTCGAGGCCTTGCGCTCGCGGCAGACGAGCGCGACGGCGCGATCGTAAAGATCGTCGCCCGAGCCGCCGCCTTCGCCCTCGCCGCCGAAGCCGCCCATCGGCGCATCCTCGTCCTCTTCGGTGACCTCCTCGATATAGGTCG
>DASXCX010000302.1:0-10340 GCA_036490955.1 Allostellaceae bacterium | reverse complement strand
ACATTTTTTACCATTATAAAATAGTCGTTTACGATCCTTATCTCATAAAAGAGACGAGCAAATCGCAACGCGCCCGACGATTCAGATGGCGAGCGAGCCGGGCCTTCGTCCCTAGCCCCTAGCCCCTAGCCGTTTAGGGTCAGCGAGTAACGCGGATCGGCGGCGCGGGATTCGGCCTCGGGCAGGCCGAGCTCGCGGCGCACGAGATTCGTGCCCTGCACCAGCGCGGCCATCTTGAAGAAAGCGTGCTTGCGGCTCATGCCCTCGCGGCCCATGCCGCAATCCGACGAGATCACCAGCCGCTCCGCCGGAATGTGTTTGAGCGCGGTGCGGATCAGCGTCGCAACTTCTTCCGGCGTCTCGATCTGCAGCGTGTGGTGATCGATGACGCCGATCGCGATCTTCTTCGATTTGATCGTCTTGCCGATGGCTTCGAGGTCCATGCCGCCCGAGGTGCACGTCTCGAAGGTCAGCACATCGGCCTCGCAGCGCTCGTAATATTCGAGCGACGGCTTGTAGCTCTGATTGCTCGCGAACATGCGCTGCTGCGAGGGATTGCCCCAGCAGCTATGGCCCCAGACCTCCGCCTTGTCGCGCAGGCCCTTCACCGTGCGGTTGAACACCTCGATGAGGAAATCCTGCGTGATCTCCTGGTCGATGGCGCCGCGCAACGGCGCCAAATGCAGCTGCGGCTCTTCGAGCTGGATCACCGTGCAGCCGGCGGCGGCGACGTCGGCGAGCTCGGCATTGAGCGCGTCGGCGATGGCGAGGATGCGCTCGCGCCGGTTCTTGTAGTGGGTATCCTTGAGCGCGAGGCCCAAGAGCTCGGCGGTGATGGTGCCGAATTTGATCGGCCGCTTGGTCAGGCTTTGGGCTATCAAATAGATCGGCGTGTAATGCAGCTTGCCGCGGCCGATGGGGCCGGTGATCGTCGGCTGCAACCGCGCCTCGAGACCCTCATGGAGGATATGGCCGCGCGCAAACGGCACGCGGCCCATCAGCACCGGCCGGCCATAGGCCTGCGAATAATCGATGCCGTTCAGCCGCATCAGCGGATACGAGAACCAGCTGTAGCCGCCGGTCTCGGTATCGAAACGAGCATCGCCATCGGTGACGATATCGAGTCCGGCCAATTCCTGATCGCGCAGAAAGCAGGAGACGGCATCGGAGTATTGCTCGCGGAAGCGCGAATTGATCATCGCTTCCATGAAGCTGCGCCGGCCGAGATTCTCCGTGTACCAGAGCGGCCGCGGCAGCGAGCCGGTGATCGTCGTCGGCAGCTTGATGTCTTTCGTCGCGGTGAACATGACCCGGGCCTCCCTTGGACTACCACCAATAAAAGCACGTCATGGCCGGGCTTGTCCCGGCCATCCACGACTTGCAGAGAAAATTCATGGATGCGCGGGCCAAGCCCACGCGTGACGATCCTTAGATGGGCACCAGCAGTGGGCGTTACTTCGCGGGGACGAGATTGACGAGCCGCTCTTTCGTGCGCCGTTTCTCTTCATCCATTTCGCGCTTCGCGGTGGTGAGATCGAAGCGGTTGCCGTCGATGTCGTGGCCCTTGTCCTCGACATAGGGCCGGTCGATCGTCGGATCCTCGGCGCGCGGATCGGAGGGCGGGAGGCCCTTCGCGGTCAGCTTGGCGTAGATGTCGCCCTTGGTTTCGCCCGGGATGGTGAAGCCCCAATGATGGATGCCGTGCGGCGCGGTCGCGCGCTTGCGCGACAGCAGCGCGAAATCGACCCAGCCATCGGTGATCCAGATATCGCCCTTGCTCTCGCCGGTGCGCTTCATGCCGAAGCACTCGCCATAGAACTGCGCCAGCTTCTCGGTGTCGTCCGAGAACATCGCGATATGGCGGATGACGGGCCGCTGGCCTTGCGCGAGCACCGTCGCGCCCGTGCCGCCGCGCACGTCCTTCATGCCGGTCGAGACGTCGAAGCGATTGCCCATCGGGTCCTTCACCGCATCCTCGGCGTAAGGACGATGCGCCTCCGGCGCGTCGACATAGGGGCTATAGGGCTCGATGCCGTATTTCTTCATGTTGGCGAGCAGCGCCGGGCGCTCCGCGGGGTCGATCGTGAAGCCGAAATGATTGATGCCGGCTTTCGGCGCGGTTGGCGCGCGGCGGCGCAGCAGCGCGATGTCCATATAACCATCGGTCACCCAGGCATTGCCGAGATCGTCGACGCCGGTGGTCTTGATGCCGAAAACCTCGCCGTAGAATTTCGCGAGATTCGAGGGATTCTCGGAAAAGATCGCAATATGCCCGATGCGCGCGCCCATCTCTGTCGTCTCCTGCCCCGTGAGGTTGCTGCGATGTTCGCGCCGGACCCGGCGGGTGTCAATCGCGATCGGACGGGATGGTTGGTTCAGGCTTCCAATCGGCCCGGCCCATAAAGCTGATGCGCCCGCGTCTCGAAGGCCGAGACCATGCGCTTCACCGCCTCGTTGAAGAACATTCCCATGATCTTCTGCAGCATCTTCGAGCGGAACTCGAAATCGACATAGAAGTCGATCAGGCACTGCCCGTCGCTTTGCGGCAGGAACAGCCAGTGGTTGTTGAGATATTTGAACGGGCCTTCGCTGTAGCTGACATCGATGCGATCGGGCTGACTCAACACCACGCGCGAGGTGAAGCGCTCGCGCACCATCTTATAGCCGATCAGCAGATCGCCGAGGATCTCGTTCCCCTTACGCTCGCGGATGCGCGCGCCGACGCACCACGGCAGGAACTCAGGATAGCGCTCGATATCGGCGACGAGGTCGAAGAGCTGCTCGCGCGTATAAGGCAACAGCTTCTTTTCGGCATGCGTCGGCATCGCTCTGCCTGTCTCTCACGCCGTCATGGCCGGGCCTGTCCCGGCCATCCACGTCTTCGCGAGCGCAAATAAGACGTAGATGCCCGGAACAAGTCCGGGCATGACGAAAGAAAGGAAACCGACACGATCAAATCAGGCGGATGCCGCGAGCGACGCGATGCGCGCCGCGCGGAGCTTCGCGAAATCCTCGCCGGCAAAATAGGACGAGCGCGTCAGCGGCGAGGCCGAGACCATGAGAAAGCCTTTGCCGAATGCGAGCGCCTTGAGCCTGTCGAATTCGACAGGCTCAACAAAGCGCTCCACCGCGTGATGCTTCACCGTCGGCTGGAGATATTGGCCGATGGTGAGGAAATCGACTTGCGCGGCGCGGAGATCATCCATCACCTGCAGCACTTCGCTCGTCTCTTCACCCAAGCCGACCATCAAGCCGGATTTGGTGAACATCGCCGGGTCGAGCTCTTTGACGCGATCGAGCAGGCGCAGCGAATGGAAATAGCGCGCCCCCGGCCGGACGCCGGCATAAAGCCGCGGCACGGTTTCGAGATTGTGGTTGAAGACGTCGGGCTTGGCCGCGACCACGGCCTCGAGTGCGCCCTCTTTCTTGAGGAAATCCGGCGTCAGTACTTCGATCGTCGTGTTGGGCGCGGCAGCGCGGATCGCTTTGATGGTGGCGACGAACTGGCCCGCGCCGCCATCCTCGAGATCGTCGCGATCGACCGAGGTGACGACGATATGCTCGAGGCCGAGCTTGGCCGCCGCCTCGCCGACATGTTGCGGCTCATGCGGATCGAGCAGGTCGGGCCGGCCGGTCGCGACGTTGCAGAAGGCGCAGGCGCGCGTGCACACCGCGCCGAGGATCATCACCGTTGCGTGTTTCTGCTTCCAGCATTCGCCGATATTGGGACAGGCCGCCTCTTCGCAGACGGTGTTGAGCTTCAACTGCCGCATCAGATCGCGGGTCGCGAAATATTCCGGCGAGTTCGGCGCCTTCACCCGAATCCAGTCGGGCTTGCGCGGGGCGGGATTGTCGGGCTTGTGCGCCTTTTCCGGATGACGGAGCGAAGGGTCAGCCATTCGCGTCAGATGTGGAGCGCGCGGCCGTAAGCGTCAAGCACCGACTCGTGCATCATCTCGCTGAGGGTCGGATGCGGGAAGATCGTCGACATCAGCTCTTGCTCGGTCCCTTCCATCGTCTTCGCGATGGCATAGCCCTGGATCAGCTCCGTCACTTCGGCGCCGACCATATGCGCGCCCAAGAGCTCGCCGGTCTTGGCATCGAACACGGTTTTCACCAAGCCTTCGGGCTCGCCCAGCGCGATCGCCTTGCCGTTGCCGATGAAGGGGAAATGCCCGACCTTCACTTGGCGCCCCTCGGCTTTCGCCTTGGCCTCGGTGAGGCCGACGCTCGCGACTTGCGGCCGGCAATAGGTGCAGCCCGGGATGTTGCTGACATCGAGCGGGTGGACGGTGTTGAGGCCGGCGATGCGCTCGACGCACATCACGCCTTCATGCATCGCCTTATGCGCCAGCCAGGGCGGCCCGACGACATCGCCGATGGCGTACAGTCCCGGCTCGCCGGTCGCGCACCATTGATCGATCACGATATGGGTGCGGTCGACCTTCGCCTTGGTCTTCTCCAAGCCCATATTCTCGACATTGCCGACGATGCCGATGGCGAGGATGACGCGCTCGACCTCGAGCTGCTGCGACTTGTCGCCTTGGACAAGCGTCGCGACAACGCTGTCGGCATTCTTCTTGAGCTCCTTCACCTGGGTCGAGGTGAAGATCTTCATGCCCTGCTTCTCGAAGGCCTTCTTCGCGAAAGCGGAGATTTCCTCGTCCTCGACCGGCAGCACGCGATCGAGGACTTCCACCACCGTCACCTCGACGCCGAGATCGCGATAGAAGCTGGCGAATTCGATGCCGATCGCGCCCGAGCCGATCACAAGCAGCGATTTCGGCAGCTTCTCGGGCACCATCGCCTCGCGATAGGTCCAGATCAGCTTGCCGTCGGGCTCGAGCCCCGGCATCGCGCGCGCCCGCGCGCCCGTCGCGACGATGATGGTCTTGGCCGCGAAATCGCCGACCGGCTTGTTGTCCTTGCTGACGGAAAGCTTGCCTCCGCCGAGCAATGTCGCCGAGCCGTCGATCACGGTGATCTTGTTCTTCTTCATCAGAAAGCCGACACCGTTCGAGAGCTGCTTCGCGACCTTGCGTGAGCGCTCGACGATCTTCTTGGTGTCGAAGGCGATGTCCTTGGCGGAAAAGCCGTAATCGCCGAGGTGCTGGAGGATATGGCCGACCTCCGCGCTCCTGAGCAGCGCCTTCGTCGGGATGCAGCCCCAATTGAGACAGATGCCGCCCAGATTCTCGCGCTCGATCACCGCGGTCTTCATGCCGAGCTGCGCCGCGCGGATCGCGGCGACATAGCCCCCCGGCCCGCCGCCGATGACGATGGTATCGAAAGAAGTTTCAGCCAAGCGATGCTCCTAAAGTTCTACCAGGAAGATATGGAGATCGCGGAGCAGGATTGAACCTCCACGCGCTCGACACCCCAGGCGAGCCAAACCCTTAGATCAGCAGCGCCCCGGGCGCTTCGATCAGCTTCTTGAACGCGGCCATGAATTGCGCGCCGAGCGCGCCGTCGACGACGCGGTGATCGAAGGTGCCGGTGCAGCTCATCACCGTCGCGACGGCGAGCTGATCGTTCTTCACCACTGGCCGCTTATCGCCCGCGCCGACTGCGATGATCGCGCTCTGGGGCGGGTTGATGACGGCGGTGAATTGCCTGGTGCCGTACATGCCGAGATTGGACACCGAGATCGTGCCGCCCTGGAATTCCTCCAGCTTCAGCTTGCCGGCTTTGGCGCGTTCGGCGAGCTCGCGCATCTCGGAGGAGATCAGCGCGATCGCCTTCTTGTCGGCGTTCTTGATGATCGGGGTGATGAGGCCTTCGGGCAGCGCCACCGCGACCGAGACATGCACCTCTTCCCATTTGAGGATCGCGTCCTCGCTCCAGGAGGCATTGACCATCGGCACTTTCCGCAGCGCCAGCGCCGTCGCCTTGATGACGAAGTCGTTGACCGAAGTCTTGACGCCGAGCGCGTCGTTGATATCGGCGCGCGCTTTGAGGAGCGCGTCGAGCTCGCAATCGACGGTGAGGAAGTAATGCGGCACCACCTCACTCTCGGCGAGGCGATTGGCGATGACGCGCCGCATGCCGGTGATCGGAATATCGGTGAACGGCGTGCCGCCGGCGAGCGCATGAACCTGGTCGCGGCTGTAGCGCGTGATGCCGCCGCCACCGCTCGGCGCCGGCATCGGCACCAGCGGGGCGCGGGCCTGTACGGGCGCGGCAGCGCGCGGCGCACCGCCGCCTTTGAGCGCCGCTTCGATATCATGCCTGATAATGCGGCCATGTGGGCCACTGCCACGAACAGCGGCGAGATCGATCTTGCCTTGCTCGGCCAAGCGCCGCGCCAGCGGGCTGGCAAAGACGCGCGCACCCGGCGCGTGACCGTTCGCGGCCGGGGCCGGCGCACGTGGCGGCGCCGGCGCAGCAGCGGGAGGCGGCGATGCGGCGGTCTTCACTGGCGGTGCCGCAGCTTGTGGTGATGCGGCCGGTTTCGGCGCGGCGGGCGCGGCCGCCGGCTTCACATTGGCAAGCGCGCTCTTGTCCTCGCCCTCTTCCAGGAGCACCGCGATCGGCTGATTGACCTTCACGCCTTGCGCGCCTTCCGGCACCAGTATCTTGCCGAGCGTGCCTTCGTCGACGGCTTCGAATTCCATCGTCGCCTTGTCGGTCTCGATCTCGGCGATGACATCGCCGGCCTTGACCGCGTCGCCCTCTTTCTTATGCCATTTGGCGAGATTGCCTTCCGTCATGGTCGGCGACAGCGCGGGCATCAACAGCTCGATCGGCATCGTGCGCTCCGCTTAGCGATAGAGGGCGGCTTTGGCCGCGGCGACGATATCGGCCGTCTGCGGCATCGCCAGGCGCTCGAGATTGGCGGCATAAGGCAGCGGCACGTCTTTCGCCGTGACGCGCTGCACCGGCGCATCGAGATAATCGAAGGCCTGCTCCATGATCTGCGCCGCGATTTCGGCGCCGATGCCGGAATAAGCCCAGCCCTCTTCGACCGAGACGATGCGGTTGGTCTTCTGCACCGAATTGACGATCGTCTCGATATCGAGCGGGCGCAGCGAGCGCAGATCGATCACCTCGGCCGAGATGCCCTCGCCCTGCAGCGCCTCGGCGGCTTCCATCGCGAATTGCACCATGCGCGAGAACGCGGTGATGGTGACGTGGTCGCCCGGCCGCGCGATGCGCGCCTTGCCGAGCGGTACGACATGATCGCCGCCTTCCGGCACCGGCATGGTCATGCCGTAGACGAGCTCGTGCTCTAGGAAGATCACCGGATTGGGATCGCGGATCGCGGCTTTGAGCAGGCCCTTGTGATCGGCCGCGGTGTAGGGCGCGACAACTTTGAGTCCCGGGACATGCGCGTACCACGAGCCGTATTCCTGGCTGTGCTGCGCGGCGACGCGGGCGGCGGCGCCGTTCGGACCGCGGAAGACGATCGGGCAGCTCATCTGGCCGCCCGACATGTAGCGCGTCTTGGCGGCGGAATTGATGAGATGGTCCATCGCCTGCATCGCGAAATTCCAGGTCATGAATTCGACGATCGGCCTGAGGCCCGCCATCGCGGCGCCGACGCCGAGGCCGCAAAAGCCGTGCTCCGAGATTGGCGTGTCGATGACGCGGCGCGGCCCGAATTCCTGCAGCAGGTTTTGGCTGACCTTATAAGCGCCCTGGTATTCGGCGACTTCCTCGCCCATCAGGAACACCAGCTCGTCGCGCCGCATCTCTTCGGCGATCGCGTCGCGCAGCGCCTCGCGCACCGTCATGTTGGTGGTTGGGCCGGTCCATTCCTGCTCGCCGGCAATCGCGGCCTTGGGCTGCGCAGGCGCGGCCGCAGCGGCCGGCCCCGGCTGTTGCGCCGGTGGCGCCTTTGCTTCGGACGCGGGTGCGGCGGGTGGGGCAGCCGATTTCGCGGCGGGCGCGGCTTTCGCCGCGTCGTCGACATTCTCATCTTCACCGGCGATGACCGCGATCGGCGCGTTGACGGCGACGTTCTCGGTGCCTTCGGGAACGATGATCTTCGCCATCGTCCCTTCGTCGACCGCCTCCATCTCCATCGTCGCCTTATCGGTCTCGATCTCGGCGAGGACGTCGCCGGCCTTTACCTTGTCGCCCGGCTGCTTATGCCATTTGGCGATCTTGCCCTCGGTCATCGTCGGCGAGAGGGCGGGCATCAAAACTTCGATCGGCATCGGAATCAGGCCTCGGCGTAGACGTCGGTCCAGAGCTCGCTCGGATCGGGCTCGGGCGAATCCTGCGCGAATTCGGCGGCCGCCGTCACGATATCCTTGATCTCCTTGTCGATCTCTTTGAGCTTCGCCTCGTCGGCGATCCCGGCTTCGAGCATGCGGTTCTTCGCCTGGTCGATGGGATCGTGCTCTTGCCGCATCCGATTGACTTCATCCTTGCTGCGATATTTCGCCGGATCCGACATCGAATGGCCGCGATAGCGATAGGTCTGCATCTCGAGGATGTAGGGCCCCTTGCCCGAGCGCACATGCTCGACCGCCTCTTCCGCCGCTTGCGTGACAGCAAGGACGTTCATGCCGTCGACCTGGTGGCCGGGAATGCCGAAAGGCGCGCCGCGGCCGAAGAGGTCATGCGAGGCCGACGCCCGCGCCTCGGACGTACCCATGCCGTATTTATTGTTCTCGATGACGTAGAGCACCGGCAGCTTCCAGAGCGCCGCCATGTTGAAGCTCTCGCTCACCTGACCCTGATTCATCGCGCCGTCGCCCATGAAGGTGACGGAGATGAGGCCATTGTCGCGATAGCGATGCGCGAACGCCATGCCGGTGCCGATCGGTACCTGCGCGCCGACGATGCCATGGCCGCCGAAGAAATTCTTCTCGCGGCTGAACATATGCATCGAGCCGCCCTTGCCCTTGGAATATCCGCCGCGCCGGCCGGTGAGCTCGGCCATGACGCCTTTCGGATCCATACCGCAGGCGAGCATATGACCGTGATCGCGATAAGAGGTGACGATCGTGTCGCCCTCCTTCACCGCCGCCATCATGCCGACAACGACCGCTTCCTCGCCGATATAGAGGTGACAGAAGCCGCCGATCAGCCCCATGCCGTACATCTGCCCCGCTTTCTCTTCGAAGCGGCGGATCAGCAGCATGTCGCGATAGAGTTTCAGCATCTCCTCGGGCGCGAGTTCGGGCTCGGCGTCCTGGGCTTTGCGCATGGGTTTGAGCTTGCGTGTGGCGGTCGCCATGGCGGTTCTGGAGCCCCCTTCTTGCTTGCGGTTTCGGCGCGCCCGCGCCGGATTTCCGATAAGATGACTCTACGCCCTTAACAAGGCAACAACCCTGTGGACAAATTATTGTTTTGCAATACAAAATGAAACATAACTGAATTTCAGTTAAGCGATTTGGAATCGAAGCGGAGTGGGCAAATCGCAACTGCGAAGGGCTGCCGAAAAGCAGTCTTAGACAACCAAAAAGAGCGGGGCGAGGCTAACGGCTCGGGCGATTGAAGATCACGACTTCGTCGCTGCCGACGACATTGAACGTGCCGCGCGCGGTCTCGTCGAGGAGATCCGGATCGAGACGGTCGCGCATCAGGCTGACACGATGCGCCAGCGGATCGCGCTCGGCCTCGACTTGGGCGAGCGTCATGTGCGCTTCGTCGATCTGCTGCGTCAACCGGAGCCACGCGATGAGACCGCGATCGCCCTGCACGAGGTGATAAGCGAAATAGACGACGAGGCTAATGCCGAGGATCGGGCCGATGATGATCCGCGCGCGCGGCTTTATCGCATCAAACACGTGCATCCGACCAGAGAATCACGTGCGAGTCACCGTGTCAATGCCGCGTCTCTTGTTTACGACACGAGAAGTCGTTTTCTTGACTCGGACTTCGCCGCACACCTAGCCTCGATCGAACGAACGGCGATTTGACTTACCGGGAGGAAGAAATGGCGAGCCACATACCGGGACCGCTCTATTGCGAGCAGTTCGGCGCGACCGGCGTCCCGATGCTCTTTCTCCACTCGACGCCCGACGATCACCGTCTCTGGATGTTCCAGACCGCGCATTTCTCCGCCTGGTATCGCTGCCTTGCGGTCGATTTGCCGGGTTATGGCCGCTCACCCGCGCCGCAACCCGGCCTCAAGATGGAGGACATCGCCGCAGCGTGCTGGGAGCTGGTCGATACCGTCACCAGCGGCGGCGTCATCATCCACGGCAACTCGCTCGGCTCGCGCGTCGCGCAATTCATGGCAGCGATGCAGCCGCAGCGTTGCCTCGCGGTCATTCTCTCCGGCACCGGCTTCGGCGGCTCGTCAGCTGCCATGGAACGTTGGGCGAAACGTTATCGCGAGGAAGGCATCGCGTTGCGCCGCCGCCAGGTGATCGAGCATTTCGCGC
>DASXCX010000301.1:0-2363 GCA_036490955.1 Allostellaceae bacterium | reverse complement strand
GCCCAACTCAGGGATGACGAAAGCAGCAGCAACAGCATCGTCGTGATTGCGCGTGCTTGCATCGCTTGTCTCTAGCGCAGTTTGCGTCCCTTACTCGTCGAGAGCCACACACCGAAGAGGATGGTGACGATGCCGATGACGTGGAAGGAATGAACGTCCTCGTCGAGCAACAGTACCGCGAGCACTGTCGTGAAGGCAGGCATCAAGTACGTGGTGAAGCCCGCGCGGTTGGGACCGACCAACTCGGCGCCGCGATTCCAGCACCAATAAGCAGCGGCGGAAGCGAAGCAGCCGGTGTAAAGCGGCGCCGCTACCGTGCTCCAGGTGAGCGGCGGCGCCTGGACATAGAGGGTTTCGAAGAGATAGGCGGGCGCGAGGGCGGCGGTGCCGAAAACGCCGAGCAGGAAGATCAAGCTGAGATTGTCGATTTCCATCGGCCGGCGCCGCAGCATCACCGTGTAGAACGCCCAGAGCGGCATCACGGCGAGGATCGCGAGATCGCCGATGCTGAAGCGCAGCCCGAGGAGTTGCGTGGGGTCGCCGCGGCTGAGAACGATTAACAGCCCGGCCATCGAGATGACGATGCCCCAGAGCTGACGCATGGTGATCTTGTCGCCGTCGACGAGCCAGGCGGCGAGCACGATGGTCAGGGGCGAGGCGGCGTTGAGTAACACGGCGTTGACCGTCTCGGTATGGCGCAAGCCGAAATAGACCGCGACTTGATAAATTGCACCACCCGTCACCGCGAGCGCCAGCAGCAGCGGCCAGGCGCGGCGCAAGGCAGCGCCTTTGCCGATGAGCCGCGGTACTGCAAAGGGCGCCAGCACCAGTGCCGCCACGGTCCAACGCCAGAAGGTCATCGCCACCGGCGGCATACTGTCGCGCAGCGCGCGGCCGAGCACCCAGTTACCCGCCCAGAACAGCATGCAGAGCGAAAGCAACGCGTAAGGATAGAGCACGCCGAAACGTCCTGCCGGGTGCGGCGCGGCGAGCGGCTCGACCGTCATGGTGCGCTATCGGTGTCGCTCGCGGCGCGGCGGCGCATCAGCGCGCCGCCTTCGAGCCCCTGCCACAGGAGCAGCACCGGCACGCCGATGGTAATGTCACGACCGCGCTTTAAGAGCGACAATGCCAGCGCCATCTCGGGCGAGAGACCGAAAATGGCGCCGAGCATGACATAAGCACCTTCCTGCACCCCGACGGCGTTGGGCACGGCGAAGGCGACGCTCCGAATCGCATAGAGCAGGCTCTCGATCGTGATCACGGCCGCAATGCCAAGGTCGATCCCCATCAACTTGAGCGCGATCCAGGCTTCGATGGCATTGGCGATCCAGCCACCGAGATGGAGAAAGAAGCTGATGACGAGGCTGCCGCGTTGCGCATAGACACGGTCGATCGCATCGATCAGCGGCTGCGCGCTCAAGGCCGCGCCGGGAAACCAGCGCGCGGCAAGCCGCTGACTGATCTTCTCGGTCAGAGCGGCGCCGCGGCGCTGAAGCAGAATGAAGCCGAGGATAGCGACGATGCCGACCGCGATGCCGACCGCGACTGGATAGATCAACTCGGCCCGCGGATGGACGCGCGCCAAGAGCGCGAGGCCGACCACCGTATAGCCGAGCTGCGCCAAAACTTCGATCGTAACATCGACGATGGTGGTCGCGGTCGCAACCGAGGTCGACGGCCCGAGCAAGGTGGCGGCCCGCGCGCCCATGACGAAGCCGCCGATCTGCGATAGCGGCAGCACTTCCGAACCGGAATCGCGTACCAGCCGGCCCCAGACAAAAGCGCGGAAACGGTCGCGCGGCGGCGGTGCGATCACCCACCAGCAGGCACCGAGCAGCAGATAGAGACAGAGCTGATAGGCGAGGATGATCGCGAAACCGCTCCACGCGATCGTGCCGAGCGCCGCCAGCACCTCGCCGAAGCCGAAATAGGCAACGATCGCCGTCCCAAGCGCGAGACCGGCGATCGCCGCGATGATGGTCGCGATTCGCATCGGCGCGAGTTTAGGGGGAGGGACTTCGGGTGCGAAGCGTTAGGCGGGCGTATCGGCGTTGCGCCGGCGGAAATTCCACAACCGCAGGCTGGTCAGCGCCGCATCGGCGAGCGAGGGCAGGAAGCTCGGACGCAGGAGTTCGGGATCGAATTCCTTCATGCGCCGCGCATTCTCGTTGTAGCAATCTTCGAGGAAGCGGCGGAAGGTGAAGCCTTCGAGGAACATGCTCGCCTGCGTCGCCGAGAAATCCTTGCCGTCGTTGATCTGGGCGCCGCGGCGCGCGGTACCGACCAGGCGCTTCAGCGCACGGGTATAGAAGCGCAGCGAGGCGCCGGCGCGCCACATGATGTTGCCGCGCTTTTTCTGC
>DASXCX010000300.1:0-15878 GCA_036490955.1 Allostellaceae bacterium | reverse complement strand
CTGTTGGGCGAGACGCGCCACATTGCGCTGCGCGACCAGCGCCTCGACCGCATAAGATTCGCGGTCGGCCGCCAGCAGTTCCGCCGTGTTGCAGCCGATCGACCCGGTCGATCCCAGAATGGTGACACGCCGTTTCAAACTCAACTCCTGCCCCTTTAATGGCATTATACGAGGATTCCGTTCCCACCCCTAACGGTTCCAGAAATAAATAATAAATTTCAGATACTTAATCAACACCAAGATAGGCCCGACGAAGGGCCGGATCGCGCTCCAAATCAGCGACTCGGCCTTCCTGCACGATCCGGCCCGTCTCCAGCACGTAGCCGCGGTCAGCGACGCTGAACGCGGCAAACACATCCTGCTCGACAAGCAGTACCGTGACCCCGATCTCACGGATCGCGGCAAGCACCATCAGCAGATGATCGACCACCACCGGCGCCAAACCGAGGCTCATTTCGTCGACGATGAGTAGCTTTGGATCGGCCATCAATGCGCGCGCCATCGCACACATCTGTTGCTCGCCGCCCGAGAGGTCGCCGGCCCATTGACGCCGCCGCTCGGCGAGGATCGGAAAGATTTGATAGATGCGCTCGAAGCTCGCCGCCAACTCGGCTTGGGGACGGCGATAGCCGCCCATGAGCAAATTCTCTTCGACCGACATGCGCGGAAAAAGTTGCCGCCCTTCCGGCACTTGAACCAGGCCTCGCGCAAAAACCTGCTCCGGCGTCAGCGCCATCAGATCGTGACCGGCGAACGTGATCGTGCCTTGCGCATCGATCAGGCGCGAGATCGCACGCAGCAAAGTCGTCTTGCCGGCACCGTTCGAGCCGACCAACGCGACGATTTCGCCGCGCGCCACCTCGAAGCCGATATCGAATAGCACCGGCGCGGCGCCATAGCCGGCACGCAATCCTTTGACTGCGAGCAATGCCTCGCTCATGTGCGGCGCTTCCCAAGGTAAGCATCGACCACACGCGGGTCGGCGAGGATCGCGTTCGGTTCGCCATCAGCGAGCATCTCGCCGTGATGCAGGACAATGATGCGATCGGAGAGACTGCGGATCGCGCGCATCACATGCTCGATAACGAGGATGCTGGTGCCGGTGTCGCGGATCTTCTTGACGATGGCGACGACTTCATCGATTTCGGACGGATTGAGGCCGGCCATCACCTCGTCGAGCAGCAGCAGCTTCGGGCGCAGCGCCAGTGCTTTGGCAAGCTCAAGGCGCTTGCGGTCGGGCCCGCCGAGCTGATCGCCGGGCTGGTCGGCGCGATGCGCGAGGCCGGTAAATTCGAGCAGCGCACGCGCCCGGCCGCGCGCTTCTTTGAGATCGCGCACGCCCCCGCCGAGACCGAAGAGTGCGCCGACCGCGACGTTTTCCAGGACGGTGAGCCGCGGAAACGGTTTCGTCACCTGAAAGGTGCGGCCGATACCGAGATGCGCGCGTTCATACGGAGCCAGATGATCGATCGGCTTTCCTTCGAAGAACAGGCTGCCGCTATCCGCGGCAAGCGTTCCGCTGATGAGGCTGACAAGCGTCGTCTTCCCGGCCCCATTCGGGCCGATCAGACCGAGCATTTCGCCCTGCCACAGCTCAAAGCTGATGTCGTCGATCGCTTGCAGGCCGTGAAAGCGCTTCGTCAGCCCCATCGCCTGCAACAATCGCACGGTGCTCATAGGCGATGCGCCCGAATGTTCCGCAAGAAATAGCGCGCACCTTCGCGGCGGAAGCCGGCGGCAAGATCCCAAAGGCCGCGTGGCATGAAGATCACCGCGAGCACGATGACAAGGCCAAAGAGCAGTGCTGCGGCCGTGGAAATGCTGCTCGCGAGAACGTCGTAAACAATCGAAAGCGTGAAGGCGCCGATCAGCGGGCCGAACACCGTGCCGGGTCCGCCGAACACCGCCATGATCACCATGCGGACATTGAGCGTGAGATCGAAGGCACCAGCGGGATCGACAAACGTGATCCAATAGGCGTGGATGCCACCCGCGATGCTCGTGAAGAAGGCGGAAAGCGCGAGCGCGGCCACTTTGTAACGCGTGGTGTTGATGCCCATCACCAGCGCCGCGTCCTCATCCTCGCGGATGGCGAGAAGCGCCATGCCGAAACGGCTCTTGGCGATCCAGGCGACAGTCGCCGTCGCGGCAATCAGCAGGAGTAGTGCTTCCTCGTAAAAAGCATTGTCAGCGCGGGTCAGCGGTAGGATGAGCCCGATGTTCTTTCCCGAGATATCGAGGTTTGCGATGATCGCGGAGAGTGTCGCCGAAAGGCCAAGCGTCGCGATCGCAAAGTAGTGGCCGCGCAGCCGAAGGATCGGAATGCCGAACAATACCGCGCAGGCGACGGCGAGGAACGCGCCAAGTGCCAAGCCGATGCCGAAGGACCAATGGAGTTGCGCCATCGCGATCGCGGTACCGTAAGTGCCAAGCCCGTAAAAGGACGAATTGCCGAAAGAGACATAGCCGGCAAAGCCGCCGAGGATGTTCCAGGCCTGAGCCAGCGTCGCGAAGAGCAGCGCATCGATGCCGTATTGGACGAGCACGTCGTTGCCGGTAAGCGGCAGCGCGGCCAGCGCGATAGCGCAAACGATGGGAGTCGCCCAGCGCAGCATCGCTAAGCCGTCCTCAAGCCGCGGACGGGCCGGACGACCAGGATGATCACCAGCAGGCCAAAGCTGATCGCATCGGTGAAGGTCGAGCCGATATAGATCGACGCGAGCGCTTCGATGATCCCGATGACGATGCCGCCGGCCACAATGCCGAAGGGGTTCTCGAGCCCCCCCATGATCGTAATGACGAAAGATTTCGCCGTCAGCGTCGCGCCGACATAGGGCGTCACCTGCGAGACCATGCCATAAAGTCCGCCCGCCGCACCGGCGATTCCGACACCGAGGCCGAAGGTCAGTGCGTAGAGCCGCGCGGGATCGACGCCATAGAGCCGCGCGGCGGTGAGATTTTGCGCGGTCGCGCGAATGGCGCGACCGAGCCGGGTCCGCTGCAGGATGATCCAGAGCAAACTTGCGAAAAGCAGGGCCGCCGCGAAAGCGGCAAAGCGCAGCAACGGCAACGTCAGGCCAAAGATCGCGATATTCGCGCCGGCATAGCTGGGATTGATGGTGCGGAAATCGGCGGTGAAGGCGAGCTGCGCCAAATATGTCAGCACCACGTCAAGACCAAAAGTAATGAGCAGCGTATTGAGCTGCGCGGAGCGAACGATGAGATTGAGGACGTAGCGCTGGAGCACATAGCCCAGTGCGAACATTGCGAGGAATGCGATCGGCAGTGCCGCGAAGGGGTCAATGCCGAGCCCGGCGAAGGCAAAATAGACACAATAGCCGCCGAGCATGACGAATGCGCCATGTGCGAGGTTGACGATATTGAGCACGCCCCACACCAGCGCCATGCCGAGCGCCATGAGGCCGTAAAGACCACCGAGCAAAACGCCGTTGAGAAGAATTTGCGCGAGAAGCATGGGAGACCGGCAAAGTCCGCTAGAAGCTTGAGATCACTTTCGCTTGCCCCAGGCCGGGACGGGATAGTTGGGCTTATTGAGGAAGTGATCGGTATAGATCGGCACGATCTTGCCGTTCGTCACCTGGATCACGATCTGTGGGATATCGATCTGGCCATTCGCCTGATAGCGGATCGTCGCATAGACGGATTCAAAATCGCTTTTCGCGATGGCGTCGCGCACCTTCTCACGATCGAGCGTCGCGGCGGTTTCGAGCGCATAGGCAAAGGTCTCGACATCGGCGACTGCCGACGCGACATGGTAATCGGGCTCGTAGTTGAAGCGATGTTGGAAGAGCTGCGCGAATTGCTGCCCATCGCCGAACCAGCGATCGCGCACGACCGGCGAGATCACCCAGGGCGCCATACCGAAGACACCCTCTGCGTCCTTGCCCAGAGCCGCGCGGAAGTCGTGCGATGGTACACCGACCGTGAGCGAAGTGAGATAACGCGCGTTCACGTCGAGCGACTTCGCTTCACGCATGAAGTTGAGGCTCTCGACCTCGTGCCCGCCGAGCAGAATCGCGTCTGGCGATTTCGATTTCACGAGGGCGAGCAGCGAGGTGAAATTCGGCGTCAGCTCGGGATAGACCTGATCGACCACGATATCGATCCCGACCTCCTGAGCGAGTGCCTCGGTTCCCGCGCGCACCGCGACGTCGAAAGCGTCGTCTGCCGTCAGCAGTGCGAGTGTGTGCACGCTCGGATCGAGTTTGGTCATCATCGCAACCGTCGAGCTGAAATAATTCTCGGCCGGCGGTGCGGTACCGAAGATGTAGCGATAGCCGCGCTCGAAAATCTGCTTCGCGGAACCCCCGCCCTGCACCATCGGGACGCGGTATTTCTCGGCGACCGACGATTCATTGAGCGTATGGTTGCTGCTGTAAGGGCCGAGAAGGAAATCGATATTGTCACGCGTAATGAGCTGCGTATATTGCTGCACGCCGAGATTGATGTTCGATTGATTGTCGAGAATCTTGAGCGCGAGACGATAGGTTTGGTCGCCGATGCGGATGCCGCCTTGCTGGTTGATGCGATCGACCGCAACCTGGTAGCCGTCGCGGAAATAGCGCGCGAGGTTGGCGTCCGCGCCCGTCAATTGCAGCGAGGCGCCGAGCGTCACGGTTTTCGGAGAGTCCGCTGCGTCGGCACGCGGCACCGTCAACACGGACAACGCCGCGCTTAGCGCTACCATCAAGGCCGCGAGCGGCTTCTTCATCGGCCCCCCTGCTGAACCGCAGCCACGCATCTTTCCGCGTTCTGCTTGACAGAAACCGCCTTGGGCTTCAAGGCTTGCCGCGCTGCAACATGAGGATTTCAGCATGGCTGCGGGTTTGCCGCTGGTAAAAGCCGAGCAGATCGGCAAGGTGGCTCTTCTCATCATCGACAATCCGCCGGTCAACGCCACCAGCCACGCGCTGCGTTCTGCGCTCAAGACGGCGCTCGAAGCCGCCATTGCCGACCCCGCCACCGCTGCTCTCGTGCTAATCGGTGCTGGCCGCGGCTTCATTGCCGGCGCCGACATCACCGAATTCGAGCGCAAGCGCGAGGAGCCGCTCAACCCCGCGAACATCGCGATCATGGAGCAAAGCCCCAAACCGATCGTCGCAGCCATCCACGGCCATGCTTTGGGTGGCGGGCTCGAGCTGGCGATGGGCTGCCACTATCGCGTTACCACGCCCGACGCGAAGCTCGGCCAGCCCGAGGTCAAGATTGGCATCACGCCGGGCGCGGGCGCTACACAGCGCCTGCCGCGCCTCGTTGGCTTGAAGCTGGCTCTCGATATGGTCGTCGGTGGCGATCCGATCGATGCCAAGACCGCGCTCGACCGCGGACTCATCGACGAGATCATCGCGGGCGATTTCCGCACGGGCGCCTTGGCTTTCGCTGAACGAGTGTGCGAGCGACGCCCGCTCCCGCGGGTGCGCGACTTGTCGCCGCCGGCCCTCCCCGACGCGAATTTCTTTGCCGCGGCGCGTGCCGACACGGCCAAACGCAAAACCGGCCTCGCTGCGCCGCTGGCTTGCATCGACGCGGTCGAAGCCGCGCTGCTGCCGATCGACGAGGGCTTGCGCCGCGAGCAGCAAATCTTCGGCGGCACCGTGTTCAGCGATCAGGCGCGCGCGCTGCGCTATCTTTTCTTTGCCGAACGCGACGCGGCGAAAGTGCCCAGTCTCGCGGCCGATACGCCGGCCAAAGCGATCGCCAGCGTCGGCATTATCGGCGGCGGCACCATGGGTAGCGCGATTGCCATCTGCTGCGCGGATGCCGGCCTGTCGGTGACCTTGGTCGAAGCCGACAAGCTGGCGCTCGACCGTGCGCTCGCCAATATTCGCGCACATTACGACGGCGCCGCGAAGCGCGGCCGCCTTGACCAAGCCGAAATGGAAAAGCGGTTTGCCCGGTTACGCGGCGCAATGCTGCTGAGCGATCTCCGCGCTGCCGACCTCATCATCGAAGCGGTCACCGAGGACCTCGCGCTGAAGCGCAAACTCTTCGCCGAGCTCGGTCCGATCGCAAAGCCCGATACGTTCTTGGCGAGCAATACCTCTTATCTCGACCTCGATCTCCTGGCCGAGGCATCGCAACGACCGGAGAGTTTTCTCGGCCTGCATTTCTTCGCGCCCGCGACGGTCATGCGCGCGATGGAAGTGGTGCGCACAGCGAAGAGCGCGCCTGGCACGATCGCCGCCGGTATGGCTTTCGGGCGCAAGATCCGCAAGCTCGCCGTCACAGTCGGCGCCTGCGACGGCTTCGTCGGCAACCGCTTACTGACGCAGCGCGGCCGCGAAGTCGAGCGGCTGCTCGCGGAGGGCATCGCCATCGAGGCCGTCGATCGCGCGATGACCGAATTCGGCTTCCCGGTCGGGCCTTGCGCCGCGGGCGACATCGCCGGGCTGGATATCAGCTATCGGGCGCGCAAGCAGCGCGATCGTTTCTGGCCGCTTGCGGACGCGATCGTCGATGCGGGGCGGCTCGGGCAAAAGACCGGCGCCGGCTACTACCGCTATGAGAACGGCAGCCGCACGCCCCTGCCCGATCCCGAGGCTCAGCGAATCATCGACGCGGCACGCGGCAGCACGTCACGCGCGAGCCTGCGGTCCGAAGAGATCGCGCTGCGCATCCTCTCGACGATGATCAACGAGGGCGCTCGCCTTCTCGATGAAGGCATCGCCGCGCGCGCCAGCGATATCGATGTCATCTGGGTCTATGGTTATGGCTTTCCGGCGCATCGCGGCGGGCCGATGTTCTATGCCGATCTCATCGGCCTCGAAAAGCTTTGCGAACGGCTGAGCGCGGCCGCGCAGCGTTTCGGCGATGAGGGACTAAAACCAGCGCGGCTGCTGGCCCAGCTAGCCGCCGAGGGCAATAGCTTTCGCGACGGAAAGCGGGCTTAGGCGACCGTTTCGCCTTGGACCGGCGTTTCCGCAATGCCGTAACCGGCCTCGATCGGGATGCACCACATCAGGCCCTGCGGCGTCTCGCGATATTCCGGCAGGACGGTGACGATCTTGGCGGCGCGCGCCGCCGCGAAAGCCGCCGCACTGGTCGCGCTGCGTGCCAGTTTCTGCAGGTTGAAGCGCGTCGCGAAGATCATCTTCACGCGCTGAGCGGCCCCATCCTCGGCTGCCTGGCCCGGCGCGATCCAGATCGAAGCGACCGCCTCGTGGCCATCGTGACGCGCTTCCTGCTCCAAGGGCGCGGGCGCAAGATAGAAATAAGTATCGTAACGGCGCGGCCGGATCTCCGGTGTGATCCAATGCGCAAACGGCACGAGGAGGTCGGTGGCAAGATCGAGCCCGCCTTCGACCACGAGCTCGACAAAATCCGGCGGACGGCCGAGTTGCAGGAGCAGCTCTCGCTGAATCGAGTCCAGCTCGGCGGCCGCCAACAGCCGTCCTTCGCCGCGCCGCCGCGCGAGCAACAGCCCTGCTTCCTCGAAAGTCTCACGGATGGCGCAAACTCGGAGCGCCATCTGCGCCGTGTCGATCCCCGGCACAGCGCGGCAGCGCTGCAGCAAGGCCGGTGCGCAGTCCCCGATTCCACGAGCCATGCAGCGCGACCGATAAGCCGGTTCCGCTTGCCGCGACGTTGCTGCTCCTGCGCGATACCGCGGCCGGTTTCGAGGTGCTGATGATCAGATCGTTGTGATACTCGGCCGGAAATTGCTTGCCGGTATAGAAGGCGATGCCGAGCGGCGCCGAATGCGGCTGGATCAGCACGTCGCCGACGACGACCTGATCGCCGGGCACCGGCGGATTGCCCTCGACGCGCGGATCGCGGTGATTGCCGTTGTAGAAATACGGCCAACCGTAGAATTTGCCGGGCTGAACATGCGTCACGTAATCGGCCGGCAGATTATCGCCGAGCAGGTCGCGCTCATTGACCGAGGTCCAGAGCGAGCCGTCAACCGGATTGAAGGCGATCGCCACCGGATTGCGCGTGCCCGAAACGAGCACTTTGCGGCCGCTGCCATCCGGATTGAATTCGAGGATGTTGGCGCGGTTTTGCTCCTGCTCCATGCCCTTTTCGGCAATGTTGGTGCTCGAGCCGACGGCGACGAGGATGTGCTTGCTGTCGGACGTCACCAGCACATCGCGCGTCCAATGCAGCGGTCCCGGCAGGTTGGGCACGATCATCTCTTTCGGACCGCGCGCTTTGGTATCGCCGACCTGATAGGGAAACCGCACCACCTCGTTCATCGAGGCGATATAGACGTATTTCGGATTTGGACCCGCCGGAAAGAAGCTGATGCCGAAGGGCCGCTCGGCGACCTCGGCGAAGACGGTGTCGGTCGGCGGTTTGCCCGGGCCGGCCGAGCGCAGCACATGGACTTTGCCGGCGCCGCTTTCGGCGAGGAAGATGTCGCCGTTCGGCGCGACCTTCATTTCGCGCGGCTGCTTGAAGCCTTGCGCGAAGACTGAAAGCGAAAAGCCCGCGGGAACCTTCGGCATCGCGTTGTCGCGCGGCACCAGTTGCGGAAAGTTGCGCGACGATTCCGAGGCGAAAGGCTGTGGCAGATCGCCGACCGTGATCTTATGCAAGACGCCCGGCGCGTCGCGCTGGAAATCGCCGAACGCGTCCTTGCCCTGCAGAACCGTGTCCGCGGCGCGTGCACCAAACGCCGTGGCAAGCAAAGCAACCGATGCAACCACGACCTTGGCGACATGCTTACGCTTCATCGTCCCCTCCCGGGTTGTTTCAGATTTTGAAACCTTCGAATGTTTCCGGCGCGAAGAGATCTTCCGGCTTCAGGCGCCGCGGCGACAGGCCCTGGTCATGATGATAGCGCAGGAAGGTATCGAGCACATGGCGGTTGGCCTCCAAGCCATAGGCCCACCAATCCGGTCCGAATTCGCGCTGCGTTTCCTCGACATAGGCCATCTGCCAGGGCAGCATCGTCGCGTAGGCTTCCTGGTGATGGAGCGCGTCGTAGACCGCGCGTTGCGCCTCGACGAAAGCCTTGAAGAGCGATTGCGCGATCCAGCGATTGGCCTCGTAGACCTCGCGCCGGATGGCGACGGTATGCATGATCGGAAAGATCTTGGTCTTGCGGAAATAGGCGCGCTCGACTTCGACGTAATTCTCGATCAGCCGCTTCACGCGGTCGGGCTGGCTGTAGAAAGTCGAAGGCGGATGCGGCGCCTGGATCGCGTCGATCTCACCGGTCGCGATCATCTCGGACAGCGTCTTCGTCGGATCGATCGTTTCGAGCTTGAATTTCGGCGGCAGGTTAAGCGCGATCTTCTCGATGCGGCCCGCTTCGAACAGACCGCCCGTCAGATAGGTCGGACTGGCCGGATCGACACCGTATTCGTCTTGCAGGATACCGCGGATCCAGACGGGCGCCGTGAGCTGATACTCCGGCGTTCCGATGCGCTTGCCGATAAGGTCCTTCGGCTCCCTGATGCCGCTTTTCGCCGCGGTGTAGATGAAGCCGTGACGAAACATGCGCGATGGGAAGACCGGGATGGCGATAAAGGGCTTCTCCGGCCGCGACAAGGACACCGTGTACGAAGACAGCGACATTTCGGCGAGATCGAACTCGCGATATCGCGCCATGCGGAAGAAAGTCTCCTCGACCACATGCTTCATGCAAACGAGGTCGATGCCTTCGGCCGTTACGCTGCCATCGGCCAGCCCGCGCATGCGGTCGTAATCCCAGCACGAAAACGAGAGACGCAATCTAGACATGCCCCGGCACCTAGCCTTGTTGTGTTTGCTATGATATTGCCAGCACGCGCTTGCCGCCACTTCACCTTCGGAGGAGATTGCCCATGACCCCCCTCACCCTCGCCCAGGCTTCCACCATCGTCGACAAGGCGCTGGAGCACGGGCGCACGGCGAAATTCAAGCCGCTGACCGTGGTGGTGCTGGATGCCGGCGGGCATCGGGTGGCGCTGAAGCGCGAGGACGGGTCGAGCATTCTCCGGCCGCAAATCGCCGAAGGCAAAGCCTGGGGCACGCTCGGCATGGGTTTCGGCGGCCGCGAATTCGCGCGCCGCGTCCAGGGCAACCCCGCCTTCATGACGTCGCTGATGGTCGCCTCCGAAGGCAAGGTCGTCCCCAATGCCGGCGGCGTCTTGATCAAGGACGATGCCGGCAATGTGATCGGCGCGGTCGGAATTTCCGGCGATACCTCGGAGAATGACGAAGCTTGCGCGGTCGCCGGCATCAAAGCGGCGGGGCTCAAGGCCGATACCGGCGACGCCGCTTGACGGCTAGTCGCCGGACGATTTTCGTCGCCAGAAGAACGGCCAGGTGACGCGGCGGCGATAAAGCAGTGGGAACGGGCTACGCGCCGCTTGCGGCGCGTAGACGCGCGCATTCTCGATCACTGCCTCGCCCATGGTCTCGAGCGCGATGACGCCGCGGATATCGCCGACGCGCGGCACGCGATTGGCGCCGCCGGCGACGATGGCGAGCCGCGCGCCGCGGCGGGCAAGACGCCCGATGACGAAGAACATCGTATCTTGCGGCCGCACCAACACGAAATCGCTGCGCGCGAGATCGCCGAGCCGGAGGCCCGGATCATTCGGCTTCCATAGCTTGAAGCCCGGATCGAACCGCACGTAACCCGCGAGGCGGTTGCCGCTCGCGATCATCACGTAGATCGGCCGGCCGGTCTCAATCAGCGAGGTGATGGTCTCATCGATCCGCGCGTCGGCCGGACGTAGCTCGAAATCGCTCGTCATCGCGCGCTCGGCGGCGCGGATGCGATACATGTTGGCCTGTAGGGAATCGGGCACTTCATGGCCCTTATCGGCGAGCTTCAGCGTGTAGATGCTCTGCGGCAGCACCGCCTTGCGCACAGCGATCGCCAGGGTCACGGCCATGATCAGCGGGACGATCACGTTGTAGTCGCGGGTCAGCTCGAAGACCATGACGATCGCGGTCATCGCGGCGCCCGTGGTGCCACCGAGCATCCCGGCCATGCCGACGATGGCGTAGTCCGGAACATTGACGGCGAGTTGCGGCGCCAACATCTGGGTCACCGTGGCGACGATACCGCCGAGCGCCGCGCCGATGATTAGCGAGGCGGAGAAGACGCCGCCGCTGCCGCCCGAAGCCAGGGTCAGCGTCGTCGCGACGAGCTTTGCCGCAAAGAGCAGCGCGAAAATCCACAGCGCCGAGTAAGTGCCGCGCAATATGTCCTGTAGTGCCGCGTAGCTCGGGCCTTCGATATCGTAATCGCCGACGCCGATTTTCATGCCGTAGATCATCAATCCGACCAGCAACATCGCGAAGGCGTGTTTGAGATAAGGATTGGTCGTCAGCTTGTTGAGTTGGGTCTCGGTCCAGCCGAGCCCGCGGATCATGGCCCAGGACGTGAAGCCGAGCAGCAGGCCGAAGAATGCGAAAGGGATCAGATCGACGACGCCCGAGACACGCAGCTCGGGAGCGGTGACGGTCTGCACCAGGAAGGTCGGCTGCAAGCCGTAGAAGATGCGGGCGACGAAGGTGCCGGCGCCGGCGGCCATCGTTACCGGCAGCAGGGTGCGCGGACTGATCTCCGGCATCATCAGCTCGACCGCGAAGACGATCGAGCCCAGCGGTGCGTTGAAAGCGGCGGCCAGGCCCGAGGCGCCGCCGGCGGCGACCAACGTCATGCGCTGCCATTGCGCCAAGTTCGTGAAGCGCGCGGCACGAGATGCGATCGCGGCGCCGATCTGAACGATCGCCGCCTCGCGCCCAACAGAGCCGCCGGAACCGCTCTGGATGCCGGCGGCGAGCGATTTGATGAAGGCCTGGAGCGAGCGGACGCGGCCCTCGCGGTAGTAGATGGCGTCGATGATGTCGGAGACGCCCTGTCCGCGACGGTCAGCCGGCGGCAGGCGGCTGAGAAAGATCACCACGAGGCCGCCGATCACCGGCGAGAAAATCACCAGCGGCCCGAGCCAGCTCGCGGGAGTGTGAATATTCGGGTCGTAATAGAGCGAGAATTCGCCGAGGAAGAAGAAATCGTGGATGGCAGCGACGATGGCACGGAACAGCACGCCGGCAAGGCCGGTCACGATTCCGATGGCCAGCGCCATGGCCGAGACTTCAACAAGGCTGGCGGTACGGCCTTCGGCGGTGAGCGGGAGCCTGGCCACAATAAAAACGACTCCTCCCGGCCGAGGCGACCCCTCCCGGGACTTCTAAAGAACGACATGCGACGGACTTTATTCCTTAGGCCGCATCTGCCTCCGCCGACAAGCGCCGCGACGCAAAAAAGAATGTGCTGCGCGCAAATACCAAGCGGTTGAGGGCGGTTTGCGTTCCGGCTAAGCCATAGCGATGGCTCAATCTCAACCGCGCGTGCCGGCGGTCGACCCCGGGCTCCTCGGATCGGCCGTGTTTCTGTTTCGTGAATATCTCGAGCGGACCGCGGCAGAAAACCCGGCGGCCGACGAAGACGAGGAGGCGCAGGGTTTCGACGTCGATACCAGGGCGGTGCTGGACCTCTTCGCCGAGGAGCTCGGGACCAATGTCCAGGCCACGCTCGCCCTCTATCTGCGGGTCACGGCGCTTTATCGGCTGCTGGCGCGCAGCCCTTCCCTCGCCAGCCTCGCCATCGACGAGGACCAACCCGACGGGGTCTTTACCGAGAATGCGCTGCTCGCCGCGGCCCGGCTCGATGTCGCGGTGTCGCGCCAGGGCGAGGAGCGTACGGCCGATTTCGACCCGCGTCAGTTCCGCGAAGCGGTCGAGGGTTAGCCCCGGCGCTAATCCGCGACGGCATGGGCGCCGGCACCGTGGCCCGGCGCCTGACGGACATGGCGCATGATCAACAGCATCGGGATCATCACCACGCAAATCGCCGCCATCAGCGTGAAGCATTGCAGATAAGCGATCATCGCCGCCTGCTGCGTCACCTCCGCGTTGATCGCGGCGAGCCCCTGCGTCGTGTGGAGATTCCACATCGCGGAGAGGCTCGGATCCCAGAGCGATTGATTATAGGGCGTGACATTGGCGGCAATTGCCTGGTGGCTCGTCTGCGTCGCACGCGCGAGATAATTCTCGGCGAGCGAGATGCCGATGCTGCCGCCGACGTTGCGGACGAGACTGAAGAGCGCAGTCGCCTCGTTGCGATGGGCCATTGGCAGCGTGCCGAAAGTCTGGAGCGAAAGGGGCACGAAGATCAGGCCCAAACCGAAGCCCTGCCCAAAGCCGGCCATGGCGATCGGCTGCCAGCCCATATCGATGGTCCAGCCGTGCGGTAACCAAAAGGAGTAGGCCGAGATGAGAAAGCCGACGAGCATCAGCAGGCGTCCATCGAAGCGTGCCGTGAGCTTGCCGACCAACAACATCGAGACCACGGTTCCGAAACCGCGCGGCGTCATCAACACGCCCGCCGTCACCACCGGATAATTCAGCACGACCTGCAACAGGGTCGGCAACAATGCCGTCGAGGCGAGGATGACGACGCTGACGAGAAACATCAGCACGTTGCCAGACGAGAAGTTCCGGTCTTTGAACAAGACGAGATTGACGAACGGGTTGGACGACGTCGCCGAATGGACGAGGAATACCCAGAAGGCCGCGAGCGCTATACCGAGCTCGAGCCGGATCTCGTTTGCAGCGAGCCAGTCCTTGTACTCGCCGCGATCGAGCATCAGCTGCAACGCGCCGACAGCGAGGCTGAGCATGGCGAAGCCGAAGAAATCGAAGCCGCGGCGATGCGTCGGGCTTTCCTGCGCGAAGCTTGCCAGCGTGAAGAAAGCGATGATGCCGATCGGCACGTTGATGTAGAAGCACCACCGCCAGTTATAGGCATCGGTCAGCCAGCCGCCGAGCGTCGGGCCGATGATCGGCCCGAGCATCACGCCGGCGCCCCAGATCGCCATTGCGCCGCCGGCTTTCTCGCGCGGATAGATGTTGAGCAGCATCGTCTGCGCCAGCGGTACGAGCGCGGCCCCGCAGATGCCTTGAGCGAAGCGGAACGCCACCATCTGCTCGATACTGCCGGCGAGGCCACAGAGCACGGAAGCGACCGTGAAGCCGGCCATCGAGGCAAGCAGCAGCCGCTTCGTGCCGTAATTCGCGGCGAGCCAGCCGGTGAGCGGCGTGCCGATCGCGGCGGCGACGATGTACGAGGTCAGCACCCAGGTGACCTCGTCCTGCGCCACCGAGAAGCTGCCTTGCATATGCGGCAGCGCGACATTGGCGATCGTGCTGTCGAGCGTCTGCATGATGGTCGCGAGCATCACCGCGGCGGTGACGATGCCGCGGTTCAGACCTTCATGCTGACCCTGAGCCATCGCTCAGCGCGCCGTCGACGCCGTCTGCTCGGAATTCCACGGCGTCAGGGTGCGGGTATCGACCGTGCAGGTCGCGCTCATCCCGGCGCGCAGCGGATAGTTGGGATCGGGATTGTCGATCACCAGCCGCACCGGAACACGCTGCACGATCTTCACCCAATTGCCGGTCGAGTTCTGCGCCGGCAGCACGGAAAATTCCGAGCCCGTGCCGGCGCTGATGCTGTCGACATGGGCGCGGAATTCGCGATCGGGATAGGTATCGATATCGCAGTTCGCATTCTGGCCCGGACGCATGCGCGTTAGATCGGTTTCCTTGAAATTCGCCTCGACCCAGGCGTGATCCGTCGTCACCAGATTGAAGGCCGGCGTCGCCGCGGTGAGATATTGGCCGACCGGCAGGCGGCTCACCAACGCGACATAACCGTCGGCGGGCGCGCGGATCACCGTATAGGAAAGATCGAGCGCCGCCTGGTCGACCTGCGCCTTCGCCTGCATCACCAGCGGATGCTGATCCGTCGGGATGTCGGGATTGCCGTCGAGGCTCGCCAGCACATTGGCGAGCTGCTGTTGCGCCGAGGAAAGCTGCTGCCGTGCCGCGTCGAGATTGTGCCGCGCTTCGTCATATTTCTGCTGCGAGGTGATATGCGTCGCAAGGAGCTGCGCCTGGCGATCGGCTTCGCGCTGCATGTAGTCGAGCGTGTCCTGCGCGGCCTTCACATCCGCCTGGCGTTGCTTGTAGGTCGCCCGCAGCCCGTCGATCTGCAGTTTCGTCGCGGCAAGATTGGCCTGTGCCTTGGCGAGCGCGATCTTGTAGCTGCTGTCGTCGAGCCGGATCAGCACCTGGCCGGCTTTGACGGGCTGGTTGTCCTTGACCTCGACCGCAACGACGCGGGCGCTGACATCGGAGCTGACGACGATCTTGTCGGCCTGCACATAGGCATCGTCAGTCGAGGCCGAGCGGCCGGCGGTGAAATAGAGATAGGCCGCGATCGCGATGAGGACGAGCGGAATGCTCGCCATCAGCAGGATGCGGAGGAACAAGTTGCGCTGTCCGAAACGACCGCGCGTATCCGAAAGCACGCTCATTCGGCGGCTCCCGCGATGGGCCGCGGCGTTGCGGCCTGGTCATCCATGTGGACTGAAAGGTTGCGCCGCGCGCGCAACAGCAAATCCATGATCTTGTCGCTTTCTTCCTGCGTAAAGCCGGCGAGCGCCTCGCCGCGCACTTCGCGGCCGATCGCGACCATCTCGACGAAGAGCGGCTTCGCTTTGTCGGTGATGAAAAGCCGCCAGGCGCGGCGGTCCTGCGGATCGGGACGGCGCTCGACCCAGCCGGCCTGCGCCATGCGATCGATGAGGCGTCCCAGCGAGATCGGCTCGAGCTCCAGGAGCTCCGCGAGCCCGGCCTGGTTGATGCCCTCGTGATAGACGAGATAGGCCAGGACCTGGCACTGCGCCCGGGTCAGGCCGAGGGATTTGGAGCGCTGGTCGAAGCGCTTGCTGAGCAGCCGCGCGGTCTCGTGCAGAGCAAAACCGAAGCTGCGATTGAAGTCGAAACTGCTATCGTGCATGGCCGCATAATAATAAGCAGGCTTAAAATGAGCCCCGCAATGTTGGCAA
>DASXCX010000299.1:0-3473 GCA_036490955.1 Allostellaceae bacterium | reverse complement strand
CGCCCGCTTACGTCGTCGTGAACCAGGAAGGCGAGGTCGTCCATCACTCGAGCCGCACCGGCAAGTACCTCGAGCCCGCCGAAGGCCCGCCCAATCGCGATCTCACCACCATGGCGCGCAAAGGGCTGCGTCTCGATCTCCGTACCGCTCTGCACCGCGCGCGCGAGACCGGCGAGACGACCACGCTCGAGAACATTCCGGTCCAAGTAAACGGCGGGTCCCAGCTCATCCGCCTCACCGTGATGCCGGTCGCCGAAGGCGGCGAGACGCTTTATATCGTGTTGTTCGCCGATCTCGGGCCGGCGAGCCACGGCGAAAAGCCGGCAAAGCCGGCCGAGGAAGCCGAGGACAGCACGATCCGGCACCTCGAGCGCGAGTTGCAGACAACCAAGGACCGGCTGCAATCGACGGTCGAGGAATTCGACACGTCGAGCGAGGAGCTCAAATCCTCGAACGAGGAGCTGCTCTCGGTCAATGAGGAGCTGCAATCGGCCAATGAGGAGTTGGAAACCTCGAAAGAGGAAATCCAATCGATCAACGAAGAGCTGCAAACGGTCAACGCCGAGCTCGGCAGCAAGGTCGAAGAGCTCGATCGCGCCAATGCCGACCTCAAGAATTTGTTCGAGAGCACACAGGTCGCGACGATCATTCTCGACAATCATTTGCTGATCCGCAGCTTCACGCCGGCGATCGAGAGCATTTTCAGCCTGATCCCCGGCGATCGCGGCAGGCCGCTGACCGATATCGTCAGCCGGCTCGACGAAGCCCAGGATTTGCGGCGGGAGTTGCGCGCCGCCATCGGTCGCGGCCAGGCGGTTGAACGGCGCGTCACCAGAAAAGAGGGCGATCTCCATTACCTGATGCGGATACTGCCTTATCAGATGTCCGATCAGCAGGCGAACGGCGCGCTGATCACCTTTGTCGACATCACCAACGTGATCCGCGCCGAGGAGCACGAGAAGATACTCGTCTCCGAGCTCAATCATCGTGTCCACAATATGCTGGGTACGGTGATCTCGATCACCAACCACACGCGCAAGCGTTCAAAGAGCCTCGAGGATTTCTCCAAGAATCTCGAGAAACGCTTCGACGCGCTGGCGCGGACGCATGAGGTGTTGTCGAAGAAGAAATGGATCGATACGCCGATCGAGGCTCTGGTTACGGCGGAGCTCGCGCCTTACGGAGGGCGCAATCTCCATAAGGTGCATCTCAACGGCCCGGAAGTTTTTCTCGTGCCGAAAGCCGCTCTGGCGCTGGGCATGGCGCTTCATGAGCTCGCGGCCAATGCCGCCCGGCATGGAGGCTTGTCGGTCCCTGGGGGGCGCATCGAGGTCGAGTGGCGGTGGCGCCGCGAGCGCTCGGCCCAAATACTGGAGCTTAGCTGGTTGGAGCGGGGCCGGCCGCCGGCCTTGCGAGGCGGAAAGCAGCCGGATTTCGACCTCGCCTATGTCGAGCGCGGGCTGCGTGTCGAGCTTGGCGGCACGACCAAGCTCGAATTTCGCCATCCCGGCTTGCGCTGTACGATCCGCATTCCCGCGGTCGGGAATGTCACTATGGTGAAGCGCCGGGATTAAGCCTGCCGGCTATCGCCCCGATGGCTGTGCTGGCGGGTTTTCACGATCTCGCGCAGGTCGCGCATTTTCTCGAGCAGGAGACGGCTGCGCGAGAAAGCGGTTTCGCTGCTATGCAGAGTCTCTTCGCGGCGCAGCAGCGAGGCTTGCATGCGCTCGGTGATCAGGGCCCGACATAGGGCGGGACGGGGCTCGTCGCGGCTGATGCGGAGGACGACCCGGCGCGACAAATGCCAGACCTCGTAGCCGGCATAGATGTCGCTCAGGGCATCGTGAAGTTGGTCGGCGAAGGTCGCCGCGGATTCGTCGTTATCGGCTTCGAATTCATCGACATTCCGGATATCGCCGGAGCGCGACAAAAAATAGACCCGGTACCATGCCATGTCTTCTGCTCCCCTTGCGCTTGGCCGGCCAGCCGCAGTTCCAGAGTCGGATTCCCGACATTAATGCCCTTGGCCGGAAACCCGTTGCGGGAAACCCCCGGGCGCGACGGAGGTTGCACCACCGATTGGCATCGCGGGCAACATTGTGCTTACCTAAGTGTTACAACGCCAGGAGGTAGCTATGGCCGAATATCGGCTTTTCTTTCTGGGATCGGATGGGGCGATCGACGCGCGCCAGGATTTCATCGCCCCTGATGACCGTGCCGCGCAGCAGATCACGACCGTGCTCGCCAGGGCGACGGCCGATTCTCATCATGGCGTCATGCTGTGGCAGGGTACGCGGCGCATCTTTGAGGAGCACGACGGTGCGCAACCGGAATGCGGCACGCCGCAAAGCGTGACCGCCGATATGCTCGCTTTCGACACGCAGCAACGCGTGGTCGAGTGTGAAGAGGCGCTGCTCCAAAGTCGTTGGTGCGTGGCGAAGAGCAAGATGCTCTTGGCCGCGACGAACGATATGAGCCGGCAATTCAAGCTGCAGCGCAGCGGTCGTTCTTGAGCGAGACCGGTTGAGACCGATCGCTGTCTGACCGGGCCGCCGATCACGGTGACCGCCCTCCATTTCCGAGCCGCAAATCGGGATTTTGGCCAAGCCTTCGGCAACGATGGGCGTGCCGGATTGTTTCTTTTGAAACAACGCGGCGCGCAGCGGCAGGAATTCCGGCCGCTCGCACCGATGGCGAATGACGAAATGCCGAAAAGCCGGAAGCGCCCGACGAAAAAAGCCAAGGGCCCGCACGTTCCGTTCATGGAAACGCCGCGTCGTCTTGGCGCGGATGTCGACGAAGAAACATTAGCGCGCGCCCTTCGGGAAAGCGCGACCCCGGAAAAGGCCGCGGTTTTGGACCATATCGCGGAAAGTGCCAAGCACATCATCGCGAGCAACAAGTCGGTCGCGGAGGGGCAAGAGCATATCGCGAGCAGCGAGGCCGTCCTGCAACGTTCTCGCAAAAGCCTCACGCGCAAAGACGAGTAGAGTTAAGCTCGCGCGTCTCGGCCGCGCCGCGCCGTTCGCTCTCGTGAGAATCGCGCTATTTTGCCTGGTCGCCGATCACGGCGACCGCCTGGATCTCGAGCAGCAGATTGAGATTGGCGAAGTCCTTGGCGACGATCAGCATGCTTGCCGGATAATTTTTCTTGAAGAACTCGCCGCGCAGCTTGAGGAAGTCCGGCCCGTCGGATTGATTGCGGATCATCACCGTCATGGTGACGACGTTGTCGAGCGAGCCGCCGGCTTCTTTCAACGTCGCGGCGATGTTCTCGAAAACCTGCCGCGTTTGGCTGGCGAGGTCGGTGTTCTTCTTGCCGCCGGGGCCGGTGACGCCGCCCATGCCGGCGAGCCAGATCGTCTTGCCGCCTTGGGTAACGACGCCCGAGGAGTAGGTTCGTTGCGCGTCGATCGGGCCGAGATATTCGGCGGCTTCGGCCGATGCCAGGGTGGCGATCCCCAAGATCGCGG
>DASXCX010000298.1:0-30265 GCA_036490955.1 Allostellaceae bacterium | reverse complement strand
ATGCCAAGAACCTCTTGGCCTTCCTCGGCCTCATCATCGACAAGGACAAGTCGCTCAAGATCGACACCGCCGACGAGATCGTCAAAGCCTCGCTGCTGACGCGCGACGGCGCGGTGGTTCACCCGCAATTGACAGGAGGCTGAGCCATGGAGGCCGCCAATCAACCCGATGTCGTCGTCTTCTTTCTTACGGTGTTCGTGCTTGCCGTCTTCGTCGGCTACTACGTCGTCTGGCGGGTGACGCCGGCGCTGCATTCGCCGTTGATGAGCGTCACCAACGCCGTCTCGTCGGTGATCATCGTCGGCGCGCTGATCGCCGCGGGGCCGGGCGACATGAGCTTTTCGAAGGTCATGGGCTTCATCGCCGTGACCCTCGCCTCGGTCAATATCTTCGGCGGCTTCATCGTCACGCAGCGCATGCTTCAGATGTTCAAGAAGAAGCAGAAATAAGCGGGTAGGGGAGATTTCTTTTGAGCGCTAATCTGTCGGCACTTCTCTACCTCGTCGCCTCGATCTGTTTCATCATGGCGTTGCGCGGGTTGTCATCGCCCGACACGTCGCGCGGGGGCAATCTCTACGGCATCGTCGGCATGGTGATCGCGATCGGCACGACGCTCGCCTCGCCGCATGTCGTGAGCTATGGCCTCATCCTCGCCGGCATCGTGATCGGCGGCGCGATCGGCACCTTCATCGCGCTGCGCATCCAGATGACGGCGCTGCCGCAGCTCGTCGCTGCCTTTCACAGCCTCGTTGGCCTCGCCGCAGTCTGCGTCGCGACCGCTGCCTTCTATGCGCCATCGGCCTACGGCATCGGCACGGAGGGTGCGATCGAGCAGGGCAGTCTCATCGAGATGGGCCTCGGCACCGCGATCGGCGCCATCACCTTCACGGGCTCGATCATCGCCTTCGGCAAGCTGCAAGGCCTCATTACCGGCGCGCCGCTGATCTTCCCCGGCCAGCATCCGTTCAACGCGCTGCTCGGCATCGTGCTGCTCGGCGTGCTCGTCTGGTTCGTGGTGGCGCAGCCGGTCGCGGCCTTCTGGGCGATCGTCTTGATCTCGTTCCTTCTGGGGTTCTTGCTGATCCTGCCGATCGGCGGCGCCGACATGCCGGTCGTGATCTCGATGCTCAATTCCTATTCGGGCTGGGCGGCGTGCGGTATCGGCTTCACCCTCGCCAATTCGCTGTTGATCATCACCGGCGCGCTGGTCGGGTCCTCGGGCGCGATCCTCAGCTACATCATGTGCAAAGGCATGAACCGCTCGATCTTCAACGTCATCCTCGGCGGTTTCGGCACCGAGGGCGGTGCCGCGGCGGCGGGCGCCGCCCACGGCGACAAGGCGGTGAAGTCGGGCAGCGCCGAAGATGCGGCCTTCATCATGAAGAACGCCAGCTCGGTCGTGGTCGTCCCCGGCTATGGCATGGCGGTGGCGCAGGCCCAACACGCCCTCAAAGAAATGGCCGACATCCTGAAGAAAGAAGGCGTCACGGTGCATTACGCGATCCATCCGGTCGCGGGCCGCATGCCGGGCCACATGAATGTGCTGCTGGCCGAGGCCAACGTGCCCTATGAGGATGTGATGGAGCTCGACGAGATCAACCGCGATTTCGCCTCGACCGACGTTGCCTTCGTCATCGGCGCCAACGACGTGACCAATCCCGCGGCGAAGACCGATCCGAAATCGCCGATCTACGGTATGCCCATCCTCGACGTCGAGAAATCGAAGACCGTTCTCTTCATCAAGCGCTCGATGGCGTCGGGTTATGCCGGCGTCGATAACGAGTTGTTCTTCCGCGACAACACGATGATGCTGTTCGGCGATGCGAAGAAGATGTGCGAGCAGATCGTCAAAGCACTGGACTGATGCCGCCGCTATAGTCGCGGCATGAGAATCGTTTCGCTCGGCGCCGGCGCGATCGGCGGGTATTTCGGTGGCCGTCTTGTTGAAGGCGGCGTCGATGTGACGTTCCTCGTCCGCGAGGGCCGCAAAGCCGGGTTACAGAAGAACGGGCTGCGCATCGAAAGCGGCTTCGGCAATTTCAGCGGGCCCGTGCGCGCCGCGACGCGCGAGGAAATATCGTCACCGGCCGACCTCGTTCTCCTCACGTGTAAATCCTACGACCTACTTTCGGCCATCGACGCGATCCGGCCGGCCGTCGGCCCGCAGACGGCCATCCTGCCGTTGCTGAACGGTCTTTCCCATATCGACGATCTCAACCGCGTCTTCGGCGCGGAGCGCGTGCTCGGCGGCTTCGCGAAAATCGCGGCGACGATGCTACCCGACGGCACGATCAAGCACCTCAACGATTGGTGCTACATCACCTTCGGCGAGCAGACCGGGGCGATGTCCGAGCGGATCGGCGTGGTGAAGACTTTGTTCGATCGCACCTCGGTCATCGCTGCCGCGGTTCCGAACGTCATGGCCGGCATGTGGGAGAAGCTGGTGCATCTCGCCACCGTCGCCGGCGCGACCGCAGCGATGCGCGCCAATATCGGCGAGATCGCGCGGACCGCGGAAGGCACCGCGCTGATGGTCGAATTGCTGGAGACGAATGCCGAGATCGCTTCGCGCGCCGGGTTTGCGCCTTCGGCCGGGTTCCTCGGCGAATATCGCGCGCTCTTGAGCGATCGCAAATCGATGAATACCGCCTCGATGCTTCGCGATATCGAGGGCAAAGGCCAGATCGAGGCCGATCACATCGTCGGCTACCTATTGCACAAGGCGCGCGAACACCACGTCGATGACCGGCTGCTCCGCGTCATCTACGTTCACCTAAAAGCCTATGAGCAACGGCGAGAGGCGCGACGGCTTTAACGCGGATCGCTATTTCGTCTCATAGCGCAGGCCGAGCTTCATCTGCACTTGGTAATGCGCGATCTTGCCATTATCGAGATGGCCGCGGATCTGCGTCACCTCGAACCATTCGAGATTGCGCAGCGTTTTCGCAGCGGTGCCGATGCCGTTCTTGATCGCGTCGTCGATGCTGCTGCCTGAGCTGCCGACGATTTCGGTGACGCTGTAGACATGGTCGCTCATCGAAGCCTCCAAAACCTTTCTGCCTAAACACGGGTGCGCCGGGCTTCGTTGCGGCAAGCTCACCTGGCAAGCAACGCCGCAAGAGCATCGAGCAGCGCGGCTTGGCCTTTGTTGATCGTGCGGCGCGCGGCGTCGAGTGCGAACCAACCGCCGCGATCCACTTCGGGAAAGCGCGTGCGCCTACCCGAGCGCGGTGGCCATTCCATCTCGAACTCGTTGCTGACCAGCGTTGCGGGGTCGAGGTCGCCTTCGATGGCGAAGGCGTATACCCATTTTCCGCCTGCCTGCCTGATGGCGGGCAAGGCGCGAAAATCGCCGGCGAGGGTCGTGCCTGTCTCCTCCGCGAATTCGCGGATTGCCGTCGCGAGCTTGTCCTCGCTGGCGTTCGGCTCGCCCTTCGGAATCGTCCAGGCGCCCTCGTTCTTCTTCTTCCAGAACGGGCCGCCGGGATGGACGAGAAATACCTCCGTTACCCCGCCGTGCTGGCGGTAGAGCAGGAGGCCGGCGCTTTCTTTCGGCATGGACCACGTCGCGAAAATGCAAAAGCCGCCGCGGCAGGGCCGGGCGGCTTTATTCTGCGACGGGTGGCACGGACCGGCTAGTAGCCCTCGCGCTCCATGCGCTTGCGTAGCAGCTTGCGATAGCGGCGGACTGCCTCAGCCTTCTCGCGCGCGCGGCGCACAGAAGGCTTCTCGTAATTGCGGCGCAGCTTCATCTCCCGGAACACGCCTTCGCGCTGCATCTTCTTCTTGAGGACGCGCAACGCCTGATCGACATTGTTGTCACGGACGAGAACCTGCACGAGTAGCCAACTCCTCTAGCGATAACGCCAAAACGGGCTGCAAGGGGCAGCCCGGACGGGATGTACATAGCACGAAGGGCGAGGTTTTGCCAAGGCCAGGCACGCACCCGTTATCGGCCAAGGCCTCGCCGCGCGATGTCGTACCACTCCCGCTGCGCGACGCGCTGGTGACGGGGGCCGTATTCGACAAGTTGACAGATTTCTTCGAACAGGCGCCGTGCCTCTTCGCCCTGACCCGTCCGCTGCAAGAACATCGCATAACGGCAACGTGCTTCTTGACCCGCGTAGTAGTGAACGAGCACGCGGTATTCTGCCGAGGCCGCGCCGTTCTTGCCTTGTTCCTCGAGGCAGCGAGCATAAAGCAAATGGGCCTCCGGCGAATGAAGCTTCGGATTTGCTTCCTGCAGCGCCTCCAGCTGCTTCTGTGCCTCGGCGAATTTCGTCTGAGCGAAGAGCGCGCGCGCCAAGCCGAGCGCTATCCCGGGATCGTCCGCATGGATACCACCCAGAGCCTCGCGATAGAGCGCTTCGGCTTCGACCGCCCTTCCGGCCAAGAGATATTCCGTTGCCAGCGCCGCCTTATTTTCGCCAGTCGGCGTCATTCGGACGCGCCGCTCCGCTTCCCGTAGCCGCCGCCCGGAATTAACGGTCTTCTCGACCCGGGTCGCCGCCTGGCGCGCTGGCCGGCTATGGAGCAACTCTGGCAGGATTTCCGCCAGGAAATAGACCGCCATGCCGACGACCGGCACGAAGATGACGAGATAGATCCAGACATAGTGCCGGCCAGTACGTACGACATGGACAGCACAGGCAATCTGCGCCAGCAGTAGCAAGACCCCAAAGGCTGGCATTGAGCCCCTCCCGATTTTCCGGAAGTTGTATTCGTTCTTGTTTTATTCTTCAAGACAAATGGGGAAGCCTGATGGATGCGGCGCGCTTTACCGTCCTCGGGTCTCGTCGCATATTACCCGCATGGCCATCCTGAAAATCGCCCGTATGGGGCACCCCGTGCTGCGCCGCCGGGCCGATCCCGTGGCCGATCCGACCGCGCCTGAAATTCATCGCCTAATCGCCGATATGGCCGAAACCCTGGCCGATATCGGTGGTGCGGGGTTGGCGGCGCCCCAGGTGCACGTGCCGCTCCGGGTGGTCATTTTCCAAGTGCCCGAGCATCGCTTGACCGGCCGTCCCGAGGACCAGGCGCAGCCGCTGATCGCCCTCATCAATCCGATCATCGAGCCGCTTGGCCCCGAGCAGGAACTCGGCTGGGAGGGCTGCCTCTCCGTGCCGGGCCTCAAAGGCGCCGTGTCGCGTCATGCCCGCATCCGCTATCGCGGCGTCGCCCCGGACGGCAACGCGATCGACCGCTCGGTCGAAGGCTTTCATGCTCGCGTCGTGCAACATGAATGCGATCATCTCGATGGCGTCCTCTACCCGCAACGGATGACCGATATGCGGCTGTTGATGTTCGTCGAGGAAGGCGCCCGGTTTCCGATCGATCTGGCGCCGGTGCCGGCGTGAGCGACGATCTCTCGGCGCGCAAGGATTCCCTGTTGCTCGCGATGTTGCCGAACGTGCCGTTTGACGGCTGGACACGTGCCGGCATGCGGGCGGCGGCCGTGCGCGCCGCAATCGACATCAGCGAATTGCCGGTGCTCTTTCCCGCCGGGACGCGCGATGTGGCCGTCTGGTTCAGCCATTGGGCCGATCGCCAAACGGTGGCCGCACTGCAGCGCGGGCACATTGGCACGAGGAAAATCCGCGAGCGTATCGCGGTGGCCGTCCTCGCGCGGCTCGACGTCCTGCTGCCGCATCGCGAGGCGGTGCGGCGCTCCTTGAGCGTCTTCGCGACGCCGCTCAATCTGCCGCAAGGCGCGAAGCTACTGTACGACACGGTCGATACGCTTTGGTACGCGGCCGGCGATCGCTCGACCGATTTCAATTTCTATACGAAGCGCGGGCTGCTCGCCGGCGTGTACGCGGCGACGACGCTCTACTGGCTCGACGATCGCTCCGACGACAGGGAAGCGACGAAAGCATTTCTCGATCGCCGGCTCGCCGAGGTGTTGGTGGTCCCGAAGCTGCGCGAGCGTTTCGATCGGCTTAATCCGCTGCGTGCGTTGCACGCCGCGCGGCGACGTTTCAGCGCCGTGGGATGAGCTTCGTCACATGTCCCATCTTGCGGCCGGGCGGCGCTTCGTCCTTGCCGTAGAGATGGATCTTCTGCAGCGGATCGTTCACCGCCTCGCGCCATTTCTCGATATCGGCGCCGATGAGATTTTTCATCACCGCATCGGAATGGCGCTCGGGTGATCCAAGCGGCAGGCCGCAGATCGCGCGGACAAGCTGCTCGAACTGGCTCGTGTAACAGGCATCGATCGTCCAGTGCCCGGAATTATGCGGCCGCGGCGCGAGCTCGTTGACCAGCACCTCGCCGCTATGCGTGACGAACATCTCGACGGCGAGTAGCCCGACGAGATCGAGCTTCTCGACGATATGGCGCGCGATCGCCTCGGCGCGCATCGCGATCTCGGGCTTGAGGCGCGCCGGCGCGATCGTCGTGTCGAGGATGTGGTTTACATGCTGGTTCTCGACCGGCGTATAGGTCGCGGTCTTGCCGCTCTCGCCGCGGGCAATGATGACCGAGACCTCGCAGGCAAATTCGACGAAGCCTTCGAGGATGCCGTCGCTCGAGCCGAAGCCCTGCCAGATCGAGCTAAGCTCGCTGTCGGCGCGAATGCCGACCTGGCCCTTGCCGTCGTAGCCCATGCGCACGGTCTTGAGAATCGCACGCCGGCCGATCGCGTCGAGGGCTCGGCGGAGTTCTTCCTCGCTCGTCACGGCCTGATAAGGCGCGGTGCCGACGCCGATCGAGCGCAGGAAATCTTTCTCCTTGATGCGGTCCTGCGCGATGCGTAGCGCATTGGGGCCGGGCCGTACCGGCTTGCGTTCGGCAAGAAATTCCGCGGTGTCTCCGGGCACGTTCTCGAATTCGAACGTGACGGCATCGACCGACTTCGCGAAACGGTCCAGCGCGAGCTTGTCGTCGTAGTCCGCGGTGGTCGACAGCGACGTCACCTGTTTGGCCGGGCTGTCGTTGATCGGGCAAAAGACATGGCAGCGATAGCCGAGGGCGGTCGCGGCGAGCACGGTCATGCGGCCGAGCTGGCCGCCGCCCAGAATCCCGATCGTTGCGCCCGGCTCAATCACGGCCATCGGCTCATGAATTCGACGGGCGTTTGGCGACGCCGTCCGTCTGTTGCGCGCGCCAGCGATCGAGCCGCGCTGCAATGGCTTTATCGCCCAGCGCGAGGATCGCGGCGGCAAGCAGCGCGGCGTTGATCGCGCCGGAGCGGCCGATCGCCAGCGTGCCGACGGGCACCCCGCCCGGCATCTGCACGATCGAGAGGAAGCTGTCGACGCCTTTAAGCGCCGCACTTTCGACCGGCACGCCGAGCACGGGCAGCGGCGTCATCGCCGCCGTCATGCCCGGTAAATGCGCGGCGCCGCCGGCGCCGGCGATGATGACTTTGAGGCCGCGGCGGCGCGCGCCGCGCGCATAGGCATAAAGCCGCGTCGGCGTGCGATGCGCCGAGACGATGCGTGCTTCATGCGGGATCGCGAGTGCATCGAGGGTCTCCGCGGCATGACGCATTGTCGCCCAATCGGACTGGCTTCCCATGATGATTCCGACGGACGGCGGAGCGCCGCGTTTGGCGCCTTTCTTGGCCGCCATCTAAAACTCCCGACTGAAAGAAGCGCGCATTATAGGAACGAGGCTTACGGCGGCAAGCGCGACGGTGTCGCCATTCAGGCGATGATGTCGGGCAGGAGCGAGTTCTCGAGCTTCGTGATGAGATCTTTGAGCGCGAGCTTGCGCTTCTTCAGTCGCTGAAGATGCAGGTTGTTCGCCGGCACTTGGAGTGCGAGCCGGTCGATGGCTTCGTCGAGATCGCGATGCTCGGTTTGGAGCGTCGCGATTCGCTGCTTGACGGCTTCGATATCGAGGTCCATGGAAATTGAAATCATATCAAAAAACGGTGATTTCGGCGATGTCTGATGCGGCCAGCGCGCTCTGGCGCTTTTCCCTGGAGGTCTATGCCTGCCCTGGTGTGGCGCCGGCCTGTTTGGTGCTGCAGGACCATCATGGCCGCGACGTCAATCTGTTGCTGTTCTGCTGCTGGCTCGGTGCGAGCGGACGGGGCCGGCTCGACGGCGCGGGCTTGGAAGCGGCCGATCAAGCGGTGACCGGGTGGCGCCGCGAGGTCGTGGAGCCTTTCCGTGCCGCCCGCCGGGCAATCAAAGTCGCGGCGCTGCCTGATAGCGACGGCATCTATGCCAAAGCCAAAGCGGTCGAACTCGACGCCGAGCGGCTGTTGCAGCGCCAACTCGCCGCGCATGCCCCGACGCCGCGTATCGACCTGCCGAGCGAGCAGCGCCTGGCCGACGCGCTCGCCAATCTCCGGCTCTATATCGGCGATGCCCCCGCCGCGCCGATTGTGGACGCGCTCAAGACGATGGCCGAGACGGATTTCGCGACCGCGCCGGCTTGAGTTCAGCGCATCTTGCCATCGCTCTCGCCCCAGCGCTTCACCTTGCCGGTATCGAGGCCGAAGAGATCGAGGACGCGGCCGAGATTATGGTCGATCGCGTCTTCGAGCGTCTTGGGGCGGTTGTAGAAAGCGGGGACAGGCGGGGCGATGATCGCGCCCATTTCGGTGAGCGCCGCCATGTTGCGGAGATGGCCGAGATGAAGCGGTGTCTCGCGTACCATCAGCACCAGGCGGCGGCGCTCTTTGAGGATCACGTCCGCGGCGCGCGTCAGCAGCGTTGTCGTCACGCCCGAAGCGATCTCGGCGACGCTGCGCACCGAGCAAGGCGCGACGATCATGCCGAGCGTCTTGAACGAGCCGGAAGAGAGCGAGGCTGCCATATCGCCGATGGCGTGCGTCTCATGCGCGAGGGCGCGAATTTCGGCGACCTTCATATCGGTCTCATAGGCCAGCGTGACTTCGGCCGATTTGCTCATCACGAGATGCGTTTCGACCGGCATCGTGCGCAAAAGCTGCAGCAATCGGACGCCGTAAATAACTCCCGACGCGCCGCTGATTCCTACAACGATACGTTGTTGTTCTGACATATTATACAGATTGCAGCTGTGGAAGGAGCTCTGTCACCGGGCCGTAGCATATCCTGCTTGGCGGCCGCCTCCAAACGGAGTTAGCATCGGGCGTTCGTGCCTCATCTGGTTGCAACAGGAGGTGCTATGTCGTCGCAAGACCGTATCGAAGAGCTCCGTGCCCAGCATGCCAGCCTGGACCACACTCTCGATGAGGAAATCCACCGACCGCTTCCCAACATCGACGTCGTCACCGATCTGAAGCGACAGAAGCTACGAATAAAAGACGAGATAGCGCAGCTCGAGCACGCGAGCCCCTAGTAACACCCCCATTCATCCGGAAAGCCGGCTCTAGGGCAGGCTTCTAGCCTGCTCCCGAAGCTGGAATTTCTGCACCTTCCCGGTCGATGTTTTCGGCAGCGGGCCGAAGACGATTGTTTTGGGCGTTTTGAAATGAGCGAGATGATCGCGGCAATAAGCGATGATCTGCTCGACGGTGGCGTCGTGTCCGGGCTTTAGGGTAACGAAGGCGCAGGGCGTCTCGCCCCAACGCGGATCGGGCCGCGCCACGACGGCGGCTTCCAGCACATCCGGATGGCGATAGAGCACGCTCTCGACCTCGATGGTCGAGATGTTCTCGCCGCCCGAGATGATGATGTCCTTGGAGCGATCCTTGATCTCGACATAGCCGTCGGGATGAGCAACCGCGAGATCGCCGGTGTGGAACCAGCCGCCGGCGAAGGCTTCGCGCGAGGCTTTCGGATTCTTGAGATAGCCTTTCATCACGACGTTGCCGCGCATGAAGATTTCGCCCATCGTTTGGCCGTCGCGCGGCACGGGCGCGAGCGTATGCGGGTCGGCGACCATCAGCCCTTCGAGCACCGGGTAGCGCACGCCCTGACGTGCTTTGATCGCAGCGCGCGCCTCGGCGTCGAGCGTGTTCCAATCGTCGTGCCATTCGCACACCGTCACCGGCCCATAGACTTCGGTGAGGCCATAAACATGCGTCATGGCAAAGCCCATGCCCTCGATGCCTTGCAGCACGGCGGGAGGCGGCGCCGAGCCGGCGGTCATCATCGCGACCGTGCGGCCGCCGAAATCGCGTTGCTGCTCCTCCGGCGCGTTGAGCAACAGGTTCACCACGATCGGCGCACCGCACAGATGCGTCACCTTTTCTTGCGCGATCGCCGCGAAGATCGCGCCCGCTTCGACGCGCCGCAGGCACACATGCGTGCCGGAGAGCGCGGCGATGGTCCAGGGAAAGCACCAGCCGTTGCAGTGGAACATCGGGAGGGTCCAGAGATAGACCGGGTGCCGCGGCATGCTCCACACCATGAGATTGCCGATCGCGTTGAGATAAGCGCCGCGATGATGCACCACGACGCCTTTCGGATTGCCGGTCGTGCCGGAGGTGTAGTTGAGGGCGATCGCATCCCATTCGTCATCGGGATAAACCCACGCAAAATCGGGATCGCCGCTCGCGAGGAAGTTCTCGTAATCGATCTCGCCCAGCGCATCGCCCGGCGCGCCGAGTGGATCGTCGATATCGATCACCAGAAGATTCCTGCCGAGTTGCTTCAGCGCGGGTCCGACAACGCTCGCAAATTCGCGGTCGGTGATCAGCGCCTTCGCCTCGCCATGATCGAGGATGAAGGCGATGGTCCTGGCGTCGAGCCGCGTGTTGAGCGCGTTGAGCACCGCGCCGATCATCGGCACGCCGAAATGCGCTTCGAGCAGCGGCGGCGTATTCGCGGCCATCATCGCGACCGTGTCGTTCTTACCGATGCCGCGGCGGCTGAGCGCGCTAGCAAGGCGCCGGCAGCGGGCATAGGTCTCGCTCCACGTGTAGCGTTGCGCCCCGTGGACGACGGCGAGCTGCCTGGGATGCACCGCGGCGGCGCGCTCGATGAAGCTGAGCGGCGTCAGCGGCACGTGATTGGCCGGGTTGCGATCGAGATCGACCGTGTAGGGGTTGGCCATTCTGTTCCTCCGCTTGGTCCGCGGCTTGGCAGGCGCCGCATTTTGCGACACGATACTAGTCAAAGCATCGCAAGAACGGGGAGGATTCGCGCATGGCCAGCCGGCAAGAGGAAGAGCATCGCCGCTCCCTCGCCGATCCCGATGGGTTTTGGACGGCAGCCGCCACTGCGATCGATTGGGACAAAAGTTGGGACAAGGCGCTCGATCGAAGCCGCCCGCCGTTCTATCGCTGGTTTAGCGGCGGCCGGCTCAACACGTGCTGGAACGCGCTCGATCGCCATGTCGAGCGCGGCCGCGGCGAGCAGGCGGCGCTGATCTACGACAGCCCGGTCACCGGGCAGGTGAAGCTCTGCACCTATCGCGAGCTGCGCGATCAAACGGCAAAAGCGGCAGGCGCGTTGGCCGCGCTCGGCGTCACGCGCGGCGACCGCGTGATCATCTATATGCCGCTGGTGCCTGAGGCGGTGATGGCGATGCTCGCCTGCGCGCGGCTCGGCGCAATTCACTCTGTCGTCTTCGGCGGCTTTGCCGCGCCCGAGCTGGCGACCCGCATCGATGACGCCAAGCCGAAAGCAATCGTCTCTGCCTCCTGTGGCATCGAGCCCGGCCGCATCGTGGCCTACAAGCCGCTACTCGACCATGCGATCGAGCTCGCGCAACACAAGCCGGCGGCGACGCTGATCCTTCAGCGGTCGCAGCAGCGCTGCGATCTCGTTCCGGGCCGCGATCACGATTGGGATGAGACCGTCTCACATGCGCCGCCGGCAGCTTGCGTGCCGGTCGAGGCGACCGATCCGCTTTACATTCTCTATACATCGGGCACGACCGGCCAGCCGAAAGGCATTGTGCGCGACAATGGCGGCCATGCCGTCGCGCTCTATTGGTCGATGGCGAACGTCTATGGCATGAAGCCGGGCGAGGTGTTCTTCGCCGCGTCGGATATCGGCTGGGTCGTCGGCCATTCCTATATCGTCTACGCGCCGCTGCTCTATGGCTGCACGACCGTGCTTTATGAGGGCAAGCCGGTCGGCACGCCCGATGCCGGCGCTTATTGGCGCTTGATCGCCGAACATGGCGTTGCCGCGATGTTCACGGCGCCGACAGCGTTTCGCGCCATCCGTCGCGACGATCCCGACGGCGAGTTCATCCGCCGATACGACCTGGGCAAATTCCGTACGCTCTTCCTTGCCGGCGAGCGCGCCGATCCGGCGACGGTTGCGTGGGCCGAAAAACAGCTACAGCGGCCGGTGATCGATCACTGGTGGCAGACCGAGACCGGCTGGTCGATCGTCGCGAACTGCACCGGTCTCGGCATCGAGAAGGTGAAGCACGGCTCCGCGACGAAGCCGGTGCCGGGTTACGATCTGCAGGTATTGTCGCCTGATGGTGCGCACGCCAAGCCCGGCGAGATCGGCGCGCTTTGTGTGAAGCTGCCGCTGCCGCCGGGCTCTTCGCCAACGCTGTGGCAGGCTGAAGAGCGTTTCGTGCAGGCCTATCTCAGCGATTATCCCGGCTATTATCACACCGCCGATGCGGGCACGATCGACGAGGACGGCTATGTCTTCGTGATGGCGCGCACCGACGACATCATCAACGTCGCGGGACATCGCCTTTCAACCGGTGCGATGGAGGAAGTCGTCGCAGCCCATCCCGATGTCGCGGAATGCGCTGTCTTCGGCGTCGCCGATGAGCTCAAGGGCCAAGTGCCGCTCGGTCTCGTCGTGCTGAAAACGGGGGTGAAGAAAGAGCGCGCCGCCATCGGCGATGAGGTGGTCGCGCTGGTGCGCGAGCGCATCGGCCCGGTGGCAAGTTTCAAGACAGCGCTGGTGGTCGACCGCTTGCCGAAGACGCGCTCGGGCAAGATCTTGCGCGGCACGATGCGCGCGATCGCCGACGGCGAGGTTTATACGATGCCGGCGACGATCGACGAGCCGGCGATTCTCGGCGAGATCGCAGAGCGTTTGAAGTCGGTCGGATTGGTGAAGGCGAAGCGCTTGTCCTGACCGGCACTTGTGCCGGGCATCCACGACTTTGGTGGCTATGAACGTGGATGGCCGGGACAAGCCCGGCCATGACGATAATCTTTATCTGCTCGCGCTGCTTTAAGGCGCCGCGTCGTCGCCGCCGGCGACGTCCTCGAGCGTCGGCGGTTTGACCAGCGGGCCGTCGTTCTCGTCGCGCTTCTTGCCGCGATTGGCGCGGGTGACTGCGGCCTCGAGCATCTCCATGGTGCAGAGACCAAGCGCCACCGGATGGCGCGGCTTGATGTTGGGCGAGTTCCAATGCGTGCGGTCGCGCACCGCGGCGATCGTCGGCTTGGTCGTGCCGACGAGCTTCGAGATCTGCCCGTCGCTGAGCTCGGGATGATTCTTCAAGAGCCATGCGATCGCATCGGGCTTGTCCTGCCGCTTGGCGATCGGGGTGTAACGCGGACCGCTTCGTTTCACGAGCTCGACCGGATGTGCCTGTTTCGCGATTTGCAGCCGCGCGGCCGGATCCTTCTGGCAGCGTTCGATCTCTTCGAGCGTGAGCTGGCCATTGGCGATGGGGTCGAGCCCGACCATCTGCACCGCGACCTCGCCATCGGCAATCGCCTGCACTTCGAGCGCGTGAAGGCCGCAGAATTCGCCGATCTGGTCGAAGCTCAGCGACGTGTTTTCCACCAGCCACACCGCGGTCGCCTTGGGCATCAGCGGCAAAGTCATCGTTCCTCCTCGATCGCGAGGTCGCTTTCTGCGTCCGTCCACGTTTTGGGGTGATAGCCGCTATATAGTGGCTGGAACGCCGCCTGGGAAGGCCCGAAAGCCGAGCCTCCGCCAGGTTTTGTCGCTAAATCTGGCCTTAGACCGTCAGCACGATCTTGCCGACATGACTCGAGCTCTCGAGCAGGCGATGCGCCTCACCGGCTTCTGCCAGCGGGAAAGTCTTGTGAATGACCGGCTTCACCTTGCCGGCATCGAGCAGGGGCCAAACTTTCTGCTTGAGCGCCGCCGCCATGGCGCCTTTCTCGGCGATGCTCCGGGGACGCAGGCCCGAACCTGTCAGGGTCAGGCGCTTGCCCATCACCGGGCCGAAATTCACTTCCGCAACCACACCGCGCTGCGTCGCGATGCTGACATGCCGGCCCTCGACAGCGAGAATGCTGAGGTTCTTCTGGATGTAATCGCCGCCGATCATGTCGAGCACAACATCGACGCCGCGATTGGCGGTCGCTTGCTTGATCACGGCGACAAAATCCTCGTGCTTATAGTCGATGCCCCGGGTCGCGCCGAGCGTCTCGCAGGCATGGCATTTGTCGCGGCTGCCGGCGGTCGCGAAGATCGCCCCGGCATTGAAAGCTTTGGCGAGCTGGATCGCGACCGTGCCGATGCCGGACGAGCCGCCATGGACCAGGATCGCTTCGCCGGCTGCAAGGCGGCCGCGCTCGAAAACATTATGCCAGACCGTGAAGAAGGTCTCGGGCATGGCCGCGGCCTCGACCATGTTGAAGCCTTTCGGTACGGGCAGGCACTGCGGCTCCGGCGCGACGCAGTAAGTCGCGTAACCGCCGCCGGTGACAAGGGCGCAGACCTCATCGCCGACTTTCAGGTGATTGACGCCGAGCCCGACCGCGACGACTGTGCCGGCGACCTCAAGCCCCGGAATGTCGGACGCGCCCGGCGGCGGCGGATATTGCCCCTTGCGTTGCATGATGTCCGGTCGATTGATGCCGGCGGCCGCGACGCGAATCAGCACTTCGCCGGTGGCGGGAGCCGGCGTGGGGCGGCTCGCCGGGCGCAGGACATCGGGGCCGCCGGCCTCGGCGATCTCGATCGCCGTCATGGTTTGAGGAACGGTCATGCTTGGCTCCTGAACTCGATTGCACCTCTACCCAAGCCGCGCCAAACTGGCAACCGCGCATCCAAAGGATTGCGTCTGGGGATTGCGGCAAGGAGATGATGCCGTGGACGAAGAGGACCTGGAGCCGCGTCGCAAGCTACCGAAACTCCGCGATCTCGCACCGCTCGCCATCGCAGAGCTCGAAACCTACATCACCGAGCTCGAAGCCGAAATCCTTCGCGTCAAGGATGATATCGCCGCCAAGCGCAAGCAGCGTGGCGGGGCCGAAAGCCTCTTCAAGCGGTAGGGCAGCATGAGTCTCAAAGACAAAGTAGCGGTGGTGACCGGCTCGACCAGCGGGATCGGCCTCGGCGTTGCGCGCGCGCTTGCGGCCGAGGGCTGTGCGATCATGCTCAATGGTTTTGGCGACAAGGTGGCGATCGACAAGCTGCAGCGCGATCTCGCGCAAGAGCACGGCATCAAGGTCTCTTACTCCGCCGCCGACATGTCGAAGCCCGCCGAGATCGCGCTGATGATCGCGGTCGCAGAGCGCGAGCTTGGCGCCTGCGACATCCTCGTCAACAACGCCGGCATCCAGCATGTCGCGCCGATCGAGGAATTCCCCGACGACAAATGGGACGCGATCATCGCGATCAATCTCTCGGCGGCGTTCCATGCCACGAAGGCGGCTTTGCCCGGCATGAAAAAGCGGCGCTGGGGCCGCATCATCAACATCGCTTCGGCCCATGGCCTCGTCGCCAGCGCGCAAAAGGTCGGCTACGTCGCGGCAAAGCACGGGCTCGTCGGCGTGACCAAGGTGACGGCGATCGAGTGCGCCAATGACGGCATCACCTGCAACGCGATCTGCCCGGGCTGGGTACTGACGCCGCTGGTCGAGCGTCAGCTTACCGACCGTGCCAAGACGACCGGCCGCTCGATCGACGAGACCAAGGAAGAATTCCTGCGCGAGAAGCAGCCGATGCTGGCCTTCTCAACGCCGGAGAGCATCGGAGCGTTGAGCGTGTTCCTCTGCGGGGATGCGGCTGCGACGATTACCGGCTCGGCCTATTCGATCGATGGCGGCTGGGTTGCCCAATAATCAGCCGGCGGAGGAAAAGACCGAGCCGCCGCGGCGCCAGGACTACAAGCATTTCCTGACGATCCCGACTCGCTGGATGGACAACGACGTCTACGGTCACGTCAACAATGTTGTCTACTATTCCTATTTCGACACGGTAGTGAACGAATACCTGATCGCCAAGGGCGGGCTCGATATCGAGAAAAGCCCCGTGATCGGTCTCGTGGTCGAGACGCTCTGCCGCTATTTCAAGCCGCTCGCCTTCCCGGACAGTGTCGAGACCGGACTGCGTGTCGGCAAGCTTGGCAATAGCAGCGTGCGCTACGAGATCGCAATTTTTCGCCAAGGCGACTTGGACCCCGCCGCGGCCGGGCATTTCGTCCACGTCTATGTCGATCGCGCGACCCGACGCCCGGCGCCGGTGCCGGAGCCGATGCGCCGAGCGCTGGTCCGGATTCTCGCAGCAAGTTGACGCGCATACGGGGATGAGCGAGTCTCACTAAATCGCTGCGAAGAGGGGAGCGGCCGTTTGGCGGGACGCGTATCGAGTCGCTTTATATCGGGGCCAATTCTCGGAGCGGTCTGGCTCCTCCTGTGTGGCGGCTATATCAATTTTTTCATCGGCTGGGACGTGTTTCAGTCGCTGCTGCCGCATGAGATCGCGCTTGTCGCGCTTGCGGTCGTGCTGCCGATCCTCGCGGTTTGGGCAATTGCCGGCGCCCATGAGCGAGCGGCGCAGCTCGAGCGCATCTCCACGCGCATCGCGCAGCAAGTCGAGCGTATTCAAGTGTCGCCGTTGCGCGTCGACGAGCAGACCCAGGAAGCCCTGCGCACCTTCCGCAAGGATCTCGAGGAACTCAATCGCACCAGCGATGCCACCGCGACACGGCTGAAAAATACGACCGAGGGCCTCGCAAGGGTCGTGACCGAGGCGGTCGCAAACGTCAACGACGCCGCAGCGCGCGCCGAATATGTTCGCGGCGACCTCGCCGCAGCAATCGATCCGGTGCAGAAGCTTACCGAGATCCTGACCGATGGCTGCGCGGCGATTCAGCGTGCCGTCGATCGCGACCTCGGCGCCGCGACCGACCGGCTGAGCGCACAGGTCGCTGCTGTCCAGCAAGCGGTCGACCACGCCATCGACACGTCGAGTGCCCGCGTGCTCGAGCGCGCCGCGGCGATGGGCCATGCGATCGGGACGGTCATCGAGCAGGCGGCAATCACCGCGGCCGGTCGTTTCGACGGCGCGTCGGAGCGGGTCGCGCAGGAGGTCGGCGCTGCCGCCGACCGCATGTCGGCGCAAACCGGGGCGCTCGGCAATCTGATCACGGCAGCCAGCGACAACGCGCTCGAGCGCCTTGCCAGTCAGCGCTCCGACGTCGAGCGCTTGCTGGCCGAGGCCGATGCCCGCTTCGATGCGGTCGCGCGCGAGACCTTGGCTGCTTCGGAACGCTCGGGAGGGTTGCTGCGCAGCGAAGCGGCGGCGCTGCTGTCCGCCGCCAATGAAGCAACTTCGCGCGCCGAAGAACTCGGCTCGCGGCTGCGCGAGGTCGGCAAGGGTTTTGTTGGTGAGGCCGAGACGGCGATGTCCGCCGCGCGCGAGAGTGGCGAGCAGGTCGCGCGCGCCGGCGAGAAACTCCGCGATCAGGCGGGACTGATGGGCAATATGACCCAGCAGGTCGCCACGAGCGCCGAAAGCGGCGCCCAGCGCGTGCGCCAAGCGATTTCCGCGCTCGAGCAAAACAGTGAGGTCGCGTCCCAAACTCTAGCGCAGCGGAGCGAAGATATTGTCTTGGTCGCGGAAAGCGGCGCCGCGCGATTGACCGCGATCATTAACGGTATCGGCGAGCAAGCCGTCGCGGCCGCCGAGAGTGGCGTCGGCGAAATACGTGCGGTGATGAATGCGCTGGAGGAAGTCGCGGCGCAGACCCAGGCGGCGCTGAGGCGTCGCGGCGAAGACATGAGCGACGCGGTCGAAGCCAGCGTTTCCCGCGCGCACGACGCATTAAGCGCGCTCGAGACGACGTCCGGCGCGGCGGCAGAAGCCGGCGCCGCCCGGGTGCGCGAGATCATGGCGAATTTCGAGAGCCGCGCGGGCGAAACGACGGCGGCGCTCGTTGCGCTCGCGGGCAATGTCCAGGCCGCGATGGAAGGGATCGAGCAGCGCACCGCCACGGCAACCGAGACCGGTCGCGCGCGCGTCACCGAGGCGCTGAGCGGCTTTGAGGCGCGCACCACCGAGACCGCGAATCTGATCGAGGCGGTGATTATGCGGGTGCGCGGCGCAATGCAAAGTCTCGAAACCAGTGCTGCTGCGGCGGCCGACGCCGGCGCGATGCGGCTGCAAGAGGCGATGGGCGCGGTCGAAGCCCGCGCCGGCGAAACGGCGGCTGAGCTGGCGCGCCAGGGCGAGCAGATGGCCGCGGTTGTTAATGCGCGCACGGGTCAGGTCCGCGATACGATTGCCGTCATCATGCGCGAGGTTGCAGCGGCGTCCGAGCGCGGCGCGGGCGAGGTCCGTGCGGCGGTCGAGGCGCTGAACCAGAGCGGCACGGCGATCGCCGCTGCGAGCAACGGCGCGAGCGCGCACATCGCCGAGTTGCGATCGGCAACCGGCACTGTGGTCAATGAAATGAACCGGGCCGGCGAGACTGTGCAGCTTCGGGTCGTTCAGTTGGCGCAAATTGCCGACGAAGCGAGAACACGACTCGAAGGCGTCGCGCAGCTTCTCGGCCGCGAGATCGCGGCGCTGCGCGATACCGGCGGCCAGGTCGGCCACCAGGTCGAGCAGTTGCACGATGCGTTCGCGCAGGAAGTCGCGCATTTCGCTACCGCGCGCGCGGCGATCGAGACTCAGACCGGCGAAACCCGCGCCATGCTGCAGCAGCAATTGGAGATTCTGGCACGCATTTCCGCCGAGGCGGCCGACCGCGCCAATCTTGCCAACGGCGCGCTCGATGGCCATGTCGAGCGCCTCTACGAGGCGGCGCAACGAGTCGCGATACATTCCGAGACGCTCGGCTCGGTGCTGCAGCGCCAGCTCGTCGAGATGGGCAAAGCGACCGAGCACATCGCCACGATGGGCGCCGCGATCAACACGACGCTACAGACCGGCGCCGGCGCACTCCATGAAGCGGCCGACAAATCCGCGAGCCGGGCCGAAGAGATCGCGCGCGTCTACGCGGATCGCAGCCGCGGCATCGAAGAGATGACGGTCGCGGCTGTGGAGCTCATCGCCGCGCACTCGGCGACGATCGAGGATCGGACGCGCCTGCTCGACCAGACGGCACAGCAGGCGAGCGCGCAGCTCATCGAGCTCGCCAAGCAGTTTGACGAGACCACCCTCGGTATCGGCGCGGCGGGCGAGGCCGCAGGCGCCACGTTGCGCGAGGTCGGCGCCGCCTTCCATCAGCAAGAGCAAAGCCTGTCGGGCGCGGTCGAACAGACGGTTGGACGCATGCAAAGCGCACGCAACGTGCTCAACGAGCATTTCAGTGCGATCGCCGACGCGACGGGCTCGGTCTCGAAGCGGCTGCAAGAGCTGGCCGAGGCGGCGCATGCACAGATAACGAACTTCTACTCGGCGAGCGACGCGATAACGCAGCATCGCGACGACGCGTCGGCGCTCGTCCAGCGCCAGGTCCTCGAGTTCAACGGGCTGTTGGAGCAGGCGAACGCACGGCTTGAATCGACGCGTGTCGTGCTCCGCGAGCAGTCGGCGGAGCTCAACGCCGCCACCGATCTTGCCGTCGGCCGGCTGCGCGATGTGGCCGAGATCTATCATGGCCAGTCGGCCTCGCTGGTCGGGGCGGCCGAACAGGCCGGCGGCCGCGCGCGCGAGGCCAGCGATCTCTTCCGCACGCAGACCGAAACCTTCCTCAAAGCTGCGGGCGATGCCGCTGAGCTGGCGCAGCGCATGCGCGATCAGGCGCAAAGCAACCAGCAGGATGCGTTCCTCAAATCCGCGACCTTCATCATCGAGACGCTGCAATCGCTGTCGGTCGATCTCGCCCGCGTGCTCGATCAGCCGGTGCCGGATACGGTCTGGAAACGGTTCCACAGCGGCGAGCGCGGGGTCTTTGCGCGCTATATTCTGCAACTGCAGGAGCGTCAGACGAGCGCCGTCATCAAGGAGAAATTCGAAGGTGACTCTTCTTTCCGTGAGCAGGCGCTGCGCTACATGGACCAATTCGAGCAATTACTGGCGCAGGCGCGCACCGTCGACCGTGCCGATGTCATGGGCGCGACCTTCGTTACCGCGGATGTCGGCAAGCTCTATCTCGTCCTCGCCAACGCGCTCGGCCGTACGCTCCAATAGCCAAAAAAACGGGCAGCGCGAGGCTGCCCGTTGCGATCGAAATTTTCGCGGGAAAGCTTAGGCAGCCTTCTGCTCGATCACCTGCGGCTTGGCGCCGTTTGCGATCTCGATCTTGCGCGGCTTCAGCGCCTCGGGCACTTCGCGCACGAGATCGACATGAAGCAAGCCGTTGTCGAGGCTCGCGCCTGCGACTCGGATATGGTCGGCGAGCTGGAAGCGGCGGTCGAAGGCGCGCCGCGCGATGCCGCGATGCAGGTATTGCTTGCCCTCTTCGTCCTTCTGGGCCTTGCCGGTCACGACCAGCGCGCCTTCCTTGGCGGTCACCTCGAGATCCTCCGACCCGAAGCCCGCGACAGCCATCGTCAGGCGATAGGTATTCTCGCCCGTCGCTTCGATGTTATAGGGCGGGTAGGCGGGGCTGGAATCGACCTGGGTGGCCGTGTCCATAAGGCGCGTTAGTCGGTCAAAGCCGATGGTCGAGCGAAAGAGAGGGGAAAAGTCGAAGCCATTCATAACCACATCCTCCATTGAGCAATATGGGAGCCATAACGTGTCCGCCACCATGGCGGGGCACGTTCCGTTGCGACGCCCGAACCCGCTCCTGCGGCGTCCGGACATCCCTCAAAATGGGTTTGGCTGGCCTCAATTCAAGGCCCGGCAGGGCCCTGATTCGGCAGACGAATCGCCTCTATTTCTTGAGGCCGATGCCTTGGAAGCGCTTGTTGAAGCGGGCGAGCTGACCGCCGGTATCAAGGAGGCGCTGTTGACCGCCGGTCCAGGCTGGGTGGGACTTGGAATCGACGTCGAGATGGAGTGTCTCGCCGGCTTTGCCATAGGTCGAGCGCGTCTTGTAGGTCGATCCATCCGTCATCACGACGGTGATCTCATGGTAATCGGGGTGGATGCCTTCTTTCATCGCGCGCTCCTTGGGAGGCCGCGGTTATAGCGAAGCGCGATCCATCCCGCAATATTGCCGGCCAAGCGCAACAATCGATCGCTTTCCATGTCAGGCACGATATAAATCCGTTCGACTTTCGCCCACGTCTCTCATAAAGTTTTGTCGTCCCATGGAGGTCTAGGGGGTTGAACATGATCGACGGAACTGATGACGGCAACGGCCCATCTTACCCGCCCATCCCGCCGGCGCCGCTCGCGCCGCCCGCTTACGAGCCGGAAGAACCCGCCGCGGCACCCGCTGCTCCGGCACGGCCGCGACAGAAGGCGAAAAAGAAAGCCGCCAAGAAGGTGAAAGCCAAGAAGGTTGCGAAGAAGGCCAAGAAGAAGGCTGCGAAGACGGCCAAAACGGCCAAGAAAGCGAAAAAGGCCAAAGCGAAAACGGCCAAGAAAGCGAAAAAAGCGAAGAAGGCCAAAAAGAAGGGCCGTCGCCGCTAAACCTCAAGGTTTTGAGAACTGCGAAGCCGCGACAGGCCTCTGCCGCGGCTTCGTCGATCAGCGCTCGGTGAGCTTCAACTCGATACGCCGGTTCTTGGCGTAGGAATCCTCGCCGTCGCCCGTGTCGATCGGGTCGTGCTCGGCATAGCCCGCGGCGGCCAACCGGTCGGCCGGCACGCCCTGCGAAATCAGAAAGTTGATCACGGTGATCGCGCGCGCCGCGGATAGTTCCCAATTCGATGGGAATTGCGGCGTGTTGATCGGTCGCTTGTCGGTATAGCCGTTGACCGCGAGGACCCAGGGGATGTCATCCGGAATCTTCGTCGCGATGTCCTTGAGCGCGGCGGCCACCACCGCGATGCGTTGCTTGGCGGTATCGCTGAGTTGTGCGCTCGCCGGCGGGAACAGCACCTCGGATTGGAAGACGAAGCGGTCGCCGACGATGCGGATATCCGGTCGGTCGCCGAGCGCGTCGCGCAGCCGGCCGAAGAATTCCGAGCGGTATTTCGCGAGCTGCGCCACCTGGCTGAGGAGGGCCGTGTTGAGGCGCTGGCCAAGATCGGCGATCTGCGCTTCCTGATCCTTGTTCTTGGTTTCGGACAGATCGAGCGCAGCGGCGATTTGCGCGAGCTGATCGCGTAGCGCGGCAATGTTCTGATTGAGCTGATCGACGGTCGTTTGTGCCGTCGTCGCCTTCTCTTCCGATTGCTTATTCTGATCGCGGGCCGCAGCGAGCGCCTGATTGGCCGCCGCGAGCTGCTGGGTCAGCGAATTGAGCTTCGATTGCAGATCGGTATTGCCCGACTGCGCCATCGACAGCATGTTGGCGAGCTGGTCGACTTGTTGCGCGAGGCGCTGCAATTGCACGTCGCGGCCGGAGAGCGCGTCGGTCAGATAGAACTGGCCGGCGGTGAAGACCAGCAGCACGAAGACGATCACCATCACGAGCTGCGACAGTGCATCGACGAAACCCGGCCAGATATCGATGCCAAGACGGCGCGGACGGCGCGAGATATACGCCATGGCTTAGACGACTCCCATCATCATGGCGCGCCCATCAGCCCGGCGCGATTTCCTTACTGCGCGTGGCCAAGGTGCGGGCGAGCAAGCGGATCTCGCTGCGGATCTCTTGGACGGAATCGCCGCGGCCCTGCGCCAGCTCCTCGCTCAAGCGCACCAAATGCACCTCGATGTTGCGGAGGTGGGCGCGCGCTTCTTCGTCGATGGGCGAGGTTTCGCGGCTGTCCGCGAGGCGCAGCAGCACCGGCTTCAACTCGATCTGCTGCTCGGCGAGCTTTACCAGCAGCACCTGCTCGGTGCGGATCTGATCGCTCAGCAGCGCGAGACGTTCCGCAAGCGCGACAAGATTGTTGTTCGCCGCGATGCGGCTTTCCTCGCTGCGGCCGATCACGCGTTGCAACTTGTCGATATTCTCGGCGCTTTGCTCGAGCAAGGCTTCGAGGAAGGCCGGCGCCGAGGTTTCGCCTTCACCCCCCGCCTGTGTCCCGCCCGAAAGCCGCGTCCAGCCCGAGAGCCATTCCTCGAGGTCGTTGTAGAAGTTGTTGAAGGCCAGTCCCGCCTGCAGATCGAGAAAGCCGAGGATGAGCGAGCCGGCGAGGCCGAACAGCGAGGCGCTGAACGCCGTGCTCATCCCGCCGAGCGGCGTTTGCAGTCGTGCTTGCAGATTGTTGAAGGCCTGAGCGACGTCGTTGGTCTGGATGGCGAGGCCGCCGATCACGCCTTTCACCGACTGCACGGTCTCGAGCAGACCGTAGAACGTGCCGAGGAGGCCGAGGAAGACCAGCAAGCCGATGAGGTAGCGATCGGTCTCACGGCTCTCTTCGAGCCGCGTGCCGATGCCGTCGAGCAGCGTACGCATCGCCGTGGCCGAGAGCGTCATCTTGCTGCCGCTGCGTCGCGTCGCGAGCATCGTTGCCATCGGTGCGACGAGGCGTGGCGTGGCGACGTTGAGGTTGGGCGCGTCCGGGCTGCGCCGGAACCGCTCGATCCAGGCGACTTCCGGGTTGAGCTTCAGCACCTGATGGAAAATGTAGAAAATCCCGGCCAGGAGGATGCCGACGATCACGCCGTTAACCGCCGGATTGCCCATGAAGTATTGCGCGAGCGGTCGTCCGAGCAGCGCCGCGCCGGCGGCCACAGCAAGAACGAAAACGGCCATCCGAATGAGATATCGGCGCGGACGAGTCACGGCTCTAGCCTCACTGTCTCACTGCACTGTCACGATAACGCGTGAACGTCGTTATTGGCTCACGACCAACAGGTCGACTTGATCGGTGACGGGACCGCTATCGGCATGATTGCCCAAGGCTCGCACATTGATGCGCAGGCTCCTGACACCCTTGTCGATCAGATATCCGCGCACGGCGATGGCGCGTGCCAGCGACACGCGGCGTGCTTCCATCGCGTCGTCGGCCGTGCCCGTCGCGTGCGAGATAAGCTCGATCCGAAGCGCCTGATTGGCCAGCAAGCGGTTGACGACCGCGTCGAGGGCCGGCTGCTGATCCCCGCCGCCGAGATCGGTGACGCCCGGTTTGAACTTGACGGCCGTATCGGCGCTCCCGACCGTGGTCGCCGCAGCAATTTGTACCGGCGGCGGTGGCGCGACAGCGGCAGGCGGCGCTGTCGGAGTGATCGCCGTCGCTGGCGGTGTCGCGGCGATGGTCATGGCCGCCGGCGCGGCGGGCGTTTCGATTGAACTCGGTGCCGGCGTCGCGGCGCGAGCGGTGACGACAGGCGCGGGTGTGTCTGGCGGCGCGGTTGAGCTTCGTGTAGGCGAAGGGGGCGGCGTCGCGGCTTGGGTGGTAGCGGTCGCTGGCACAAGCGGTCGCGCGGCGACGACGGGCTCGGAGGGTGGTGCCACGGCGGCCGGCGGCGTATACGCGCGTGCCTGCTGGAGCGGTACTACTGGCGGTGTCGGGGTCTCACGGCTCGCCAACGGCTTCGGCACGGCGGCGGGGACAAACTTGGCAAGAGGTGGAGACGTTTTGCTCGGCGTGCTGATTGCCGCCGCGTGATGGCTGATTGCCTGGCGGCCAGCCGCGGCCGGCCGGGTCGGTGCGGCGCTTGCCACGCGCGAGTTCGGTGGGGTCAGATGAATGATCCGGTTAAGCGACGAAGCCGTCTTTATCGGCGCTTTGGCGACACCCGACGGCCTCGCCTTTGCCGCGGCCGTCTTGTGGCCCGTGGGATGGTTCACGGCGACTTGTCGCTTGCTCGCGCCGGGATTGCGCTTGCCTGAAAGAGGAGAAGCGGAAGTGGGGCCGAGATGGTCGAGCGCGCTGTAATCGATGGTGACGGCCGAGCGGGTGTGAGCGCGAGGGGTCGTCGCAACTTGCCGCTTGATCGCGCCGGCGGAAGTGTTCTCGGCCAACAGAAGCCGGCCCGGAACAGGGGGCGGGCCGAGTCGCTCGAGCACGCTGTAATCGACGCTGACAGCCGAATCGCTTTGACCGGCCGTGGCGATCTGCGCCGTGGCGGAAGATATAAGCAGGGCGCTCAGTCCAATCAGCGCGACCACATTCCAGCGGCGGCCAAATGGCCGCTTGCAGCCAAATCTCAGGCGCCGCGGAAGGCGGAAGGCCATCAAACAGAATCCCATCGAACGCCAACAAAGACGTCGTAGCCTACCCCAAAGAGGGGGTTTGTCGCCACCATCACGTTAGCGCGGGCGATTGAAGCGCTCCTTTGACCAGCTTCGCCAAAGGCACATGCAAATGGTCATTCGCGGCGAGCACATTGCCGCTTTTCAGCATGTCGGGGCCGCCGTCCGTGTCGGTGACATAGCCGCCGGCTTCCCGCACCAAAAGGATTCCGGCGGCGATATCCCATGGCTGCAGGCCGAATTCCCAAAATCCGTCGAAACGACCTGCGGCGACATAAGCGAGATCGAGCGCGGCCGAGCCGGGGCGGCGTACGCCGCTGGTCGCGGCCATAACCGCGGCGAGGGTTTTGAGATAGGCCGGATGGTCGCCGCGCTCGCGGAACGGGATGCCCGTGCCGATGACGGCGTCGCCGAGCTGGCGGCGCGCCGAGACGCGCAGGCGCCGGTCGTTCACATAGGCGCCGACGCCTTTCTCGGCCCAGAAAGCCTCGTCGCGGATCGGCTCATAGACCAAGCCGGCGACGATCTCCCCGTCACGTTCGAGTGCGATCGAGATCGCCCATTGCGGAATGCCGTGGAGGAAATTCGTCGTGCCGTCGAGCGGATCGACGATCCAGCGGTGATGCTCATCGCTACCGCGCACGATGCCGCCCTCTTCGAGGAGAAAGCCGTAGCCCGGCCGCCCCTTCGAGAGCTCGGCACGCAGGATTTTCTCGGCTTTTAGATCGGCCGCGGTGACGAATTCGCCCGGGCCCTTGATCGAAACCTGAAGCTGCTCGACCTCGCCGAAATCGCGGATGAGGCCTTTCGCCGCTTTGAGCGCGGCCCCCGCCATCACATTGATCAGCGCAGAGCGCCGCGGTCCCACCATTGGATGTGGATCAGTCTTTCGCGCGTTCGATGTAGGTGCCGTCGGCCGTGTTGACGACGATACGCGTGCCGGCGCCGATATGCGGCGGGATCATCACGCGGCGACCGTTCTCGAGCTTGCCGGGCTTGTAGGACGAAGACGCGGTCTGACCCTTCACCACTGGATCGGCCTCGACGACTTCGAGGGTAACGCTTTGCGGCAAAGTGACCGAGAGCGGCGTGCCTTCATGGGTCTGAACCGTGCAGATCATATTCTCTTGCAGGAAGTCGGCGGCTTCACCGATCAACTCGCGATCAACCGTCGTCTGCTCAAAGGTCTCGCTATCCATGAACGTCGCTTGGTTGCCGTCCATATAGAGGAACTGCATCTCTTTTTCCTCGAGCTGGGCGCGCTCAACGGTCTCCTGCGTGCGGTAGCGCTCGATTGTCTTCGTGCCGGTCTTGATGTCGCGCATTTCGATCTGCGTGAAGGCGCCGCCCTTGCCCGGCTGCACGATTTCGCGTTTCAGCACGAGCATCAGTTTGCCTCCGTTCTCGAGGACGAAACCGGGCCTGATATCGATGGCATTAATCTTCATGGCGCTTCCTTTGGCGCGGCAGTTGCGGCGGTCATGGGATTTGGCGCAGGTTCCTAGCAGTTCGACCGGGCTTATGAAAGGGGTGTTCTGCATGATCGAGAGCGCGTGGTGGCGGCCCGATGCTCTGGCGCGTCGCCGGCCCCATCTCGAGGCGCGCGGGCGCGTCCTGAAGGCGATGCGTGAGGTATTCGCGTCGCGCGGCTTTGCCGAGGTCGAGACTCCGGCGCTGCAAGTGAGTCCGGGGCTGGAGCCGCATCTCAAGGCGTTTACAACGCTGCTGGAACGCCCCGGCGAAGAAGCCGCACCGCGCTTCCTTCATACTTCGCCCGAATTCGCGATGAAAAAGCTGTTGGTGGCCGGGATGCCGCGCATCTTTCAGCTGACGCATTGCTTCCGGAACGCCGAGCGCGGCGCGACGCATTCGCCCGAATTTTCGATGCTCGAATGGTATCGCGCCGGCGCTGGCTATCTCGACCTCGTCGCCGATTGCGAGGCGCTGCTGCGCGCGGCCGGCGCGCGGCTGATGACGTGGCGGGGCCGGGTCTGCGATCCGCATGCGGCCTGGGAGCGCGTGACCGTCGCCGAAGCCTTCGGCCGGCATTGCGGCATCGATATTTTGACAACGGTCGAAAATCGCGACGCGCTCGCGGCGGCCGCGCGGCCGCTGGGCATCGCGCCGCATCACGGCGATAGCTGGGAAGATCTGTTCTTCCGCATCTTCCTCGCCGCGGTCGAGCCCAAGCTCGGCATCGGCGCGCCGACGGTGCTCTACGACTATCCGATCACGATGGCGGCGCTGGCGCGGCCCAAAGCGAGCGACCCGGCGCTCTGCGAGCGGTTCGAGCTTTATGTCTGCGGCCTCGAGCTCGCCAATGCTTTCGGCGAGCTGACCGATCCGGTCGAGCAGCGCCGGCGCTTCGAAGCCGACCAAGCGAAGAAACGTGCGCTCTATGGCGAGACCTATCCGATCGACGAGGATTTCCTCGCCGCGCTCGTTCACGGCATGCCGGAGAGCGCAGGGATCGCTTTGGGCTTCGACCGGCTCGTGATGCTCGCCTCGGGCGCGACGCATATCGACGACGTGCTCTGGGCGCCGGTTGCCTGAAGCGGCGCTACTGCTTCTTCAGCGTATAGACCCAGTCGTTGAGGCCGACCTTCACCGTTGTCCGATCGACGAAGTGCCAATCGAATTCGCAGCCCGTCTCGAGCGTCGTGAAGGAAGTGCCTTTGAAGCCAAGCCGCGCCGCGAGCTTGCCGGGATCGGTCGCGGGATCGCGCTCGCGCATCTCGCCGAACGCGCCCTCGAACAGATCGGCAGCCGGATATTCCTTCAGCTCGTAGCGCGGGCGTTGGCAGAAGAAAACGCGCGGGCCGGCTATTTCCGTCGGCTTGATCGACACGACCTTGCCGAGGAGCGAGTCGCGCTCCGCCCGATTCGGCTGGCGCGCCGCCGGCGACGCCCAAGGCGCGATCACGGCCGAAGTGAATTTCCAATTGCCGAGATAGAACGGATCGGCCGCGTGCGCCGGGCCGATCGTCGCGGCGATGAGGCCGAGAGCCGTCAACAGGCGGAAAATACGCATGAACAATCCTATCACACGCAGTTCGGCGGCAAAAGATAGGCGCAGACATAGCGTCGGCACGAGATATGCGCGGCAAGCGTCAGCGAAAAGGAGGAGGGTCAACCCGATTTCGGATGCGCTGAAGCCGCGGACGCGCGCCAGGAAGACAGGCGTCAGATAGATCGTCGCGAAGATACCGACGCCCGAAACGAAAGAGAGAAAGCAACCGAGCGCGAAGTTGAGATTCTTCAGCGCGCGCAGATCGACGACTGGTTGATCGTAGCTCAGGCAGCGGTAGATGAATCCGATACCGGCTAGAGCCGATATCCACGCGGTGGTTCGGATCGTCGTGTCGCCGAACCAATCCCAGCGCGGGCCTTCCTCGAGCGTGTATTCGAGGCAGCCGAGGAAGAGTGCCATCAACACCATGCCGAGATAGTCGGCGCCGCGCAGCAGCGCGAGGTTCGGCCGATCGACCTTCACCAGCAGCGGCACGGCGATCGAGATGAAAGCGCCGGGTATCAAATTGATAAAGAACAGCCAGTGCCAGGAATAATGATCGGTGATAAAGCCGCCGACCGTCGGACCCAAGGTCGGTGCCAGCGACGAGATGCCGCCGACGACCGCCGCCGCGACGACGATTTGCTGGCGATTGAAATAGAGGAAAGCAGTGGTGAACGCGGTCGGGATCATTGAGCCGCCAAGGAAGCCCTGCAGCGCGCGAAACACGATCATGCTCTGAATATCCCAGGCCCAGCCGCAGGCGAGGCTGGTCAGCGTGAAACCGGCAGCGGACGCGGCGAAGAGCCAGCGCGTCGATATCACGCGTGACAACCAGCCCGAGAGCGGGATCACGACGATCTCGGCAATCAGATAGCTGGTCTGCACCCAGGCGACTTCATCGGGACCGGCCGATAAGCCGCCGCCGATGTCTTGCAGTGAGGCGGAGACGATTTGAATATCGAGCAACGCGATGAAGAAACCGATACACATGATGCTGAACGCCAGCACCTTCTCGCCGAGCGGCAGATCGGCGGGCGACACAGGGGCCGTTGCGGCGGATATGGCCATGGCGATTACTCCGCGCGATGCTCATCGACATCAACGCTGACCGATAGGCCGGGACGCAGTGGATCGAGCGCCGTCGCGTCGCCGTCGAGCGCGATGCGAACCGGCACGCGTTGCACGATCTTGCCCCGCGCCGGGATGATCGACAGAAGCTGTGCGCCGACCGTGGCGTAGCTGCCGGCTCGGGCGGTCCGATTGCCAATCGTGCCGTCGATCGGCGCACGTAATTCGGTGTAGCTCAGATTGAGCTTCGCGGCATCGCGATCGGCGATGGCGCCGGCGAGCGCGGCGTTGACCTGGCGCTTCTCCGACGCGATCACATCGAGTTGCCGCTGCGCCGCGTCGAAAGCGGCGCGCGCTTGCTGGGGTTGCCGCCTGCGAGGCTTTGAAAGCCGCATCGGCGTGCTGGAACGATTGAACCGACGCGACCGACGACGCCGAAAGGATGCGGAACCGCTCTTGATCGGCGCGGTCGCGGGTTTCCGCGGCACTCGCGGCGAGAATCGCGGCCTGGGCCTGGGAGACGACCGCATCTTGCAGTTGGCGATGCGCGTCGAGATTGGCGAGCGACGCCTGCTGAGCCTCGACCGCGGCCTCGGCCTTGGCAAGAGCGGCGCGTTGGTCGCGGTCGTCAAGGCTCAGCAACAGGTCGCCGGCGTGGACGGGCTGATTGTCGGCAACCGCGATCTTGGCGATGATACCCGAGACTTTGGGAGCGATGATGGTGATGTCGCCGCCGACATAGGCATCGTCGGTGCTCTCGACGAAGCGTCCGACCGTCCACCATTTGTCGCCGTACCAGGCCGCTCCGGCCGCCAACAAAAGCGCGAAGGCACCAATCGCCACCTTCTTGGGACTGAGCTTTTGCCGCGGTTTCGCGGCATCCGCGATCGCAATCCGTCCGACCATCCCGTCCATTTTCCGTCTCCTACCAACTCACGAAGATCACATGTCGACAATCATATAAATATGCCGCATTGCAAAATGAGGAGTTGACAGGACCGCTATGCAAAAATATGA